>NZ_CP183331.1:930576-1240769 GCF_048541895.1 Caulobacter sp. ErkDOM-E | reverse complement strand
GTGGAATGCCGACGAGAGTCGGATCGAGATGCATTTGGAGAGCCGTCGCGACCATCTCGTGATGGTTGGGGAACACGGCTTCCAGTTCGCGGCTGGCGAAACCATCCATACCGAAAACTCTTATAAATACGTCCCTGCGGTCTTCGAGGCGATCGCCGGGCGTGGCGGCTGGACGGTGCTGGATCGCTGGATCAGCGCGAACCCAACCTTCGCGATCTATGTTCTCAAAGCCCAAGTTTGAACCGTTCTGGGGTCTGCCAGTATCTGTCTTTTGCGGTCTAGAGGATGTCACGGCGAGGGGTCCGTCGGTCGAACAGCGTCGTAGTCATCCTGACCTCGCCGAAGACGGTGGGCCATGCTCCGAAGGTCAGGTTGTTAGTGAGCCACTTCACCCATTTGGCGAGCGTCGAAGGGTCAACACCCAAGGCCGTAGGCACGGCCTTGGGCGTTGACCTCGTCTGAACCCGTCGCACCAGCTCGGCGCGCCTGTGGGGCGTCTACCGGGCAGTTTTCCGCGGGGTCATCCGATCCTCCGGCGTCTGAAGCTTCGCAACCTTCAGAGGCCCCGGTCAGGATCGGATGGACAACCTATTGGGAGCTCAAACTAGAGCTCGACGATAATCTTGCCGAAATGGCCACCGCCTCGCATCAGATCAAATGCCCCGCTAATTTGGCTCACCGGAAAGCGAGCATCGATTACGGGCCTGATCTGGTGCAGGTCGATGAAGGCGGCCAATGCCTCATAATGTTGACGTGAGCCTACCGTCACCCCGTGGATCTCGGCATTCAAGCCTTGCACTGGGCCCAGCAGAGGTTGCGAACCAAAGCCTGTCAGGACGCCGATTTGCGATATGACGCCGCCCGGCGCCAGGCACGCGATGGACGATGCAAAGGTATCGGGCCCGCCCAGCTCGAGTATGTGATCGACGCCATCGCCATTGGTGAGCTCCAACGCCTGCTCATGCCACTCTGGGTGGGTGCGGTAGTTGATCGTCTCATCCGCTCCCAGGGCGCGCGCACGTTCAATTTTTGCATCGCTCGAAGAGGTCAGGATCACGCGTCCGCCAAGAGCCTTTGCAATCTGCAGTCCGAAAAGGGCGACGCCGCCGGTGCCTTGGACGAGCAGGGTCTTGCCCTTGCCAAACCCACCGCGTTCAACCAAGGCATGCCATGCGGTGACACCGGCGCAAGGTAGCGCAGCCGCCTCGGCAAATTCGAGACTGTCGGGGATGGCGACAAGCGCGTGCTCGCCGATCACGAGGCGTTGGCTCAGCACGCCATCGGACTCGCCGCCCAGGGCCGAGGCGCGATGGTGACGGGCGAAGGGGCCCTCCGACCACGCCGGCATGAAAGTCGGGGACACACGATCGCCGATCTTCCAGCGGGTGACCCCGTCGCCCACGGCCGTTACAATTCCGGCCGCGTCCGACAGCGGCGACAGTCCCTCGCTCACGCCCGGATAGACGCCATCGACGACCAACAGATCGCGATAGTTTAGACTCACGGCGATGATGCGAACTTCCACCTGGTCGGAGGCCAGCGGGATTTCGGGCAAGGGGACAGAAACAATGTCAAAGCGACCGTTGGCGCTCGTAAGTTCATATCGCAGCGGCGCATCGGATGCGACGAATGTGGGGCGTTGCATTAGGGCTCCAATTTCTTTATCGATCGATAAATATTACATCTCAGAAGAGCCTGTTTGGAACAATCGGTAGAGAAATGGACTGTTGTGGCGCGCGGACGTAATCGCAGCTTCGATCGGGATGAGGCGCTGGATCGCGCCCTGCGGCTGTTCTGGGACCACGGCTATGATGGCGTCAGTATCGGACGCCTGTGCCAAGCCGCCGGGATTGCTCCGCCCAGTCTGTACGCGGCGTTCAAGTCCAAGGAAGATCTCTATCGCGAAGCGGCGCTGCTCTATGCGCGGCGTTACGGCGACCCGATTTTCGCGGCGGCCTCCGAGGAGACCGATCCGGCTGACGCGATAGCGCGCCTCCTGGCTGCAGCCGCGGCGGCCTTTGCCGATATCGACACTCCTGCGGGGTGCTTCGCCGCGACGGGGCTTCTGACCGCTTCGCCTGGCGCCGAGGACCTCAAGGACGTCGCCGGCGCCATGAGGCGCGCAACACGTAATTGGGTGAAGGCGCGCCTGGAGCAAGCCATTGTCGCGGGTGTTCTATCCAAGGCTTTGGAAGCGGACCTGATTGCCGACTATGTCGCGATGCTGATTGAAGGACTGGCGGTTCAAGCGCGCGACGGCATGGAAACAGAGCGCCTGACGATGATGGCGACACTGTCAGCGGAAAGTTGTCGAAATCTGATCGCCGCCTATCGCTGACCGGGCCTGCAGGTGCGGTAGGCTCTCGCCCGGGCGCCCCCGCCCCGCCAGATGTTCCAAGCCTCTCACACCCAAGCAAGAGCTGAACAGATGCTCCCAGCGCGCTCGCCGACCGGGGCGCGATACCGGTGTAGTGGCGCGGTGCGTGCACCTCGTACGGGCTGGAAAATCGAGCCTAGGGTCAGTCTGTGGGCTCTTCGACGCCATCGTCGCGAACCTGCATGTCTAAGCTTCCCTCGAGAACAACCAACACCTTCGGTCGTCATTCACATGCCAGATGCAAGGTTGATCGGTCCAAAGCGGGTGAACGGTCACGCCTTCGATTTCGGCGATGTCCAGCACTTCCCAGGGGCGCAGGCCCTGGAACGCTCTGGCTGCAATGACCTTCAGACTTCCCCCTTGCCCGCTCCCCTATCCACGATGACCTCATCACGGAGGAAGCCGCCTTCGCTCAACCGCCGCCCCAGCGCGTCAATGAAGCGAGCGTAACGCTCCCGGCCTCGGTCGGTGGCGGCCTGATCATCACTCGTCGACATGACCGGCATGGCCTTCAGCCATGTCCGCACGAAGAGCGCGAACGCCTCATTGGAAATGGTGAGGTCGCGCTCAAGCCGCTCATACTGGCGCGTCAGGCGATCGAGGCGGCGATGCAAAGCGGCCTCAGCAGTCGCCGCGCTGTCGGGAGAGAGGTAGGCCGCCAGCGCCGCGCGCATAAGTTCGGACTTTGATTTTCGGGTCCTGCGCGATGTCTCGTCGAGGTCGCGCACAAGGTCACCAGGCAGGAAAACTCTAGTCTGAATTTTCATGGCGTCCTCAAAGATCGATGCCGTCGCGCGGGTCCATGGACGCCTGACGCGCCACCTTGGCCAAGCCTGCATTCAACGGCTCGTCAAACGGGGTTTCTGTGGCCGGCCTGTCGAACAGATCCGGCTGCTGCGTGGATTGCGGGCGGGTGACCGGGTCGGGGATCAACTCCGCCTCCGGCGTTCGGCGAAGCCCGCCGTCGGCTGTTGCGATCGGCGCCTTCTCCGCCGTCGCAGGCTGCGTCCACTCTGAACGCTGAGACTGGGCCGATCTTTGTGGTTTGTCCGGCGGGGCCACCACCCGCCCCGTCAGCTACCGATCCATAAAGTAGCGAACCTTGCCGGCGCGAATGGGCGACAGGCCAGAGACCAAGACCAGCGCCTCCTGCGGCGGAAGTTGCATCACCTCGCCCGGGGTCAACAGGGGCCGCGCCGTCTCCTGCCGCGACACCATCAAGTGACCAAGCCAGGGCGAAAGCCTGTGCGCGTCATGCTCCACTGGGCGCAAGGAGGACTTTGCGCCGGGTGCGGGATCCGGTGAGTCGTATTGGGAAGAAGCCCCACAACGGGCCTAACTACCCGACCTTCGACCATGTTGAGCCGAAGCGCCTAGGCGGTTGGCGGACCGTGGGGAACGGTCTCTTGAAACACCGAAAGTGTAATGGCGCGCGAGGCAGCACTCTACCGACTAGATGTGATCTCCTCTGGCATTCAGCCGTCAATGATCGCCTTCGTTCACGTATCGCCAGCAACGCCTTGCACCGTGGCCCTGAGTTTGACCTAACATACGCTTGAATGCATTTCACATGCATTAATACGCGGATTTCAAAGCCGAGAAGATAACGGAATGGATCGAATAATTTGCTTAATGTTAATGCTGCGCGCGCTGGCTTCATATCGCTAGTTCAAGATCTTCTCGACCAACATTTGCCTCTTGAGCCGCTAATGTTTATTCCTCCGCACAAAGTCAGGCCGGTATTACCTCAGACAATGCCATGAAGCGGAGTTTCTACAGGTCGCCTTAGAGCAAAGATGCGACCTTCAGAAATCGTCCTCGCTTTGCCCACATCGGACTTGCAATTAGCACAGCGCTTTAGCACAATCCGAAAATATCCTTTAAAAACAACGCCAACCTCGGACTTAAAATCCGTTGGAGCAATCCGTGTGGGTTCGAGTCCCACTGTCCCTACCAGGCCCTGAAGGCGTCAGGCCTCTGGCGCGATCTTCTCGATATTGGCCGCGCCGGCCTCCGTCAGCGCCACGACCAGCTCCTCGACAGCCGCATCGACCTCGACCGGATCTCGGCCGCGCACCACCAGGTTGGCGCCATAGACATCCGGCGGCGAGAAAAACGGATAGCTGCCCAGCGACATATCGGGATGGGCCTTGGCCACGGCCTCCAACGGGGCGGCGATCAGGCCCTCGCCGGAACCCGTGACGCGGACAGTCCTGCTGATCACCACCGCTCCGGTGCGCAGGCGCGGGCCGACATCACCCAGCATGCCGCGCATGATCGCGGGCACACCGGCGAGCACGAAGACGTTCTCGATCTGGAAGCCGGGTGGCCCCTGCACGGGGTTCTTCACCAGGGTTCCGCCCTCGGGCACGTGGGCCATGCGACGGCGGGCGGCGTTGGGCTCGCCCCAGCGTTCACGCAGTAGAGCCATGATCTCGGGATGCTCGGGCGCCGTCACCCCGAAGGCCTTGGCGATCGAGTCTGCGGTGATGTCGTCGTGGGTGGGGCCAATGCCGCCGGTCGTGACGACATAGTCGTAGCGGGCGCGCAGGGCGTTGACCGCGTCGACGATCTCCTGCTCGATATCGGGCACCACCCGCGCCTCGGCCAGATCGACGCCGTAGGTCGCCAGATACCTGGCGATGGCGCTGAGATTGACGTCCTGGGTGCGCCCCGAGAGAATCTCGTCGCCGATGATCAGCACCGCCGCCGTCACCCGATCCTTGCTGGCCGTCATCGCCGCGCTCCCCTACATCGCATCATCGTTCTCCGATCCGACTTAGGGCCGCCATGCTGCTCCCGCAACCGCTCGTTCGCGGCCGTCTCGTCCAGCGCTACAAGCGCTTCTTCGCCGACATGGTGCTGGACGACGGCCGGGCGATCACTGCCCACTGCCCCAACCCCGGCGCCATGCTGGGCGTGAACCTGCCGGGACAGGGCGCCTGGGTGTCGTGGTCGGACGATCCCAAGCGCAAGCTGCCCTGGACGCTGCAGCTGGTGGAAGCGGATGGTGGCCTGGTTGGCGTGAACACCATGCTGCCCAACAAGCTGGTGGCCGAGGCTCTGGCGAACGAGGCCATCCCGGAGCTTTCCGGCTACGCAACGATCCGACCGGAGGTTCGGTACGCCGAAGCGAGCCGGGTGGACTTCCTGCTGACCCATCCGGACCGCCCGCCCTGCTGGCTGGAAGTCAAGAATGTCCATCTTTCCCGCACGCCGGGTCTGGCGGAGTTCCCCGACTGCGTGGCGGCGCGCTCGACCCGGCACCTGGCGGATCTTGCAGCCCAAGTGCGGGCCGGCGATCGGGCGGTGGCGCTTTTCGTGGTTCAACGGATGGACTGCGAAAGCTTCAAGGCCTGCGAAGATCTCGATCCGGCCTTCGCGCGCGGCCTGACGCAAGCGGTCGGAGCCGGGGTCGAGGTGCTGGTCTATGCGTGCGCAGTGACGAGCCAGGGCGTTCGGATCGCGCGACGCATCCCCATGGCGCCTTAACCGACATGACGGCGAATTAAGCTGCAATCGGCTCGCGTCTGACTAACCCTGCGCCTCGAACTCCCGGGGGACCGCCGCACATGAAATTCTCGACCCTGACGGCCCTGTGCGCCGTCCTGGCTCTCTCTGCGTGCGGCGCATCTTCGGATGGCAAGGAAAGCGGCATGATGACGGCCGCCCGGGCGGTCTTCGCCTTCAAGGCCTGCACCAACAAGCTGGAGGAGCAGTTCGGCCTGGGTCCTGTGGTCGGGGTGAACTCAAGCGACATGCACCCGGTCGCACTCGGCAAGCCCGGCGAATGGGACGTGACCTTCACCGCCGACATCACCGAAAAGACCTCGGGCCGGGTGACCCGCTACAAGGGCGTGTGCCGTGTGCGCCGCGACCGGCCGACGACCCTGGAGGCGCGCTTCCTGGAAGAGCTCAAGCCCGCCGCCACGCCGGGAGAGGCTCGCCGCATCAATCACTGAACCGAAGACGCGCCGCGCCTATAGCGCGCCCAAGTCACAGCCTCTGGCCTTCAGGATGGGCCGCATCGCCCAATAGGCCGCCGGGGTCCGCATCAGCGGGATGCGCGGATAGAGATGGTGGATGATATGGAACTGCATCCCCATGGTCAGAACATTGCCCAGCGGACTTCTGAAGCCACGGGTATCGCGATAGCGGCCGATCGCCTTGGCCGGGTGATGCGGGGCGAAACTCAGAAAGTACTGGATGTAGGTGGCCGCCAGCTGGCGCGGCAGCCACCAGATCAGAGCCGCCTCGATCGCATGGCCGCTCCAGGCCAGGGCGAACAGGATCGAAAAATGGCCTAGTCGATAGATGACGGCGACGAGCATCGCGCGACGGGCCTCGTCGGTGTTCAGCCGCATCAGCGTCTCGCCATAGGCCTTGTCCCCGGCGCCCGACGGCTGGCGGTTGGCGATGGTCCGGCGCAGGAAATCCAGGGTCCCGTCGGCATGGGTGCTGTAGTCCGGATCAAGCTCCGGATGATTGGCGTGCTTGTGATGCTCGTAGTGGGTCAGGCGGGCCACGCCATAGGGCAGCACCAGCGACAGGGTCGAGATATGGCCGACCAGCTCGTTCAGCCAGAACAGCGGCTGACCTTCACGGGCGATGATACGGTGCTGGGCCTCATGTGAGGGCAGATAGCTGAGGGCGATGCTGATGGTCGCGATCGGAAAGGCCGCCCAGAGGGGCAAAAGCCCTGAGAGGGTCAAAGGCCACAGCGCAAACCAGACGGCGGTGTTGACCAGGGCCCAAGTCACGGAGCCCCAGGGCACGCCGCCCAGATAGGCTTCGGCAACCGTCTTTTCGAGCTTGATCAGGGCCCGCTCGTCGAGGCCGGCGACCTCGGCGTCGGTGAGGGTCGGAGCGCTCATATCCAGCGCCCCTTCAAGGTGGCGAAACTGCCCCACAGTCCGCCGACCACCAGACCTAGCACGAGGGGCGTCAGGCCATTGGGCAGGACCCATCCGAAACGCTCGATGATCTGCGCCAACAGGGGCGCCAGGAATCCAAGTCCGAACAGCAGCGGCATGAGCCTGAACAGGCCTGTCAGAATCTGCTGCATGGTTGCTTGCCTTCCCGCTTCGGCCGGTCTGGACGCCAGCGCGACCCAAAAAGTGACGCAGGCGTCATTTTTGTCAAGACATCGCACCCGCGCAATGATCTGGCAGAGGCAGCCATTGAAGTTTCATGCTAAGATGGCGACATACCGTTCAAACGCCGCCTGCCCCGCCCGAGTACGACATGACCCTTGACGACGCCCTTGAGATCGAAGCCGAGACCCGCACCGGCGCGATCAAGATCCACAAGGCCGAAGATTTCGAGGGCATGCGCAAGGCCGGAAAGCTGGCCGCGGAATGCCTGGACATGCTGATCCCGCATGTGGTTCCCGGCGTCTCGTCGGATTATCTCGACACCCTGGCCCGCGAATTCATCCTCGACCACAAGGCTATCCCGGCCTGCCTTTTCTATCGCGGCTATCCCAAGACGGTCTGCATTTCGCGCAACCACGTGGTCTGCCACGGCATCCCCGGCGACTGGGCGCTGCGCGAGGGCGACATCGTCAACATCGACGTGACCGTGATTGTGGACGGCTGGCATGGCGACACCTCGCGTATGTACGGCGTCGGCGAGGTGGGACCTCGCGCCCGCCGCCTGATCGAGATCACCTATGAAGGCATGGCGCGGGGCCTCGCTGCCGTGAAGCCCGGCGCAACCCTGGGCGATATCGGCCACGCCATCCAGAGCTATGTCGAGGCGCAGCGCTGCAGCGTCGTTCGCGACTTCTGCGGTCACGGCCTGGGCAAGGTGTTCCACGACGCCCCCAACATTCTGCACTTTGGCCGTCCTGGTCAGGGCGCGGTGCTGAAGCCGGGGATGTTCTTCACCGTTGAGCCGATGGTCAATCTGGGCAAGCCGGCCGTGAAGGTGCTGGGTGACGGCTGGACCGCCGTGACCCGCGACAAATCGCTGTCGGCCCAGTGCGAGCACTCGATCGGCGTGACGGACGACGGCTACGAGATCTTCACCGCCTCGCCGGGCGGCCTGTTCCAGCCGGCTGTGCTGGGCTGCTGAACAGCCCTCGACAACCCTGAGATGTTAAGGCCAGATACTCGCTCCTGACTCGGGGGCGGTATGGTCAGCGCACGATCCCTAGGCGTATCCGACATGACGCCGGCGGCCCATCACACGGGCCACCGGGAACGCCTGCGCGCGCGGGCCATGGCCGGCGGGCTGGTCGCCCTGCCCGACTATGAGCTGCTTGAGCTCTATCTCTTCCGCACTTTCGCGCGGGGAGACGTCAAGCCCAAGGCCAAGGCGCTGATGGCGCGGTTCGGCTCGTTCGGCGCGGTGATCAGCGCCTCGATCGACGAACTCAAGACCGTGCCGGGGATTGGCGAGACCGCCGCCATCGACATCAAGCTGCTGCACGAGGCGGCCATGCGGGCAGGTCGCGACAAGATCGCCAAGCGCCCGGTCATCTCGTCCTGGAGCGCCCTGTTGGGCTATGTGCGCGTCGCCCTGGCCAACGAGCCGCGCGAACAGTTTCGGGTGCTGTTTCTGGACAAGAAGAACCAGCTGATCGCCGATGAGATCATGAACCGCGGCACGGTCGATCACGCCCCGGTCTATCCTCGCGAGGTCATGCGGCGGGCCCTGGAGCTTTCCAGCAGCAACATCATCCTCCTCCATAACCATCCCTCAGGGGACCCAACGCCGTCCAGACCTGACATAGACATGACCAAGCAGGTCATCGAGGCTGGCCGGGCGCTGAAGATCGGCGTGCATGACCATCTGGTGGTAGGCCGCGAGGGTGTGGCCAGCTTCAAGGCGTTGGGATTGATCTGAGCGCCGCATCCGCGGCCGACGATCCCCGGAGTGTTCGCCTTGAGCGCGATGCGCGCCGTCGGGATCAACGAGAAGGTCAATCTGGTCAACCGACACCCTGGCCCCGCGGGACCGGCGGCGATCGCGACTGCCCGCCGCTTCGACATGAGCCGTCCCTGACAGGGCGTGCGGGCTGATCTGGACGCCGAACGTCGGCTTCGCCTTGACGCGCCGGTAGCCATCCGTGAGCGTGGCCGCTCCAGTTCGCGTCCCATGTTCGGAGTCTCGATGCCCTATCGCCTTCTGACCGCCCTTCTCGGCTCCGCCGCCCTTCTTGTCACGGTCGCCAACGCGGCCCCGCCTGCGCCGGCCGTGTCCAAGGCCGACATGGCCGCTCACCAGAAGATGCTGACGCTCGACACCCATCTGGACACACCCGAACACTTCGGACGCCCCGGCTGGAGCATGCTGGACGGTCATGCTGTGACCCTGGACGGCACCCAGGTTGACCTGCCGCGCATGAAGGCCGGCGGCCTCGATGGCGGTTTCTACGTGATCTATACCGGCCAGGGCGACCTGACCGCCGAGGGCTATCGCTACGCCCGCGACTTCGCCCTGAAGCGCGCCGTCGACATCCGCGAGATGGTCGCCGCTCACCCCGACAAGTTCGAACTGGCCTTCACGGCCGAGGACGCCGCCCGCATCAGCAAGGGCGGCAAGTCGTTCGTCTATCAGAGCATCGAGAACAGCTGGCCGATGGGTGAAGACCTCACCCTGATGCAGACCTTCTATCAGTCTGGCGTACGGATGGCGGGCCCGGTGCACTTCCGCAACAACCAGTTCGCCGACAGTTCCACCGACCCAAAGGGCAAGATCTGGAACGGCTATTCGCCACTGGGCTTGCGCTGGCTCGCCGAGGCCAATCGGCTGGGCGTGCTGGTTGACGTCAGCCACGCGTCAGACGAGGTCGTCAGCCAATCGGTGGCTCTGTCAAAGTCGCCGGTGATCGCCTCGCATAGCGGGGCCCGGGCGGTCTTCGACCATCCGCGCAATCTGAACGACGCCCTGATCAAGCAGATCGGCGACAGCGGCGGCGCGATCTGTATCAACTCGGTCTATCTGATCGCCTCGGCCGCCCCGAGTCCCGAACGAAAGGCCGCGCTGGAAGGCCTTGGCCGTCCGCCACGCGACGAAGCCACCCAGGCCGATATCGTCGCCTGGATGGCCAAACGTGTCGCGATAGACAAGCAGTTTCCGCCAACCCGGGCCAACTTCGACATCTTCATGGCCAGCATGCTGCACACCCTGAAGATCACCGGACCGAAGGGCGTCTGCGTCGGCGCTGACTGGGACGGCGGCGGCGGCGTCGAGGGCCTGGAAGACGTGGCCGACCTGCCCAAGATCACCGCGCGCCTGAAGGCCGAGGGCTATTCGGACGCCGACATCGAGGCGATCTGGAGCGGCAATGTGCTGCGGCTGGTGGGACAGGCCCAAGCCTATGCGAAAAAGGTGGCGGCGAAATAGACCAGAACATCCGCCCCTTCGGTCCGATCGGAGGGGCGGGTATCGCGTTACGTTCGCCGAACCCTGTCCCAGACCCGCCAGGCCATCAGCACCGTGAACACTGCCGCATAGATCACCGGCGGCCGATGGTCGGCCTTCACCAGCAGATAGTAGTGGGCCACACCCAGGGGCGCGATCAGGTAGATCAGCCAGTGCAGTCTCTGCCACGCGGCCCTGCCCATGCGGATGATCCAGCCATTGGTCGAGGTCACCGCCAGCGGGATCAACAGCAGGAACGCCCCCATGCCCAGGGTGATGAAGGGCCGCTTGAGGATGTCCTTCCACAGCTGGTTGAGGTCGAAGAACAGGTCGATGCCGACATAACTGAACAGGTGCAGCACGATGTAGCTGAATGCGAAAAGCCCCACCGTACGGCGGAAACGCACCAGGCGCGGCATCTTCAGGATCCGCGCCGCCGGCGTGATCGCCAGGCCAACCAGCAGGAGCCGCAGACCCCAGACGCCCAGCTGTCGGATCAGCTTCTCAATCGGATTGGCGCCCAGATCGCCGTTGAAGCCCTTCCACGCCAGCCAGACCAACGGCGCGAAACAGGCCAGCCAGACCAGGCCATAGACCAGGTTGTCCTGCAGCTTGGACGGGCGCTTGCGTTTGGCCTTGCTCACCACGCCACCCCGACCCCGTTCTCCCCGGCGAAGGCCGGGGCCCAGATCGAACCCTGAGACAGGGTCGAATGGGGCTGAGGCGGCAGGCGAGTCATCCCCAGACGCTCCGGTTGGATCTGGGCCCCGGCCTTCGCCGGGGAGAGCGGACTATTGAGAACCATCAGAAATTCTTCTTCAGATCCATGCCGCGATACAGGTCGGCGACGTACTGGCCATAACCATTGAACGGCAGGGTCTCGCGCCGACGAAACTCGCCGATGCGGCGCTCGCTGGCCTGCGACCAGCGGGGGTGGTCCACGGCCGGATTGACGTTGGAGTAGAAGCCGTATTCGCGCGGGGCCGAGATGTTCCAGGCCGTGCGCGGCTGCTTGTCGGTCAGGGTAATCCGCACGATCGACTTGATGCCCTTGAAGCCATATTTCCAGGGCACGACCAGCCGCAGCGGCGCGCCGTTCTGGTTGGGCAGGGTCTCGCCATACAGACCGACCGCCAGAAGGGTCAGGGGATGGGTGGCCTCGTCAATTCGGAGGCCTTCGCGATAGGGCCAGTCCAGCACATTCCAGGCCTGGCCCGTCATTTCAGACGGCCGCATCAGGGTCTCGAACGCCACATATTTGGCCTTGGAGGTCGGCTTGACCGAGGCGATCAGGTCCTTCAGCGGAAAACCAACCCAGGGGATCACCATCGACCAGCCCTCGACGCAGCGCATGCGGTAGATGCGCTCTTCCAGCTTGTTGGCCTTGATCAAATCATCGATCCCGACCGTGCGCGGCGCCTCGCACTCTCCGTCGATCCGCACCGTCCAGGGCCGCGTCTTCAGCTTGCCGGCGTTTTGCGCCGGATCGGCCTTGTCGACCCCGAACTCATAGAAGTTGTTGTAGGTGGTGATGTCTTCCAGGGACGTCGGCTTCTCGGTGGTCGAGAAGCCCTTGGAATAGCTGAGCGGCGCCGCGCCAGCCGCTCCGGCCAGGCCTGCCAGACCCAGCCCCGCCGCACCGCCGATGAACTCGCGTCGGCGCATATAGAGGCCGTGGTCGGTGACCTCATTCTCGGTCAGGTCGGGGGCGTTGCGGATCAGCATGGCGGGCTCCGGTGCGGGGTCTCTCGGAAGATACGCATGACCTCGCCGATTGGTTACGTCCAAAAGGCGATTTTCGATCAGGCTCCGGGCCGACCCCAAGCGTTCGAGCCGCAAGGTTGACATTACGCCTGCCTTCGCGCCCCAAGCGGGGTGTTTGTCGATGAGAGACGCGAAATCATGAGTTCGAGACGCCTGGCTGATATGCTCGCCGACGCCATCGCGCTACGCGCTGCCGGCAAGCTCGTGGAGGCGACGGAAATCTTCCGAGACCTCGCCCAGGTCGAGCCGCGCAATGCTGATCTTCTTCTCAGCCTTGGCGTTGCGCTCAACCAGATCGGCGCGCTTGAAGAGGGCGAGCAGGTCCTGCGCCGGGCCCTTAGCCTGAAACCCGACCTGGCGCTCATCCGCCAGGCGTTGGCGGTGAACCTGATGGCGCAGGGACAATACACGGAAGGCTGGGCGCACTACGAATCGCGTCACGAGGTGCCGGCTCTGGCCTTGCCGAGCGCCACGGCTTTCCCGTTTCCGCAATGGAACGGCGAGGATCTGACCGGAAAGCGAATTGCGATCTTCCCTGAACAGGGTTTTGGCGACCACATCCAGTTCGCCCGGTTCGTGCCGCGCCTGCAGGCCGCAGGGGCCGAGGTAATCCTACTTACCCGAGCGGAACTGGTGACGCTTTTCAGCCACAGCTTTCCGGGCGCAAACGTCGTAGCCGCAGTGGGCGCGGTCGAGTTTCCGGATCCTGACTTCTGGGCGATGGCCGGCGGACTGGTGGGGCGTCTGGGCGTGACGCTGGAAACTCTTCCGGCCCAGCCCTATCTGCGCACACCCGCGAGCGGGCCGCCGCTTCCGCCGGGCTTCAAGATCGGCGTCCAGCTGCGTGGCAACCCTCACCACAGCAACGACGCCAACCGGTCGCTTCCGCCAGAGGCTGCGACCCAGCTACGCGCAAGCCTCCCGGGCCATGTGATGGGCCTGGATCCCGCCGAAACCGGCGCCCAGGATTTCGCTGAAACTGCGGCGATTATCGAGCAACTTGACCTGGTGATCACCGTCGATACCTCCGTCGCACACTTGGCGGGCGCGCTCGGCCGCCCGTGCTTCGTCCTGCTGCCGCATCTGGGGACGGACTGGCGCTGGTTGCGGGATCGCGACACATCGCCGTGGTATCCCAGCCTGCGCCTCTATCGGCGCGACCTGAGGGACGCCGACTGGACGGCGACGCTAGACCGGCTCGTCCGAGACGTTCGCACCCTGACCCACAACTAGCGGGTCACCTCCGTCCGGGCGCGCGGCGCATAGACCCGCTGCAGGCCCTCGGCCAAAGCGGCTCGCTCGTCCACCGACAAACTCGCCGCAAAGGTCGCAAGCGCCCCTTCGACATTCGTCCGCGCCTGACCATCAAGCACCCGGGCAGCGGCCAGATGCTGGCCGGCGAGGGCCGGATCATACGGCATGGCCTTGAACGCCTGCAGCGCGGCCTGCCGTTCGGCGCGGGCCTGCCTGATGATCGGCTGATTGCGTTGATTGGCCTCACGCAAGGTTCGCCTTAGCGTTTGGCGACTCTCCTGCGACAGTCGCTCGCCAGCGGTCCATAGCTGTGGCCGCGCCGGCGCTTCGCCCGGTGGGACAGCGACGGCGGCAGGCGGCTGTGGCGATTGCGATGGCGCCGGCCTGGGCTGAAGTGGCGCCTGTGCGACGTCGTCCATAGCAACTGTTGACGTGGCCGGCGTAGTCGATGTCAGCGCCGCAGCCCTTGAGGGTTGCCCCATGGGATCCGACGGAGCCTGACGCACCCACAGCACGCCAACGACACCGCCGACGAGGAACACGTTGAGCGCCGCCGAGATGATCAGGCCGATCAGCAGCGAACGAGACACGGTCATAGGGCGGCGGGCTCCTCGAGGGCCTCGGAAAGGTCTGTGGTAAAATCTGTAGCGATCACGCTCTGGCCCTGAGGCGCGCGCCCGTGATCAGCCTGACCGATCGCCACGCCGACTGCGACGCCCGCCAAAGCGGCAACGCCCAGGCCAAGCGCCGCCCCGGCGCCGGTCAGCCAGCGCTGCATGGCGCTTGCCGGCCGCGGAGCCGCCGCGATCAGCCGCCCCAGCAGGGCTGCATCGGCGGACTGGGCGGGCGCGAGGTCGAGCAGACGATCCAGTCGCGCCGCGTCGGCCAGCACCGCTTCCAGACGCACAGGTTCAGCGGCCAGCAGGGCGCGCGCGATCTCGCGCTCGGCTTCCGGCCAGCGGGCCACGTCGCCGCCATAGATTTCGGCCAGATCGGCGAAACGTTCGACGGTCATGGTCATGACGCCATCTCCTTCATCGCCCGGACCCCGCCAGGTCGGCTAGCGAGGCCTTGAGCGCCCGTCGGCCCCGTCCCAGCAAGCTTTCCAGCGCCTCGACGCTGATGGTCATCAGCGCGGCGGCTTCGATATTGCCCAAGCCCTGGTGATGGCACAGCACGATGGCTTCGCGCTGACGCGCGGGCAAGGCCGCCAGCGCCGCCTCGACCCGCCGCGATAGATCCGCACCCAGCAGGCCTGCGTCCGGCGCTGGACCCGTGTCCACCTGCTCCGGCGGCTCGGCCGTGACCACCTCGCGGCGGCGACGGAGGCGATCGTAGCAAAGGTTCAGCGCCACCCGGTGCAGCCAGGTATCGAACTTCGCTCCGCCCGGCCGCCAGGAGCGCGCCTGTTTCCAGGCCCTCACGAAGGTTTCCTGCGCCACGTCCTCGGCCTCGCAGGGGTCGTTCAGCATGCGGCGAGCCAGGGCGAGAACGCGCGGCAAGCGTCGGTCCAGCAGCTGGCGAACGGCGGCCGGGTCGCCCCGGCCGACCCCTGTCAGCAGCGCCTCGTCGGGATCGCTCCCCTCGGCCGCCAAACCTCACCTCGCCGCGCGTGAACACATCAATCAGATCCCGACCTTCGCCTTGTCGGCGCCGGCCTTCAACTCCGTCAGGCTCAGCGCACCATCATTGTCGGCGTCCATGCGTTTAAAGCGGCTGGCCAGAAGGCCATCCATCTCGCTGGGTGACAGGAAGCCGTCATTGTCGGCATCCACGCGCGCCCACATCCGCTCGGCGCCCTTCCCGGCCCGGCCCGCGTCGGCGGCCGGAGCATCAGGCCTGGGCTTGCGCATGGCCGAGAACTCTTCGCGCGACAGCTTGCCATCCTTGTTGCCGTCAAGATGAGCCATCATCTGGCCTCCGCGTCCGGTCTGGAATTCGGCGAGGGTGACCTTGCCGTCGGCATTGGCGTCCAGCGCGGCCGCGCCCTTCGGCGCCGCCAGGGCTTGGCCGGCGAGCAGCAGGATCGAACCGGCCGCGATCAGTGTGATTTTCAGCATGTGACTTGCGTCTCCAAGACGTCGAAAGCCCGTCCCCATGCCCATTGAACGTCAGGCTCGCGCTTTTCCGTCGCGGCGCATGATCGCCTCGAACGCCGCACGCGCCTCGACCTTGGCCTTGGCCAGCTTGGTCTTCAGCGAGCGGAATTCCCGGACATGCCCAGCCCGCGCCAGCAAGGCCCTGAAGGCCTTGGGCTCGCTCTCGGGATCACCGCCCTCCTCCAGCGCCACCTTGATCAGTTGCGAGAGGTCCTGCTCCAGCCGCCAGGCCGTCTCCAGGCAGGCCAAGGCCGCGTCATCGGCCAGACCCGCCGCCCTGAGCGCAACCAGCGCCTCGCCGGTATTCTGCGCCAAGGGGCCGCCATCGGCGGCGTGCCTGAGCTGCAGGAACTGGGCGACGAATTCGATATCCACCAGGCCGCCAGGCGTCAGTTTCAGGTCCCAGACGCCCTTGCCCGGACGCTCCTGCTCCATCAAGTCGCGCATCTCCAGCACGTCGGCGGCGGTCTTCACCGGATCGCGCGAGCGGCGCAGAGCGGCCTCGATGGCCGCCTCAGCGCGAGCCTGGAAGGCCGGCGAGCTGGCCCACATCACCCGGGCGCGGGTCAGGGCCAGCAGCTCCCAGGTCTCGGCCTCGCGGGCGTAGTAGTCCTCGAAGGCGGCGAAGCTGACGGCGACCGGCCCCTTTGTCCCCGAAGGCCGCAGCTTGAGGTCCACCTCATAGAGCGTGCCCTCCCCTGTCGGCGCCGACAGGGCCGACGTCAGGCGCTGGGTGAAGCGGGCGTAGAAGCTGTCGGCGCTCCAGCTCTTGATCGACGACATCGCCCCCCCTTGGGCGGCGGGATCATCGACCGCATAGAGCGTCATCAGGTCGAGGTCCGACTTGGCGGTCATCTCACGCGAACCAGCCTTGCCCAGGGCCACCACGGCGACCTCGCCGGGAAACGCGCCGCCGATGCGCACGGTCTCCGCTAGGGCGGCGGGCGCCAGACCCCCGACGATCAGGTCGCCCAGCCCCGCGAAGGCCGCGCCCACGTCGCTGGCCCCGGCGGTGCCACTCATCACCCGCACGCCGATCCGAAAGCTCTGATCACGGAAGAGGCGGCGGGCGGCGTTCATCGCGCCCTCGAAATCCTCGGGATCCCACGAAGCGATCTCGGGTACGGCCATGGGTCCAAAGAAGGCCGGGTCCAGCAGGGCGTCCAGCGCCGTCGGACGCCGCGCCAGGGTGGCCGCCAGGCGCGGGGCGAAGGCCATGACCTCGACAATCAGTTCGAACAGGCGGGGCTGGGCCAGGAACAGCGACTGGATCTGCACGCCCGAACTCAGCAACGCGAAGAAGTCCGCGAAGCGGTTGAAGGCGGTGTCCGGCGCGCCGGTTGAATTGGCGGCGTCCAGCAGGCGCGGCGCCAGCCGCGTGAACAGCTCGCGCCCCCGCTCGGTGCGGGTGGCGGCGATACGGCCATGGTGCCAGCTGCGAATGGTGGCGGCGACACGCTCAGGGCTGGAAAAGCCCATGCGCTTGAGGGTGGCAAGCGTCTCCGGATCGTCCTCGACCCCGGTGAAGACCAGGCTGCCAAAGCGCGAGGACAGCTCCTCCTCGCCGGCGAACAGGCGGCCATACCGCACGTTCACGCCCTTCAGGATCTTGCCGACGGTCGCATCAAAGCTGCGCAGGTTGTCGTGGTTCCAGAGCGCCGCGACCTTCTTCCGGTCGGTGTCGGATTCCGGCAGCTTGTGGGTCTGGTCATCGGCGATCATCTGGGCCCGATGCTCCAGCGCTCGCAGCTCCTGATAGGCCTTGGCCAGCCAGTCGGCGTCCTCGTGCGTGACGTGGCCGGCGTCGGCCAGGGTCCGCAAAGCGTCCAGCGTGCGCGGGCCGCGCAGGTCCGGTTGCCGCCCCCCCAGGATCAGCTGCTGAGTCTGGACGAAGAACTCGATCTCGCGAATGCCGCCGCGCCCCAGCTTGAGATCCGCGCCCTTGGCGGTCAGGCGGTCATCGACCTTGTAGGTGTGGATCTGGCGCTTGATCGAGTGGATGTCGGCGATGGCCGCGAAATCCAGGTTCCGTCGCCAGATGAACGGCTGCAGCCCGGCCAGGAAGGCCTCGCCTTCCTTCATGTCGCCGGCCGCGATCCGGGCCTTGATGTGGGCGGCGCGCTCCCAGTTCTGGCCGACGCTCTCGTAATAATCCATGGCCGCGTCGACGGGCATGGCTGGCGGGGTCGAGGACGGGTCGGGACGCAGGCGCAGGTCGATACGGAACACATAGCCGTCGGCCGTGCGTTCCTGCAGGATCCGCCCCAGATGGTTGGCGATGCGGACCGCCACGCCCTGCGGCTCGACCCCTTCGGCGACCGGCAGCTTTTCCGGCGCGTAAAAAATCGAGAAATCGATGTCGCTGGAATAGTTGAGCTCGAAGGCCCCGTGCTTGCCCATGGCGATGCAGAACAGGCCCGGCGCGGGTCCGGCCTCGGTGTCGCCCACATGGGTCAGGGCGCCGCGATCCGCCTCCAGCCGGACAGCCTGGGCCAGGGCGGCGCGCAGGGTGGCGTCGGCGAAGCGGGTCAGGGCGCCGGTGACGGCGTCCAGATCCCAGACGCCGCCCAGGTCGCACAGCGCGGTCAGCAGATGCAGGTCGGCCTTGAGTTCGCGCAGCACGCGGCGCGCAACCTCGAAGTCGGGTTCAGCGGCGACAGCGTCGGCGGCGGACAGGATTTCCGACAGCCGCACGTCCGGATCAGCCTCAAGGATCGACGGCAGGCGGCGGGCGTCGCGGCGGGCCAGGCCGGCCAGATAGGGTGAGGCGCCGAACACCGGGGCCAAGGCCGGCCAGGCGGCCTCGATGTTTGCCGAGGCGTCACCGACCCGCTTGAGGATCGCTTCATGGGCGCGCTCGGCGGCCTTGGGATCGGCGATGGGACCACATGGGGCGAGGCGTTCGAGCAGGCGAGTCATGGCGACACCGTGGCCCGCTGGCGCGACCTGGGCAAGACACACGCTTGACGCGCGATATTACAGTTGTAACCATTGCAGCGCTGAACCCGGCGGGACGGAACGGGTGGCGCATCGACGGGGAACGCGATGATGTTCGAACTGCTCGCCTTGGCGCTGACGCGGGTTCAGATCGCGGCGGCGGCCGGCGTTGTGCTGGTGCTGCTGCTCCGCCTTCCGGTCCGCCAGCTGTTTGGTCCCCGCCTCGCCTATGGGCTGTGGGCGATCGTGCCTGTCGCCGCCGCCGCAAGCGTCTTTCCCAGCCTCGCAGAGACCCTGGAAGTCGGCGCTCCGACCGCGCCCTTGGCGCCGGGTCTGGCGATGAAAGTTATGGCGGCGTGGCTCATCGGGGGCGCAGTCTTCGCCGGCTTCATGCTGTGGCAGGAGCACGCCTTCCGGCGCACGGCGGCCAAGGGCAAGGCCGGCCCCGCCGTGATGGGCTCCCTATGGCCCCGGATCATCCTGCCCCATGACTTCGAGGCGCGGTTCAACAGCCGCGAGCGCGACCTGATCCTGCTGCATGAACGCACGCATATCCGCCGGGGCGACCCTATCGCCAATCTGGCTATCGCCGGATGCAGGGTCCTGGGCTGGTGCAATCCTGTGGTTCATCTCGGCGCGGTGTTTGCCCGCATCGACCAGGAACTGGCGTGCGACGCCACGGTGCTGTCGCTGAAAAGCGACATCCGCGCCGACTACGCCAAGGCGCTGCTGAAAGTGTCGAGCTTTGGCGCCGCCTCGCCGCTGGCCTGCGGCTGGGGCACGCACCCCTTGATCCTGCGGGTCGCTTTCCTGAGTCGCCTCGAGCCCAGCCGCCGACGCGAGATCGCCGGCTTCATCGCCCTGACAGCCTTGGGTCTGGCGTCCTTCCTGGCGGTCTGGAGCATCGCCCCGCGCGGGATCGTCTATAGCGATCTGGCCCCGTCGATCGATATGAACCGGATGTACGCTGATCAGGCCGCCCGAGGCTTCGGCCGACCGTAGAGCGCCGCGATGGTGGCGATGGCCTCCTCGGCCTCGCTCCGGCTGGCGGTTTCATTGTCGTCGTCATAGCCCCAGGCCTCGGTCTGACCGACCTGCTGGACGACGATACCGTCACGCCGGGCCAGGATCGACACGCCCTTGTAGTAGAGGCCGTAATTGACCTCGGGCTGGGGGATCAGCCAGGCGATCTGGCCGCGCACGGGGATGAGGCTCTCGTCCTTCCACAGCGCCCGCGCGCCATAGCCGGTGCAATTGACCACCACCTTCTGCTTCAGCACCGCCAGATCGGCGGGGGTGTGGAAGGTCATGGTCTCGATCTTGCCCCCGGCCAGCAGATAGTCGGTCATCAGCAGGTGGGCGTATTCGGCGATGTTGAACTGCATCGACGTCCCGCGCCGCGCATAGGGCGTCGGGAAGGGGTGGCTGCCGGCCGACAGCTCCATCCCGCGCGGGGTAATGTCCCGCACACGCTCGATATACTCGACGAACTGTAAGCCTTTCGGATCATGCGGCGTTGCGCGCCCCGGTCCCGGCGGCGCGTCGAACAGGGTGTAGCGGTCAGTCCATTCCACTGGATTGCCCGCCATGCCCAGATAGGTCTGGTAGGCCTTGTAGGAGGTCCGGCACATCTCTTCCCACTGCGCCTCGAACCCCGGGCCGGTGGAGCCCACGGCGGCGATGCGGGAGTCGGGCGACCATGTGCCCGTGGCCCGGGCCGAGCGGGTGTCGGGCACATGGTCGCTGGCATAGATGGTGACATTGGCCCCGGCCCGCCGCAGCAGGGTGGCCGTGGTCAGGCCCAGGGCGCCGCAGCCGATCACGGCGATGTCGCGCTCGCCCGTCGACATGGCGTTCCTGGCCGCGATGGTTCCCGAACCCCACGACAGCGACCAGCCGCTGCCGCCATGGCCATAGTTGTGGACCACGGTCTTGTCGCCGACGGTCTCGACATCCAGACGCGGCCCGGCCTTGCGGAACGGGCGCAGGCAGACCGTGATCTTCGAGATGCGGTCCGGCTTCATCCGGATCGGCGCCAGGCGGGGCACGGCGTCGAAATCGCCCAGTCCCGCGACCAGGCCGGGACGGGCGATCTGGCCGGGCGCGCAGCCGGCCACGCCGAGCAGGCCCAGACCGCCAAGCCCGGCCAGGAAGCCGCGCCGGTTGCGTATCGCGTCGGTTTCGAAAGTCACGCCGGTCCTCGCGCCCGTGAATTGGAACGCCATTCTGGACCAGCGCCGTGCGCGGTTCGACCCCGAACCCACGCTCGTCCACAGTTACGGGGAAGTGCGCCGCCTAAACCGGCGCCCTGCCCGCTATTCGACCCGGGGCAGCACCAGGGCGACCCGCAGGCCAGGGCCCATGCCGTTGTACTCGCCCGGCCCCTCGGCCAGTTCCAGCCGGCCGCCGTGCGAGGCGGCAACAGCCTGAACCAGCGACAGGCCAAGGCCGGCGCCCGGCTCGCTGCGGCTGTTCTCCAGGCGCACGAAACGCTGGACGACGCGGGCGCGGTCTTCGTCGGGCACGCCGGGGCCGGTGTCGGTGATCGAGAATTCCAGCTCGCCGGACGAACGGCGGCGCGCCCGCAGCATGATCGCCCCGCCCGACGGGGTATATTTGATGGCGTTGTCGAGCAGGTTGGCCAGGGCCTGGGCGATGAACTCGCGATTGCCGCGGATGTTCAGGGCCGGGGTGATCTCGGCCTTGAAGTCCAGGCCCTTGTCCTCGCACGAGAACTCGTAGAGCTCGGCCATGTCGCGGGCCAGTTCCGAGGAGTCGAAGCTCTGCTGGTCGGGCGCCTGACCGGCGGCCTGCAGGCGAGCGATGGCCAGCACCGCGTTGAAGGTCTTGAGCACGCCATCGGCGTCCTGCAGAGCGGTTTCCAGCGCCGCGACCGGATCACCCTTGCCGTTCTCGGCGTCGATCAGGGCCACTTCCATACGGGCGCGCAAACGGGTCAGGGGCGAGCGCAGGTCGTGGGCGATGGCGTCGCCGGCGTGGCGCAGGCCGCCCATCAGTCGCTCGATGCGATCGAGCATGTCGTTGAGGCCCTCGGCCAGCTCGTCATACTCGTCGCGCGCGCCGCGCACCTTGGCGCGGGCGTGCAGGTCGCCGGCCTGCACGGCGGCGACCAGGTCGACCAGCCCCTGCATGCTGCGCGACACGTTGCGGCTGATCAGGACACCGCCGGCCAGACCCAGGATGATCACCAGCGCCCCGGCGCCCCACAGCGCCCGGACGATCTTGCGGACATAGCCTTCCGACGCCGCCACGTCGGCGCCGACGAACAGCACCTCGCCGCCGGTCAGGCGCTCCTGCACGCCACGGGCGGCGTTGCGCACCTCGGCGCCGTCGAGATCGACCTCGGTGACCTTGAAGCTGGACCAGCTGGGGCCGTCGCCCTCGAAGTCATCCAGCGGTGAGGCTTCGATCGAGCCGGAAATCCGCTTGCCGGTCTTGTCGGCCAGAAAATACAGGAACGGCCGCTCGCCGGTGGCGCGCTCGACGATGGTCTGGTTCAGGGCGTTGACGCCGCCCTGGCGATAGGCGGCCTCGAGGCTCTCCATCTCGCGGCTGATCTCGGCGTCGGCGCGGCGGTTCACCTCGCCGGCCGTGGCCACATAGATATAGCCCAGGAACGCGCTGGCGGCCGCCGCGAACAGGGCCAGGAACAGCAGGGTCAGCCGGAACGGCGTGGTGCGGAGAAGGCGCGGCAGACGCATGACGGGTCTCGGCGGCGGACCGCCCTATCTCCTAGGGATCGAGCCGGTAACCCGCGCCGCGCACGGTCTGCAGCATGGGGCGGTCGAAGCCCTTGTCGATCTTGCTGCGCAGGCGCGAGATATGCACGTCGATGACGTTGGTCTGCGGGTCGAAGTGGTATTCCCACACCTTCTCCAGCAGCATGGTGCGCGTCACCGACTGGCCGGCGTGGCGCATCATGAATTCCAGCAGCTGGAACTCGCGGGGCTGGAGATCGATCTCCTTGCCGGCGCGATGGACGGTGCGGTTGATCAGGTTCATTTCCAGCTCGCCCACCTTCAGGGTGGTGGCCACGGCGCCGGTCTCGCGACGACGCGACAGGGCTTCAACCCGGGCCATCAGCTCGGCAAAAGCGTAGGGCTTGACCAGATAGTCATCGGCGCCGGCCTTCAGGCCCACCACGCGGTCGCTGACCTCGCCCAGGGCTGACAGAAACAGCACCGGCGTATTGTCGCCTTCGCGGCGCAGGGTCTCGACGACCTCGACGCCATCCTTCTTGGGCATCATGCGGTCGACGATCAGGACGTCGAAGCCGCCCTTGCCGGCTTCCTTCAGGCCCGCTTCGCCATCGGGCGCGTGGACGCAGTCATAGCCAGCCTCGGTGAGACCGTGGGCCATCGCGCCCGCCGCCTCGATATCGTCTTCGATGATCAGAATACGCATCAGCCAGTCCCTCATGCGCCCACGAACGGAAAACTGACGTTCTCCCGATTCGACCCTCGGACGCGATCCTTGGCGATGGATACCGGTTTTGGGACGGTCCGTCCCTTAAACCTTGGACAGACAAAAGTCGTCCCGCCCGCACTGCCAGGCAGGCGTTACAGGCGCAAAGGTCTTTCAGGGCGGCTTCGTTAAGGATGGGGCTATTGCGGTTGGCGACAGTGACCAGACCCTTGTCGTTGATCCCACCGCCACCGACGCAAGAGGGCGAGCCGGACGCGATGGCGCTTGGCCACCGAGATTGCTACACAGCGCCCTCGTCAAGGAGCCCCCGACACCATGGCCCGCAAACTCTCCGGCAAGGTTGTCGCCGACGTCACCGCCCTGGCCGACAAGGCCTGGTTCGACGCCAGGCCTGAGCGCGACTTCATGCTGCGCGATCCGGCGCCGCTGGAGTTCAAGGATCCACTCGGTGAAGCGGGCGAAGGCTTCAGCTGGCGGGTGCTGGTGGTTCGGCTGGATGGCGGCTCGCGCCTGCGCCTGCCGATCTCGCTGGCCTGGGACCTGCACAACGACCACGCCAAGGAGCAGCACCTGGCCGTGATCTTCGAACAGGTCGCGCCGGAACAGGCCAAGGTCCTGCGCGCGAAGGCCGTCGCCAAGACGGCGCGCGCCTAGTTGGCCGAGCCGCGCCTGCGCGCTGGCGCGTGCAAATCGATGGCCCGTAGAAAAGTCTCGCACCTGCCGTCATGCGCACCGACCAAGCTTGATGAAATTTCGGCTCAGCCGTGCAAAATATTCCAGGCCGATTTTATTTTCCCAGAACTCCAAGACCGTTCCGAATTTTCTTCCATTTTACAGACGTTGCGCCCCCGATATTTTTCGAGTATGGTGTGCATATTAAATGACGATTTGGTTCGATTGCTCTCCAACGCTTTATCTCAGGATCGAGCTTCGAGCCCATCACGATCCTCTCCGAAAATTTGATCACGCGGCTCACATTCGAGCCGCGCGGCCCTATTCACCTGAAAGGTGACCATCATGACGACCGGTACCGTGAAGTGGTTTAACTCCACCAAGGGCTTTGGCTTCATTCAACCTGACGACGGCGGCGCGGACGTGTTCGTGCACATCTCGGCGGTCGAGCGTTCGACCCTGGGTTCGCTGAACGAAGGCCAAAAGCTGTCCTACGAACTCGAGCGCGATCAGCGCAGCGGCAAGATGTCGGCCGGCCAGCTTCAAGCTGCCTAAGCCTAATCGGAGCGCGGGTTCGTCCCGCGCTCCAGCCTGGCTTCCTGACGATCAACCTCGAATGACACACGGGGTTCTCCCCCTTCACAATTCGAGGCCTCATGAACGAAACTCTGCGCACCAACTTCTCCACCAGACTCCAGACCGCCGCCGACGCCAAGAAGGCGCTGCTTGAGAAGTTCAAGCCCAAGCCCGCCGTCGTCGATCCGAACTTCGAGAGCCGCGAAGCCGTAAAGGCCGCCGAACTGAAGCAAGTTCGCGCTGATCGCGCCGAAGAACGCGCCGCCGCCCGCCAGATCGTGGCCGACAAGATCCAGGCCGCCGAACAAGCCATCGCCGACAGCGCCGCCGCCGTACTCAGCCTCAAGCGTGGCGCCACCAAGGAACGCAAGGCTCTGTCCAGCGCCGAGGCCAAGGCCAAGCGCGACAGCAAGTATGCCGCCCGAAAGGCGCGCAACTAGCTCACAGCTCAAAACAAGCATGATGAAGGCCGGGTCATTCCGGCCTTTTTACGATCAACATTTGACAGCGTTGTCAGACCTGCGAACTTCTGTAGTGCGCCGCTACGGCCCCGGCCGGATGGACATCAAAGAGCTCCGCTTTGCAGGGGCCGCTACGGGAGACCAGGAATGTCGGCAATCGCCACAGGACCCAACCGCCGCGCTCTGCTGGCCGGGGTCACCGCCCTCGCCTTCGCCGGCGCGGCCCGCGCCTCGAGCGCGCCTCTTTCCCGGCACTCAATCCTGATCAAGACGCTCATCGCCCAGATGACTCTGGACGAGAAGATTGGCCAGCTGAACCAGGCGCCCGGTGGGCGGCAAAGGGCGCTGAACTCCAGGATCGATGCGGCCCAGCTGGACCTGGTGCGCAGAGGCGGCATCGGCTCCTACCTTCATGTGGCCGGCGCAGACTTCCTGCGCGAACTTCAGCGGGTGGCGGTCGAGGAAAGCCCGCTGAAGATCCCGCTGCTGTTCGGCATCGATGTGATCCACGGCTTCCGCACCATCTTCCCCGTGCCGCTGGGCATGGCCGCGACCTTCGACCCCGACATCGTCAAGGCCTGCTCGCGGGTGGCGGCCATCGAGACCTCGGTCAGCGGCCTGCACTGGACCTTCACCCCGATGGTCGACATCGCCCGCGACCCGCGCTGGGGCCGCATCGTCGAGGGCGCGGGCGAGGATCCCTATCTGGGCTCGCGCATGGCCGAGGCCCAGATCCTGGGCCTTCAGACCGACGACCTCTCGGGCCGGGACGCGATCCTGGCCTGCGCCAAGCACTTCGGGGCCTATGGCGCGGCCATCGGCGGCCGCGACTATGACAGCGCCGATATCTCTGAGCGTACGCTGCAGGAAGTCTACATGCCGTCCTTCTTCGCCTCGGCGCGGGCCGGCGCCGGCAGTTTCATGACCGCCTTCAACGACATCGCCGGCGTGCCCACCACCGCCAACCAGGCCCTGGTGCGCGGCCAGCTGCGCGACCAGTGGGGCTATCAGGGCCTGGTGGTCAGTGACTGGAACGCCATCCTGGAACTGATCAATCATGGGATCGCCGAAACCCCGACCCAGGCAGCCGCCCTGGCCCTCAAGGCCGGTGTCGACATGGACATGGCCAGCGGCGTCTATGCCGGCCATCTGAAGGAAGCGGTCGCCGCCGATCCCTCGCTGACGCCCTATCTGGACCAGGCCGTCGGCCGGGTGCTGGCGACCAAGGCGCGACTGGGCCTGTTCGACGACCCCTTCCGCTTCGGCGACGCGGCTCGGGAGAAGACCGAGCTCAACTCTCCCGCCCACCGGACCATCGCCGGCGAGGCGGCGCGCAAGGCGATCGTGCTGCTGAAAAACGAGGGCGGCCTGCTGCCCCTGTCACCGGCGGGCCAGCGCATCGCGGTGATCGGGGCCTTGGCCGACGACGCCTCCTCGGCCCTAGGCTCTTGGCGCGCACGGGGACAGGTCGGCGACGTGAAGACCCTGCTGACCGCCCTGCGCGAGCAGTCCGGCGCGACCCTCGACTACCAGCCCGGCGCCGCGCCGCGCGGGGACGACGCCTCGGGCATTCCCGCCGCCGTCGCGGCCGCAAAGGCCGCTGACGTCGTACTGCTGGTGATCGGCGAGGACTATGACCATAGCGCCGAGGCTCGCAGCCGCTCTGAGATCACCCTGCCCGGCGTGCAGTCGCAACTGGCCCAGGCCGTGCTGGCGACCGGCAAGCCCGTCGTGGTGGTGCTGATGAACGGCCGCCCTCTCGCCCTGGCCGATATCCTGGGCAAGGCCGGCGCCGCGCTGGAAACCTGGTTCCTGGGTGTCGAAAGCGGCCCCGCCATCGTCGACATCCTGATGGGAAAGGTCTCACCTGCCGGCCGCCTGCCCGCTGGCCTGCCGCGCAACGCCGGGACCAGCCCGACCTTCTACGCCCATACGCCCTCGGGCCGCCCGGCCGATCCGGACCTGGCCAAGGACAGCGCCCGCTACCACGATGTGGCGATCGGACCGCTCTACCCGTTTGGCCACGGGCTCAGCTATGCCAGCTTCGCCTATGCGGACCTTGCCATCGACAAGCCCAGCATCGGGCCGGACCAGTCCGCCGCCATCAGTCTGTCGGTGACCAATACCGGCAAGATCGCCGCCGACGAGGTGGTGCAGCTCTACATGCGCGACCCGGTCGCCTCGGTCGCCCGGCCCGTCAAGGAACTGCGCGGCTTTGTGCGCCTGACCCTGAAGCCCGGGGAGACCCGCAAGGTCACCTTCCATCTGCATGCCACGCAGACCGCCCTCTGGAAGACCGCCGACCAATGGCGCGTCGAGGCCGGGCGCATTGATGTGCTGGTCGGCGCGTCCTCTGAAGACATCCGCCTGAAGGGAAGCTTCACCATCACCGGCTCGGCCATCGCAATGGAGCCCGCCGCGTCGCTGCTCACCCGGGTGTCGGTGGGATGATGGAAGAGCCTGCGCTACCGTCGCTGATCGCCGCCGATGCTGCGCGGAAGGCAGCCAACCCCTGCGCGCAACACCTTTCCAGCTCGCCTCGGCTCAACCCCCGAACAAAAGCGGCTCGACCCGACTGTAAACCATTGTAAAATCCTTGCTTGGCCTAGCGCGACGCAAGGGCGAACAAGGTATTCCCAATGGGCGGACGATCATCTGGATCCCCCCCACCGGACAGACGGACGACCGCCGCGCGCCCCGCCTCGAGCGGGGCGCGCGAATTATTCCTCCACAAGTGAGCGCATGAAAGTCGCACTTCTCGACGACGACGAGAGTCACAATGCGCTGGTCGCCGGCTTGCTGGGACCGGCCGGGTACGACTGCGTCAGCTTTACCCATCCCGAGCGGCTGCTGGCCGAATTGCGCCGCCAGACCTTCGATCTGCTGATCATCGACTGGAACATGCCCGATCTGTCCGGCATCGAGACCCTGCGCCGCCTCGACGAGATGCTGAGCACGCCGCCGCCCGTGCTGCTGCTGACCAGCCGTTCGATCGAAGCCGATCTGGTTGAGGGCCTGAACGCCGGCGCTGACGACTATATCGTCAAGCCGTTGCAGCCGCAGGTGCTGCTGGCGCGGGTCAACGCCCTGGCGCGTCGGGTCTATCGCCCCTCGACCACCCAGCAGGTCGAGCAGCACGGCCCCTATCGCATGGACCCCGGCGCCCACACGGCCAGTTGGGAGGACCATGTCGAGGCCCTGACGCCCAAGGAATTCCAGCTGGCGACGATCCTCTTCAACAACCTGGCCCGGCCCCTCTCGCGCGAGTATCTGCTGCGCCGGGTCTGGGGCCAGCGTCCGGATCTGGAGACCCGCACCCTGGATGCCCATGTCTCGCGATTGCGCTCAAAGCTGCAGCTTCGTCCCGCCAACGGCTTTCGCCTGACGACGGTTTATGGTTTCGGTTATCGTCTGGAGGCCTGTGACCCACAGGGCTGCCGTGAAGCGGACGCCGAAGCCGGAGCGACCCAAGCATGACGTCCAAGCGCGACCTAACTCTTCTCGCTGCCGGCCCCTTCGCATCCATCCTGGGCCTGACCACCGCTACTGCGGCTTTCGCAGCGCCGCCGATCGATACGCCCGTGGCCTATGTGATCAGGCCAGGCGACACCTTGATCGGCCTGGCGGCCGCGTATCTGAACAAGCCCGGCGACTATCTGGAGGTGCAACGCGCCAACCAGATCGCCCGGCCGCGCGCCCTCCGAATAGGCTCGACGCTGAAAATCGATCCAAGGTTGCTGAAGAGCACGCCCATCGACGCGCGGCTCAGCGCTGTGAGCGGCGCTGTGGATCTTGAGACCAACGGCGCCCGCGCCCCGGCCCGCGCCGGCATGGTGCTGGTCGAGGGCCAGCGCCTGATCACGGGCCCCGGCGGCTTCGCCACCTTCGAGATGGCCGATGACTCGCGCGTCACCCTGCCCTCGAACACCAGCCTGCGTATCGATCGCATGCGCCAGACCATTCTCAACAATGCGCCCCAGCGTGTCTTCCAGATGGACCGGGGCCGCGGGACGATCTCGGCCACGCCCAATCCCAATCCGAGCGGACGTTTCGAGGTGCGCACCCCGGTCTCGATCTCGGCGGTGCGCGGCACCGAGTTCCGCGTCGGCCAGGACCCGACGGGCGCCAAGGCCCAGACCGAGGTGTTGAAAGGCGCGGTCGGCGTCGACCTGGCCTCGGCCTCGACCGAAAGCCCCCCCGTGCCCGCCGGCTTCGGCGTCAGCGCTACGCCGGCCGGCGTCAGCGCGCCGATCGCCCTGCTGCCCGCCCCCAAGCTGGGCGAAGGCGGCCAGCGCCAGGGCGACAAGATCGTCCGCTTCGCCGTCGAGCCCGTGCAGGGCGCGGCAACCTATCGCCTGGCCCTGTCGCGCGACGCCGGCTTTGTCGAGGTCTTCGCCGAGGCCGACACGCAAGCCCCCGCCGCCGAGTTCGGCGAGATCGCCAACGGCACCTATTTCGTCCGCCTGACCGCTCTGGATACCGGCGGCCTTGAGGGGCTGCCCGCTGACTACAGCTTCGACCGTGATCTGGACGTGCTCGAGCCGGGAGCGCCGCCCAGCGCCCAGGCCTCGGGCAAGCACCGCAACTTCCTGTTCCGCTGGAGCGCGGCGGGCGATGGCGTGCGTGTTTACCGGTTCCAGCTCTTCACGGGCGCCGACGCGACCTCGCCAATCATCGACCAGCCGGGCCTGTCCGAACCGCAACTGACTCTCACCGATCTGCCGCCCGGAACCTATGGCTGGCGGGTCAGCGCGGTGCGCTTCAAGGGCGGGACTTTCGCCGAAAAAGTCGGGCCGATGCAGACGCTGCAGATCGGTCGCTAGATCTTGAACTCGCCCGAAAGACGGCTTGACCCGGCGGCCGCGTCACCGCGCCGGCGCTTGCTGACCTGGCTGCTGGTGGCTGCCCTGACCAGCCTGACCCTGGCCGGCCTGACCGCCAGCCCGCTTACGACGCGCCTGGACAATATCCTCTACGACGCCCTGCAACGCGCCTCGGCGCGGCCCGTCGATCCCTCGATTCTGATCGTCGAGGTCGATGAAAGGAGCCTTCGGGACATGGGCGCCTGGCCATGGTCACGCACTGCCCACGCCCGGATGATCGACCATCTCAGCCAGGCCGGCGCGCGAACCATTGTCTATGACGTGCTGTTCAGCCAGCCTGCCGCCACGCCCAGCGATGACGTCGCCCTGGCCAACGCCATCGCCCTGTCGGGACGGGTCTATCTGCCGCAATTCATCGAGCCCGGCCCGGGTGAAGGCGCGCCGCAGCAACTGGTTGGACCGCGTCCAGACATCGCGCGCGGCGCGGCCGGCCTGGGCCTGGTCCATGTCATGTTCGATGCGGACGGCGTTGTCAGGCGCATGGCGCCGTTCGAGGCCTTTGGGCCCGACCTGCGTCCGGACCTGATGACCGTGGTCCATCGGGCCACGCACGCGTTCGACGCGCGCGACATCACGCGCGGCGCTGAGACCAGCCTGCTGATCCCCTTCGCCGGCGCGCCGGATCGCTTTCCACGCCTTTCGTTCTCCGACGTGCTGGCCGGCGATGTCCCATCGGAACTGATCGCTGGTCGCACCGTCTTTGTCGGCATGACCGCGCCGGGTCTGGGCCCCGCCTTTCCGACCCCGGTGACGCCCGACGCGGCCAGCATGACCGGCGTCCAGCTTCAGGCCAGCATCCTTGACGGACTGCGCAGCGGCACGATGATCCGCCCCGCCGGTCTGGTCAGTCGCATCGCCTTCGCGCTCAGCCTGCTTTGGCTGTTGCTGGCGGGCCTGCTGGTGCTGCCGCCGCGCGCCAATCTGATGCTGGTGTTGGGCCTGTCGAGCCTGGCCCTGGCTCTGAGCTGCGCCTTCTTCTGGCGCCTCGACCTTTGGCTTTCGCCCGTAGCGACGATCATCGGTCTGGCGACCGTGTCGCTGGTCTGGGGTTGGGGACAGTTGGGCCGGGTCAGCGACCTGCTGGGCCGCGAGCTAAGCCGCCTTTTGCCCGTGACCCACACCCCGCCGGCCGAGGGCTTCGAAAGCGATCTCGTCGCCCGCCAGGCGCTCAGCCTGGGCGCCGCCATCAACCGGATCGAGGACCTGCGTCGTTTTTCGGCCGACGCCCTCTTCAGCCTCCCCGACGCCACGATCGTTCTGGACGTCCGACGGCGGGTGATCGCCGCCAACGCCGCCGCCCAGTCCCTGCTGCGCGGAACCCACCTGCCCCTGGCCGGCGCCTCGGTGGCCTCCCTGCTCAACGCCCTGGAGCCCCTGGGCCGCACCTTTGATGAGTCTTGGCCGCCCGAGGCGGAGCGGATCGAGCCGGTCGATCTGCACCTGAGCGACGGTCGCGCCTATCAGTCCCAGACCGTGTTCCGGCGCGACGAGGCTGGCGAGAGCGCCGGCTGGATCGTGCGCCTGGCCGACATCACCACCCTCACGGCCGCGATGCGTCAGCGCGAGCAGGCCCTGCAGTTGTTGACCCACGACATGCGCTCGCCCCAGACCTCGATCCTGGCGCTGCTGGCCACGACGCCCGACCTGCCTGAAGACGTGTCGGACCGGCTGGCTGCCTGCGCCCGCCGCACCCTGGCCCTGGCCGACGGCTTCGTGCAACTGGCCCGCGCCGAGGTCACGCCGGTGGCCATGGAGCCGGTCGATCTTTGCGACGTGGCGGTGGAGGCTGTTGACGAGCTGTGGCCGCAATGCCGCCAACGCGACATCAAGATCCTGCAGGATGGCTGCGATACGCCGCTGATGGTTCTGGGCGACCGGGGCGTGCTGGCCCGCACCCTGGTCAACCTGCTGGGCAATGCGGTCAAGTACAGCCCCGAGGGCTCAGAGATCAAGGTTTCGGCGCGCGCGACCCGCCAGGACGGCCGAGCCTTCGTCGATATCGCCATCAGCGACCAGGGGCCTGGCCTGTCGCCGGAAGAGGCGGCCATGGCGTTCCGGGCATTCCAGCGGTTCGACCGGCCCGGTTCAGACGCGGCCGGCGGCGTCGGTCTGGGTCTGGCCTTCGTCGACGCCGCTGCTGCGCGTCATGGCGGCGGTGTGTTATGCGCCAGCACGCCGGGCGCCGGCGCAACCTTTACCCTGCGCCTACCGGAGTATCGCCCCGGCTAGGGGGCCGGCGTGGTCAGCGCCTTGACCAGGCGATCGGCGGTGACTTCGGCGTCGGCGGCGTCGGCCCTCACAGTCGCCCAGGCGGCCGGCTTGCCGGTGGCGACATCCAGCACAACGGCAGTGGCCGTATGGGCCGGACCGCGACGGTTCCAGAAGTGGCGCTTGGTCGGCGCGCTGCGCCAGGCGGTATCCTTGAACGAGGCCCCGGCGACGCCGGAGACCCCAACAACCGGCGCCGATACGCCAACGCCCACCTGCAGCAGATAGGCCGGCGGCCGCCCCCCCGAGACGTCCGCGCCGCTGGCCGCCAGACGCTTGAGAACCCCGGCCTGAATCGCAGTGGCCAGGGCCGCATCAGAGGACGCCGACTGACCGCTCAGCGGCGCCAGGCTCTGGCCGCGCAGGGCCGCGAGACTTCCCTCACGCACCACCGTGGGCGCCGTTGCACAACCGCTCAAGGCAAGAGCGCCCGTCAGGCTGAAGACCAAGATACGCATGGAACTCGCTCCCTCATCGCCGTCTCTCGGCGACACCCCGATCAGCGACGGAAACTAGCCATCTCGGAGGCTGAGGTCACCCGTTGATCGCGTCCATGTCGCGCTAGAGTGGCGCCGCCCAGTCAAGGAGCAGCACGAGCACCCAGAGAAACAGGGCCCATAGCGCCAGACTGGCCGTGATGGCGGCCGCGAACCGCAGCATCCAGCGTCTGGCAGGGTGCGGATCAGGGCCCAGACCCATGCGGCCGAGCCTATGTTGCATCCAGACCAACAGCTTCACCACACGCCCGAGCGCGCACGGCACAGGTCGCGCAGCACCCGGACAAGGTTCTGCGCCGGCCGATCGGGGAGGGCCACGCTCTGGATCTTGCTGTGACCGGACCGCGTGCGGCGGCCTGCTGCAACTCCCTTCATACCCCACCCCCGACCCATTTTGAGGCTGTTAGAAACCATGAGCAGAAATGCCACCAGAGGTTACGGTTCCATTTTTACAATCCGTTACAATGCCTTGCAGTGATCAGACCCGCTGGCCAGGCGGCCGCCCATGCGTGGCTGCAGGCGCAGGAGGGCCCGGGGTGACACCAGCGATGGGCCTGCGACCGGATGGTGCGGCGGGCGCTGGCCGATCTGGAAAGGCCCCGGCCTCCTACAGCGATCGCAGCCTTGCCGAGCAGTCCGCAGCCTCGCGCGGCGCGGCCGAACTGGTCCGCATCCAGTACAGGGAAGGTGGCGTCGATTTCCTGGTGCTTCCCAACGCCGAACGCACCCCGCTGGTCGCCGACGACACCCTCTGCGTCGCCGGGATCAGCGTCAATACCGACGTCGTAGCCACCTACAAAGCGCGGGGCCGTGGCTGGAAGCCGGCATCCGCATAGAGGAAGAATGGCGACGATGACGGTAACGCTCCGTTCACCGCCGCGGGCGCCCAATGTCCGCGCGTCCATCCGTCGCAAGCGTTGCAGTGTTGTAGCGACAGAGCTGGGGGACTAGGTTCAAGGCTAGGTCGGGGGACCTTTTCCATGAGTATGTGTCGCTATGGCGTTTGACCTCTCGCACCCCGAAACTCTCGCCACGGCGGGGTCCGAAGATCCGCAGTTCTATCTGAACGCAGACGGCCGGACCGGCACGACGGTCAACGGCAAGCCCAGCCTATCCGTCGAAACGGCGGGGCTGACCCTGGTGGGCTTTGCGCCCGGCTGGTCCTCGGCCCTCGGCGAACCCTACACCCTGACCTATGGCTTCCGCTCGACGGCGCCTGATGCCATGCCCGACGACACGGCCGGGTTCTCGCGGTTCAACGCCACTCAAATCCAGCAGGCAGAGTTCGCCCTGACCTCATGGTCGGATGTCGCCAACATCACGTTCATAAGGGTCGGCGCAGGCTCGACGGGAGAAACAGCCTATTCGAACCAGGCGTCCATGCTGTTCGGCAACTATTCCAGCGGTGTGGAGGGCGCGGTCGCCTTCGCCTATCTTCCGGGCAACCCGGCGATCACGGCGCGCTCTGGCGACGTCTGGATCAACAGCACCTATGGCTACAACACCGAGCCTACAGCCAACAACTATGGCGGCTCGGTCCTGGTCCATGAACTGGGCCACGCCATCGGTTTGGACCATCCCTCTGACTACGACGCGGTGGACGGGGCCAGCTTCACCTATTCTGCCAACGCCGAATACTATCAGGACTCTCGCCAGTATACGGTGATGAGCTATTTCAGCGAGAGCAACACCGGCGCAAGCTATGGCGGCCGATACGCGTCCGCCCCTCAGCTCGACGACATAGCGGCCGCGCAAGCGGAATACGGGGTCAACATGACCACCCGCACCGGCGACACGACCTACGGCTTCAATTCCAACGCCGGCCGATCCTGGTTCGAGGCCACCACAGCCTCCACCAAGGTGATCTTCGCCGTCTGGGACGCGGGCGGAAAGGACACCTTCGACTTCTCGGGCTATTCCAACACTCAGGTCATCGACCTTCGCCAGGGTCACTTCTCCGACGTCGGCGGTCTGGTCGGGAATGTCGCGGTGGCCATGGGCGCCACCATTGAGGACGCCCGCGGCGGTTCCGGCGTCGACACCCTAACCGGCAACGCCTCGGCCAACTGGCTGCGCGGCGAAGCGGGCAACGACACGCTCAACGGTCTGGCCGGCGACGATCGCTTGGACGGCAACGACGGCAATGACACGATCACGGGCGGCGATGGCTTTGACCAGATCAACGGCAATATCGGCGCCGACTACGGCTATGGCGGCGCTGGGACCGACTGGGTTGTCGGCGGCCAAAACAACGATCAGCTGTTCGGCGACGCCGGTGATGACATCGTCTACGGCAACCTCGGCAACGACGTCTGCTACGGCGGCGTGGGGAATGACATCGTCCGCGGCGGCCAGGGTGACGATGTCCTGTCAGGCGACGAGGGCAATGACTGGCTGGCCGGCGACCGCGGCGCCGACAACATCACCGGCGGGGCCGGGGCGGATATCTTCTACAGCTTTTCCGGCGCCGGCTCTGACCTGATCACCGACTTCAGCCGCGCCCAGGGTGACCGTATCCAGCTGGATGCCGGTCAGACCTACAGCCTCTATCAGAGCGGGGCCAACGCCATCATCGACCTCGGCGGCGGCGACCAGATCATCCTTTCCGGGGTCAACATCTCGGCCCTGACCGGTGACTGGCTGATCGGCGGCTAGAACAATTCCTGATCCGACTGGATCGGAAAATGTTCTAGTCTTTTGTTTGACGCATTTTCTGACGACGAACCGGCGTCCACTTCGTCGGAAAATGCTCTAGTACGGCGCGTCGCCGACGATGGTCACGCGCTCGACGATCCGCTCCTGCGGCCAGTAGTCGAGGATGGCGTAGTGCTGGGTGGCGCGGTTGTCCCAGAAGACGATCGCGTTCGGCGTCCAGCGGAAGCGCACCTGATATTCCGGCGTCTTCACACGATCCAGCAACTCGGCCAGCAGAGTCCTGGCCTCGTCCTCGGGTAGGCCGAGGATGCGGGTCGTGAAGACCTTGTTGACGAACAGATGCTTGTCGCCCGTCTCCGGATGGGTGCGGATCACGGGGTGAACCATCAGCGGATAGGCAGCGCGCAACTCGTCGCGCTTGGCCTGATCGACGCGATAGCCATAGCTCTGGATGATGTCGTGCTCGGCGGTCAGGTCAGCCAGCTTGTCCTTCAGGGCCTGGGGCAGGTCGCGGTAGATGGCGGCCGTATCGGCAAACAGGGTATCACCGCCCAGAGGTGGCATGTCGCGCATCCGCAGCACCCCGCCCATCGAGGGCGCCGCGCGGAAGGTGACGTCGGTGTGCCACTTGTTGGCCACGCGAACCAGCGGCACGATCTCCTCGCGCAGCTTCATGCCGTCGGCGGCCTCGATGTGCAGGATTTCGGGAAAGCCCGGCACGTGGCTGGTGACCGGATGGCCCTCCAAATCGCCGAAATAGCGGCCGAACCGGACATGGTCGGCGTGGCTGATATCCTGGTCGCGGAAGAACACCACCTTGTGGCGCAGCAGGGCAGTCCGGATCGCCGCCACGACCTCGGGCGTCAGCGGTTCACGCAGATCCAGTCCGGAAATCTCGGCGCCCAGCACGGTGCTGACGGGGGTGACGGTCAGACCCGCATAGTCTGGGGTATCGACGGCGGCGATAGGCGCGTGAGCGTTCATGGCGTCCTCCCATTGGGCGCTGCCCGTCCGCGCGAGCAACCTTGATGGCCCTACCCTATGCGTGGGGTTTTCAGGCTCAACGGAGTTTTTCTCCCATGCCTGTCAGAGGCGCGGAACCAACCCGTCGATGAAGTCTGGGCTGGATCGCGTTGCAGCCTCTATGGTCGGGCCGCTAAGCTGGGCTTTATCGTCCCGCTCACGACCCGTCAGCGGCCAGCGGAACCCCAGCATGACCCGCGTCTTTGTCAGCGCCTCGGCAGCCGAACCCTTCGCCGCCGCGCCGCTGTCGCGACAGCTGGAGCCCCTGCTGTCCGCGACGTTCGAGGGCGGCTTCATCCCGGGCGTCAACACGTTCGACTGGAGCAGCCTGGGACCAGACGCCCGCATGGCCGGCCCCTTCATGTCGCCCGCCTGGCGGCCGATCCTGGCGGCAGGACGGTTCGAGCGCCTGCCGACGACCTACCACGGCTTCGCCCGGCGAGTGGCGGCGGCGCGCTATGCGGCGGGGCTCTTCATGGTCACGCCGCCAGACGCCAATGGCCTCTGCTCGTTCGGCCCAACCATCGATTTCCCCCCGACGGCTCTGGAGCGATGCGCGATCAGGATCGGAGTGATCAACCCGTCCCTGCCCCGGCTGCCAGGATCGCCGACCGTACCCGTCAGCGTCTTCGACGAGCTCATCGAACTCGACACCCCGCTGGTGGAATATGCCGTCCGAGCGCCGGGGACCGTCGAGACGCTGATCATTGAGCATGTCGTCGCGCTGATCCCCAACGGCGCGACCCTGCAAGCCGGCATCGGCCGACTGGGCGACGCGCTTTGGGTGGGGCTCACCGGCAAGGAGGGCCTGGCGCTGCACAGCGGCATGATCTGCGATCCGGTCGCCGGGCTGATCCGCCAGGGCGTCTTCGCACAGGTGACGACGGGTAGCCTGCTGGGATCGCGCGCCTTCTACGCCGAGGCCGCTGATCTCCCGGGCGTCGTCATGGCCCCGGCCCTGGAGACGCATGACGTCGCCCGCCTCGCCCGGATCCCGACCTTCGTCGCCGTCAATTCAGCCATCGAGGTCGATCTGCTGGGACAGGTGAACGCCGAATGGGTGGATGGCGAAGCGATCTCGGGTCCCGGCGGCCTGCCCGATTTCATCGGCGGCGCGCGTCGATCAGCCGGCGGGCTGCCGATCATCGCCCTGGGCTCTACGGCCAAACGCGGCGCGATCAGTCGGATCGTTCCACGCCTGGATGTTCCGCCGACCCTGCCCGCCTCCGAGGTCGGGATCGTGGTGACCGAACATGGCGCGGTCGATCTGCGAGCGCTGCAGGGCGAGGCGCGCGCCATGGCCTTGATCGAGATCGCTGCGCCCGACCATCGGGCTGCCTTGCGTCAGGCGTGGCGACGCGGCGTCTGACTACAAGTCCAGCACGAAGGCGCCGTCGTCGTCCGCATGGGCTGTCGCAACCTGGGCTGCCGAACGCCGGGCGCCATGCAGGTCTGTGTCGGACAGATCCGTATCGCCCAGATCGGCGTCGCGAAGATCGGCATAGCGCAAACTGGCCTTGGCCAGTTGGGTAGGCTTTTCGCGATCGACCTTGAAGGGCAGAGCGCTTAGCAGCGCCCCGCGCAGATTGGCCTGTTTGAGGTTCGCGCCCAGAAGACTGGCGCCGCGCAGGTCGGCTTCGCGCAGGATGGCGCCTCGCAGATCGGCGCCGTCCAGCAGCGCCCCCTGCAACGAAATCCGGCGCAAATCCATTCCGGCCAGACACGCATTTTTGGCGCTGACCGCCGTCAGGAAGGCGCCCGCCATGTCTGCGATGGGTCGCAGGTCCTCGCCGTCCAGCACGGCGGGTTCGCCTGACTTGCCGCCGCTGGTCACCCACTCGCGGTGCGCCGCCAGCTTGACGAAAATGAGGGCGGCGCGTGCGGCGGCCTCCGCCCCCGGGTCGCACAGGCAGCGGTCCATGACCGCGCCCATCGTCCGGGCCTGGGCCAGATCCACGCGTGTCAGGACCGCATCGGTAAAGTCGGCGCTTTCCAGATTGGCGCCGCGCACGTCGACATCATCGATCACCGCCCCGCGCAGGCTGGCGTTCTTGAGATTGGCGCCGACAAGTTTCGCGCCACGCATCGAGCATTCCGAAAAGTCCGCCGCCGCTGCGGATACGTCGTCCAGGCGGGAGCGGTCGAGCACAGCCCCCGAGACATTGGCCCCGTCCAGCTGACCGGCCGAGACCTTGTGGCGAATGAGGGCGAACTTGGTGTCCTCATCGGAGATGGCGATCCGGCCCGCCCGCAGATCGGCCTGGGTCATGTTGGCGTGCGAAAGATTGGCGCCCTTCAGGCGCGCCCCTCGCATGTCGGCCTGCACCAGCGAAGCGCCGACAAAGCTGCTGGCTTGCAGATCCGCGCCGAACAGGCAGGCCCGAGCCAGCCGCGCTCGATCGAACTTGCAGCGAATCAGGGTGCTGCCGGTCAGATCCGCGTCGGCCAGATCACGCCCCGAGAGATCAACGTCCTCCATAATCGCGAAGCGCAGCACCAGTCGCCGACCGCCCGGCTTTCGCGCAACGAACCACTCATGTGCGGCGACCATCAGATGGGCCTCACGCTGATTGACGCGAATGCGCTCGGGGTTTTTCGCGGGCTTCAGGGCCACAGGTCCGGAATCTCCCGAGCGGCGAAGGCCGATCTCGTCTGACCCTCAGGGTTAAGCTCAAACCCTTTATTTTCGGTCGACCGCTGGCATGTCCGCGGATCGGCGAAGGTTACGCGAAATCAACTGGCGCGGCGCCCGCTCAAACTGAGAACATAGCCTCATGATTCTCGAAGGAAAAACTCAACCCCAGAAGAAGCGCCGCCAGCCGATCGGCGCGCGGATCAAGTCGCGTCGCAAGGCGTTGGGCTTGACCCTGCAGGAACTGGCCGATCGATCGGGCCTGTCCAAGCCCTTCCTGTCACAGGCCGAGCGCGACCTGACCACGCCGTCGCTGATGTCGATGCTCGGCTTGGCCAAGGGCCTCCAGGTCGAGGTCTCCTATTTCATGGAAATCCCGCAGGCCCAGGACATGGTGCGGCGCGCCGACGAGCCGGCCGAAATCGCCGTGGACTCGCCTGTGGCCTATTTCGACCTCTCCTCAGCCCTCCCAGATCGCAAGCTGGACGCGGTTCTGATGCGCATTCCGCCCGGCCACTGCTTTCCGGTCGACACCCGCAATGGCGAGCACTTCCGCTATGTTCTGGAGGGCGAGCTCTATGCCCGGGCGGGCGACATCCACACCGTACTCAGGGCCGGCGACAGCATGCACTTCGACGCCCGCGCGCCTCACACGGTGGAGAACCGCACTGACCGCGAGGCGGTTTTGCTTTATGTCGGCACGCCCAGTGTTCTGCAGCGGGGCGCGCCGGCAGAGCCCGCCTAGTCTATGCCAGGGTCCATGTCGCCGATCGGCATCCCGGGCGGCGTTTCGGGCTTCAGCTTGGTTTCGCCCAGCACCCGTGTCAGTTCGTCGTCGTCCTTCAGCAGGGCCACCAGACGCAGGTTCAGGGCGCGGTCGGAGGCATCACTGCCCGGCGTGGCCTTAAGCCGGGCGGCCAGATCAACAAGCTTTTGATCGATCTCTGAGGCGGCCTGGGGCGAGCGTTTTACGTCACGCGCCGCAGCGGCCAGATTCAGCACCGTGCGCCACCGTACCCGCCGGGCGACCTCGGCCTGACGCCCCGAGGCCGGTGCAAAGACCGTCGTCAACAACGTGTCGACGACCTCGCCAACGCCGGGCTGGGCGGGATCGCGGCGATGCTGGTCGACCAGGCGCGCCAGGCGGTCGGGCGCGAGCAGCGGGTCAAGCGTCACGCCAGCCGCCACATCAGCGGCCACCAGCGGGTCGAACACCGGGCCGCCCATACCGGCGAACACCTCGATGACATGCTGGCGGTCGGTCTCGCCCGATTGCCCGCCCGACAGCAGCGGGAGCAGCTTTTCGGGCGTGTCCAGCTCGGCCGGCGCCAGGGTCGCCATCAAGGCGGCCAGGGCCGCGCGCTGCTTCTCGGGCGCCACCAGCGGCGCGATCTGGCCCGCGTCGCCCTTGACGGCATAGCTAAACTCGACGCCCGCCACCTGCTTGACCGTGGCCTCGACCTGGTAGCGATGCAGCAGATAGATCGGCACGTACTTGCGCTTGAGGGTCTCGACCGTTTCGCCGGTCTTCAGAGCGCCCAGACCAAACTGGTCGATCGCCACCCGCCGCACGGCGATCATCCGCCAAAGCTCGGCGACCGAGTCCGCGCCATCATCCCACAGCGCGCCCCACGGCTGCCCGGAATTGGGGCCGCGCGCGTCGCTGTCAGTGATGTAGCGGAGCTTTGTGGCCGCCGCCTTGGCCGTCAGAGCCTGCTTCGGCGCCTCGCCATACAGCCAGTCGACCGTGAACATGTCCCACGCGCCGACGCCGACGCCATAGGCGTCGGACAGGTCGATTTTGCCGTCCGTGACCTTCACGCGCGGGGCGGGATAATCCATCACCGAGGCCCGATCCTGGGTCGAGGCGGCGAAATTGTGCGCGAATCCGATCGAATGGCCGACCTCGTGGGCCGACAACTGTCGCAGCCGGGCCAGCGAGACCTGGATCGGATCGTTGGCTCCCCCCTTGCCGTTCTGGTCGGCGCCGACCAGGCCTTCAAAGATCAGCATATCCTGGCGCACCCGCAGCGCGCCCAGGATCACCGAGCCCTTGAGGATCTCCCCGGTGCGCGGATCGGATACCGACTGGCCCATTGACCAACCCCGGGTGGCCCGGTCGACCCAGTTGATGACGCTGTAGCGCACGTCCAGCGGATCGACGCCCTCGGGCAGGACCTCGACGCGATAGGCGTCCTTGAAGCCCGCCGCCTCGAACGCCTTGGCCCACCAGGCCGCGCCCTCGACCAGGGCGGTGCGGATCGGCTCGGGCGCGGCGCGGTCGACATAGAAAATGATCGGCTTCTTGACGGTCGAGACCGCCGCCGTTGGGTCGGTCTTTTCCAGACGGAACCGGCGCGCCCAGCGACCGACGATGTCGTCGCCCAGCGGCACGGCATAGTCCAGGCCGACGACGCCCCAGGTGCCCGTGCGTGGATCAAAGGCGCGCGGCACAAAGCCCGGCGCTGGCAGCTTCACCAGCGAGTGGCGGACGATCAGGGTGATCTGCTTGGCGTCGGGAGCGATGTTGCGCGTCTCGGGACCGGGCGTGTCGGAAGCAAAGGTCTGGCGAGCCTCGAACTCGATGTTCTCAGGGAACACCTTCACGGCCGAAGGGTCGGCGATCGACAGGTCGGAGACCAGCTTGAAGCCATTCTCCCCGGCCTGCTTCAGGACGTCGGCGGCGCCGATCACGTCGCGGGTCAGAAAGCTGGAGATATCCACGAGGATCCGGCCGTCCGGCGTCTCGCTGACCACGTCTCCGGCCCAGACCGTCGAGACGGCGAAGGACTCGCGGGCCGCAATCTGTTCGGCGGCAGGCGCGCCGGCGGCGGTAAACTTGGGGTTCTCGTACTCGGCGATGACCTTCTTGCCGATGCGACGGAACACCAGGACCTGGGTGTCCCCCAGAGCGGCGCGGTCCAGGCCCACCGGGGCCGAGCCAAGACCGGTCTTCAGCGCCGCCACATAGAGGAACCGACCGCTGACGCCATCGGCGTCGGCCTTGGGCAGGGACAGCAGGATGCGGCCCTTGGCCTTATCGATGTGAACCGGCAGCAGGCCATCCTGGCGCGTGGTTCCCGCCAGGGCGGCGTCGGAAGCGGGCGGCTTGTCCTTGGGCGCGGCCAGGACCGGCGTCGCAGCGGACAGAAGCAAGGCCGCCGCGAGCGCGGCGCGGCTGACGGATCCGAACATGTAAGACGCCCCCAAATGAACTGACCGGTCGCGCGAGCGAGTCCCGCGCCACTTCCGGCGGGCGCGACCCTCTCATCGGCTTTGGTCAAACGCCAGTGGGTCCGCCGATTTTAGACACTCGCCGCGCGCGCTCGCCCTGGATAGAGGCGCGGCGCCTATTGGGTGTCGGCCCGACGCGCCCGCATCGCGCGCTGACCATCGACATTCATGAAATAGCTGCCGACCGACGCCTTGCGGATCTCGACCTTGGAGCCCTTCTTCGGATCCTTGGTCAAGGACTGGTCGTCGACCTGCTTCCACACGGCGCCGTCGGCCAGCACAACCGTCCAGCGGCCGTCACCGCCCCGGCGCGCACTGGCGACTTCGCCCATTACCCGGTCGACCTCGGTCTTCTCTTCGCTTCGGTCGAGGATGGCCAGGGCTGAGAGCTCCAGGCCAAAGGCCTGGCGGCGCGCGGCGCGGGCCTCCTGACGATCGACGATGATCACCTCGCCGGTCTTCTCAGCCTTGTTCACCTGACCGACGGCAGCGTCGTAGCAGGCCAGTCGCTCGGCGTCGGTGGTGATGGCGCGGCAGTCAAAGAGGGCCTTGAGCACCGCTGGGGTGGCAGATTTGGGCGCATCGGCGGCGGTCGCGACGAGCGGAACGGCCAGGGCCGCCACAGCGACAAGCTTGATCCAGAGTTTCATGCGATCCCACGATTCGAACTACGGCATTGAAAGTGTCGATAGAACGCCCGGCGAAAGGGCGCTGGCGTTTCAGGTCGTCTTCGTCGGCTCCCGCACCAACCAGCCGGTCAGGGACAGACGCTTGGCGGCGGCATAGGACGCCACCGGCGCCACCGAATGGACGCGGGGCACACGAAACAGAGTGAGGACGTTGAAGCCCGGCGTGAAGCCCCGCTCGATCTGACCGTCAGCGTCGTGGAACAGCAACTGCCCGCCCCAGTCCGGTCTCCAGTCACGTGTGAATCCCAGAGTAAAGGCGGCCAGACGATCGTCGCGCTGATGGCTGTCGTCATGCAGGGTCAGGAAATCACCCGGCCGATAGTTGGAGGCCTGGGCGCGGACGCCCCCAACCGGGTCGCCGCCGATCACGGCCTGGCCGAAATCCAGAAAGGCCCGGCTCTGCAGGAACTCGGTGGCCCGATGAATGGGCGCGGTCGGGTCGCGGGCGTACTCGTCCTGCAAGGCATAGGACAGGTGAATGAAGGAGAACCCCCTGGAGGCGCGCTTCAGAGCGCCTTGCAGGAACTGTCGAACCTGGGCCTCGCCGAACTTCTGGATGACCTGGGGACTGATCACCAGGGTTTCGGACGTCTCGTCGGGCGCCACCACATTCCAGGTCAGACCGGCCATGATCCCGGCGGTGGCTTCTGCGTCGACAGGATCCAGAAAGACCGGGATCTGGACGACGCCGTCCCGTTGATAGACAGCGGCGAACGGCGCGGGATCGAGCGCTGGATTGATCCGGATCACAGAAGGATTCGTCATGGAACGCAGCGGCGCAAAGCAGATCTCCAGCGCCGGAATGGGCCTTCGGAGCCATTTCGTAACAGATCGTCATTCGGCGGTTCAACCCGCGATAGCCCGGCAGGATGATCAAAAAGTTTGATCGAACAATCGTAGCAATCGATAGAACTGCCCCATCCCACGCGCTCGATCGGACCCTCACTCAAAGTTGGCCGAGTTTCTCCATCAGCAAACGTTGCCAAACCTTAACGCAAAAACCGTGAGTGCTCTAGAACCGCCCACGTCGCCGATCAAAAAAGCCTGTCAAATTGCGGCGAATGTGTCGGAATATTGACACTTTTTCAGCATTTCCAACTCGCAATATTGTGAATAGCAACAAGTATACTATTCCCCATTTCATCATGGTTTAGGCAGAAATTCGAGCAGGATGCCCAATAGCAGCAATCGCATGCGTCACTTTTGCTACACAGCCGACTAATTGTTGCCGCGCCATATCGTGAAAGATTGACCGAAGTTCGCCAACCGTCACTCTCCTGCCTTAACTCGCGCCGGCAGCGGTGCGGTTGGGGGCGTCATGACTTGGATCAAACCGAGACGGCGCAATTAAAAATATGTGGAGGTTTGATGTTTAACGCTTTGTCCACCCGGAAACGCCTGCTGGCGACCACCGTGCTGTGCGGCGCGATTGCGCCCATGGCCATCGCCATGCCTGCTTTTGCCCAGACCGCGCCCGCTGCTGCGGAAGCCGTGCAGGTCGAAGAAATCGTCGTCACCGGTTCGCGCATTGCGCGTCCTGACCTGGTTTCGTCCAGCCCCGTCGCCACGGTCGGCGAGAAGGAGCTCGAGCAATCGGGCGTCGTCAACACCGAGAACCTGCTCAACACCCTGCCGCAAGCCGTCCCCGGCATCACCTCGACGGTGAACAACGGCAGCAACGGCACCGCCACGGTCAACCTGCGCGGCCTCGGCTCCAACCGCACCCTGGTGCTGGTGGATGGCAAGCGCCAGACCCCGACCACCCAGGCCGGCAGCGTCGACCTCAACCTGATCCCGCCGGCGCTGATCAAGCGCATCGAAGTGGTGTCGGGCGGCGGTTCGGCCGTTTACGGCTCGGACGCCGTGGCCGGCGTCGTCAACTTCATCCTGAAGAACGACTTCGAAGGCATGGAAGTCTCGGCCGGCTATCAGGCCACCGATGACGGCGAAGCCCCGATCTATTCGGGCGACGTGACCTTCGGCGCCAACTTTGCCGATCGCAAGGGCAATGTCGTCCTGAGCCTTGGCTACAACAAGCGCGAAGCCCTGACTCAGGGCGAACGTGGCGGCATGCTTGGCAGCGCCTGGGGCGACAACGCCACGCGTACCGGCCTGGTGCCGTCGGGTTCTGGCTCCATGGAGCCGGGCCGCGTCGACCCGTTCGTCGCCACCAAGTTCATCACCCTGCCGGGCGTCGCCAACCTCGCCGCCAATTCGGCCTTCTTCCTGCCCGACGGCGGCGTGCGCCTCTACAATGCGACGAACGACACCTACAACTTCGCCCCGGTCAACTACGTCCAGACCCCGCAAGAGCGTTTCTCGGTCACCTCGCTGGCCAGCTATGAGATCAAGCCGGGCCTGACCGCCTATGCCAAGGGCAACTTCGTCAATTCGAAGGTCGTCACCCAGCTGGCCCCGACGCCGGTCGGCAACCGGATCTTCCGCTTCAGCCTCGACAACAATCCCTTCCTGACCGCGGCCGCCAAGACCGCCCTGAACAGCATCGGTTCGTCGACCGCCTACAGCATTCCGGCCAGCAGCCCTTGGGCCACCGGCACCTATACGGACATCGACACCGACGGCGACGGCCTGTTCGACACCGTCACCGGCTCGTTCAACAAGCGTCTCAGCGACGTTGGCCCGCGCGTCGCGGCCTTCAACTTCACCGGCTTCCAGATCCAGCTGGGTCTGAAGGGCGATATCGAAGCCATCAATGGCGGCTTCGACAGCTACTTCCAGTATGGCAACTCGCACGGCAGCAACACTCTGCTGGGTGACACCAGCCTGGTCCGCATCCAGCAGGGCCTGCTGCTGAACGCCGCCGGCACCGCCTGCGCCGATCCGTCGGGCGGCTGCGTTCCGGTCAATATCTTCGGCCAGGGCAACATGTCGGCGGCTGCCGCCAACTTCATCAAGACCCGCATCAACTCGTCGCAGGATTACGAGCAACTGTACGCCGGCTTCACCTTCAACGGTGATACGGCCAACATGTTCTCGCTGCCGGCCGGCCCGATCGGCTTCGCCGTCGGCGGTGAATATCGCGCTGAGGATTTCGCCTTCAACCCCAGCCAGGATCTGGCCACGGGTAACCTGACGGGCTTCAACGCCAGCCCGGCCGTCGCCGGTCGCTTCGACGTCTATGAAGCCTATGCCGAAGTGCTGGTGCCGATCCTGAAGGACCTGCCCTTCGTCAAGTCGCTGGACCTGGAACTGGCCGGCCGCGTGTCGGACTACACCACCCAGTCGGACCCGGTTGAAACCTACAAGGTGGCCGGCACCTGGAAGCCCTTCGACGACCTGATGCTTCGCGCATCGTACAACAAGGCGATCCGCGCTCCGTCGGTCGGCGAACTGTACGCTCCGCAAAGCAACGGCTTCCCGACCTCGACGGACAACTGCTCGGCCCGCGCCGCGCCGAACGCCGCCACGCGTCAGGCCTGTATCAACTCGGGTGTCTCGGCCAGCGCAGTGGGCGTGATCAACGCCAACCAGCAGACCCAGACCCTGTCGGGCGGCAACCCGAACCTGCGTCCGGAAGAAGGCAAGACCATCACCTACGGTTTCGCCTACACCCCGTCGTGGCTGCCGAACTTCTCGATCACGGGTGACTACTTCTCGATCGAGATCACGGACGCCATCGCCAACTTCGGCGGCAGCGCTTCGAACGTCATGAACGTCTGCTACGGCACGCTCGTTAACGGCAACCCGAGCTCGCCCTATTGCCAGGCTATCAACCGCCTTCCCAACGGCTCGATCGACTATATCTCGCTGACGGCTCAAAACGTCGCGACGGTGAAGACCGAGGGCTTTGACGTCGGCATCACCTACCGCACCACCCTGGAAGACCTCGGTCTGCCGGATTGGGGTTCGCTGTCGATCCGCTCGCTCTACACCAACACCTGGGAATCGACGACGACGCCGGACGAGATCTCGACGCCGATCAAGTGCGCCGACAAGTTCGGCACGCGTTGCGGCAATCCGACCCCGCGCCACAAGCTGCGGACGGCTGCGAACTGGAAGATGAACCAGTTCGGCCTGAACCTGGTGTGGAACCACCTGGACGACGTGAACGACGACGCTCCGGCCACCAAGTACACGGTCGAGCGTATCGGCGCGAAGAACTACTGGGATCTGTCGGCCGACTGGGAAGTCAGCGACAACGTCGCCTTCACCGGCGGCGTCAAGAACCTGACCCAGGAAGCCTATCCGATCCTGGGCGGCAACGCCTCGCCTTCGAACAGTGGCTATCCGGCCACCTACGACGTGCTGGGCCGGACGTTCTTCCTGAACGCCCGTCTGCGCTACTAAGACCTGACCTGGCCGGGCGTTTCGGCGCCCGGCCAGGAAAGCGCTGGAGAAGCAAGATCAGGCCCGTTCCGGTTCGTCCGGGGCGGGCTTTTTCTTGCGTGCAGGCCGAGAAGCGACAAAGTCGCCCTCCATGAACGGCGCAGACGGCGGTTTCGCAGTCGCGCTTCGTCAGACATCATGAAACCGGCGTGGTTCGCCGCCTGTTCTGGATGGGAAGCCCTTTCGATGACGCGATGCAAAGCGATGGCCGGCGCGGCCCTGGCGCTGGTGATGACCCTGAGCGGCCCGGCCTTCGCCCTGGGCCAGATCACTCCACCGGAAAAGGCCTTCGCCCAGCCGGTCGGCAGCGACTATTTCCTGGCCGACTACACCGCCTATGAGGCCTATCTGAAGACCCTGGCCGGCCAGTCGGATCGCATGAAGCTGGTCGATATCGGCAAGACCGAAGAAGGCCGCACCCAATGGATGGCCATCGTCTCGTCGCCCGCCAACCTGGCCAGGCTGGACCACTACCAGACCATCGCCCGCCGCCTGGCCAAGGCGCAGGACGTCAATCGCGACGAGGCCGTGAAACTGGCCGCCGAGGGCAAGGCCGTCGTCTGGATCGACGCGGGCATGCACGCCAACGAGACCGTGACCTCGCAGGGTCAGATCCAGGTCCTGCACAAGATGCTGACCCAGACCGATCCGGAGACGATGCGTCTGCTGGACGACGTCATCGTTCTATTCGCCCACGACAATCCGGACGGCATGGAGCTGATCTCCGACTGGTACATGCGCCAGGAAGACCCGAAGAAGCGCGAGTTCGGTTCGATCCCGCGCCTGTACCAGAAGTATATCGGCCACGATAACAACCGCGACAGCTTCATGGCGCAGATGGCCGAGACGACCAACGTCAACCGCCAGCTGTTTCGCGAGTGGTTCCCGCAGATCGTCTACAACCAGCACCAGACCGCGCCCAACGGCATGGTGGTGTTCGTGCCGCCGTTCCGCGACCCGGCCAACTACAATTACGACCCGCTGGTCATGACCACCCTGCAGGAGGTGGGCATGGCCATGCACAGCCGTCTGGTGGCCGAGGACAAGCCCGGCTCCAGCGCCCGCAGCGCCGCCCCCTACTCCACCTGGCACAACGGGATGGAGCGCTCGATCGCCTATTTCCACAATTCGGTTGGCCTGCTGACCGAGATCACCGGCGGGCCCACGCCCATGCCGCTGAACCTGGTGCCCGACGCCCAGCTGCCCAGCAATGATCGACCCATGCCCGCCCCGCCGCAGATGTGGCATCTGCAGCAAACCTTGGACTACCAGTGGAGCCTGAACCGCGCGGTGCTGGACTACGCTTCGCGCAACCGCGAAAGGCTGCTGTTCAACATCTGGAAGATGGGCGCCAACGGCATCGCCAAGGGCAGCCAGGACAGCTGGACGCTGAGCCCCAGCAAGATCGACGCCCTGAAAGACGCGGCCAAGGACAAGCCGTTCGAGGGCCGTGGCGGATCTGTGGATCCGACGCTCTACAAGACCGTACTGCAGGCCCCGGAAAAGCGCGATCCGCGTGGCTATATCCTGCCCGCCGACCAGACCGACCTGCCCACCGTGGTCGCCTTCCTGAACGCCCTGATCAAGGCCGGCGTCGAGGTCGAACAGGCCGACAAGGCCTTTGCCGTGGCCGGCAAGACCTATCCGGCCGGCACCTATGTGGTGAAGACCGCCCAGGCCTATCGCCCGCACGTGATGGACATGTTCGAGCCGCAGGATCACCCGCACGACACCGAATATCCCGGCGGCCCGCCCAAGGCGCCCTATGACGTCACCGGCTACACTCTGGCCTACCAGATGGGGGTGAAGTTCGACCGCATCCTCGACGGCTTCGAGGCGCCGACCGCGCGCGTGCCCGACCTGATCACCGTCAAGCCTGGCGCGATCCGGGGCTCGGGCAAGGCCGGCTGGCTGATCAGCCATGAGACCAACAACAGCTTCACCCTGACCAACCGCCTGCTGAAGGCCGGGGCCGGCGTCCAGTGGCTGAAGGATGGCGGCAAGGCCGGCAAAACCAGCTTTGGCCCCGGCGCGATCTGGGTGCCCGCCTCGCCCGCCGCTCAAGCCGTGCTGACCGCCAGCGTCAAGGATCTGGGTATCGACGCCTGGGCGGTCGGCTCCAAGCCCGCCAGCGCCGCACTGCCGCTCAAGCCTGTGCGGATCGGCCTGGTCGATGTCTATGGCGGCTCCATGCCGTCCGGCTGGAACCGCTGGATGTTCGAGAAGTTCGAGGCGCCGTTCACGGTGGTCTATCCGCAGCGCCTGGACGCCGGCAACCTGAACAAGGACTTCGATGTCCTGGTCTTCGCCGACGGCGTATTCCCGGCGCCCGCTGGAGGGCCATTCCGCGCCGGTCGCGGCGGGCCTCAGCCCAGGGCCGAGGACATCCCCGAAGAGTACCGCGCCTGGCTGGGCCAGGTGACCGACGCCAAGACCTTGCCGCAGGTCGAGGCCTTCGCCAGGGCCGGCGGCACGGTCGTGGCCATCGGCGCCTCGACGCGCCTGGCCACCGCCCTGGGCGCGCCGGTCGATGTGGCCACCGCCCGAATGGAGAACGGCGAGCTCAAGCCCTTGCCCAACAAGGACCTCTATATTCCGGGCTCGGTGCTGCGCGCCCGGGTCGATAATCGCCAGCCCCTGGCCTATGGCCTGCCCGATCAGGTCGACGTGTTCTTCGACCGCAGCCCGACCTTCACCCTGAAGTCAGATGCGACGGGCGTATCGAGGGTCTCGTGGTTCGAAAGCGATACGCCGCTACGCAGCGGCTGGGCCGTCGGCCAGGAAAGGCTGAAGGGATCCACGGCGATTCTCGACGTTGATGTGGGCCGAGGCAAGCTGTTCGCCATGGGCCCCGAGATCACCCAGCGGGCGCAGTCCTACGGAACCTTCAAGTTCCTGTTCAACGGCCTTCTCTATGGCCCGGCGATCGCCGCCACGCGCTAGTGACCAGAGGCAGGCGGCGTCCGGCGCCGCCTGCCTCTTTCCCCGTGTTGCAATCCCGCTGCCGATTGATGCGCGGTGGTTACAAATCGGCGATGCGGCGGCCTTGTTCGCGACACCACCGTCCGTGACACCGGCTTGCCGCCCAGCTTGACCGAGGCGACCGCCAGATCGTCCCAAATCGCCCCAAATCGTCCATGAGCCACGCCGTTCAGATCACCCAGCCCGCCATCGTTCTGCTGGTCGAGGACGATCACGATCTGCGACGCGAAATGGCAGGCTATCTGGAAGCACAGGGCTATGAGGTCCGGCAAGCCGCCAGCGCGGCTCAGGCCCGTGAGCTTCTCGAGCAGCAGTCGGTCGATGTGGCGGTGCTGGACGTCAACCTGCCGGGCGAGGACGGCCTCTCGCTTTGCCGTCGCCTGGCCGTCGAGGGCGGGCCCGCCATCCTGATGCTCAGCGCCCTTGGCGATCCCGTGGACCGCATCCTGGGCCTGGAAATCGGGGCCGACGACTATGTGGTCAAGCCGATCCCGCCGCGCGAACTGCTGGCCCGGGTCAAGGCCCTGATGCGTCGCCGATCCGCCGGCGCGCAGGCAACCAAACGGTCGGCCTATGCCTTCGCCGGCTTTCGCCTCGACCTGGCGGCCCGTCAGCTGACCGCGCCCAACGGCATGCTGCTGCTGCTCACCCGGGGCGAGCTGTCCATCCTGGCGACCCTGTTGGAAAACGCCCGGTCGGTGGTGACCCGCGAAGCGCTGCTGGGCGTCATCAAGGGCGAAGAGCCCGAGATCGTCGGCCGCGGCGTCGACCTGCATATCAGCCGCCTGCGCCGCAAGATCGAGGCCCAGACCGACCACGAGATCATCAAGACGCATCGGGGCGTCGGCTATGTGCTGGACGCCATGGTGGTGCGGCAATGACAGTCTCGTCCAGGCTTCGCTGGCCCAGCCCTCCTCTGGCCGTGCAGATCGTGGCGCTGTTGCTGGCCGGGATCGTCGTCGCCCAATTGGTCACCCTGGTCTTGACCCTGCTCCTGCCTCCGGCTCCGCCGGCGCAGCACAGCCTGGCCGACATCGCGGCCGGCCTGCGTGGCGCGCCTGTTGCGACCCAGGGCGCCAAGCCGCTGCTGCGCGCCAGCGACAGGCAGCCCCCCAGCCTGCAGAGCCCCGGATGGTTCGTCCCGGAGGCGGCCCACGCCGACCTGGCCCGGATGATGAACGTGAACCCGGACGAAGTGCGGCTGCTGTTCTACGCCCCCCTGCCCTTCGCCGGTCCCCCGACCCGGACCCTGACCAGCGTCGAGCGCGCCAAGCCGCCCACACGGCAATCCGGATTGGCCGACGCCCTGCGGTCGGCCATCGCACCCCGCGCCGCCGCCCAGACAGCATCGCCGCCGCCCTTCGCAACGCCTGCGCCCGGTTTCCTCGCCCGCGCGGCGCGCGGCGCCGCACCTACAACCGGCTTTCCCGCCGGAGCCATGCGCGGGCCAGCGGCCCTGCATCTTGGCGACAGGATCCCTGGCCCGTCTCGGCCAATGGGCCAGCCACCGGCAGCCTGGGCGTCGCGCTTTCCCCCCGCCTCCGCAGGCGGTGCTCGCCAACGTCCGTTTGTAATGGGCGGTCCGATGGAAACCCCGCCGGCCCGTCCAAGGATGGTCATGCCGATGGCCGGACTGGCTCGCCCGTCCATGCCGGGCCTGATCGGTCCGGTGCGGTCGCCCCGGGAAGGCTTTGTCGCAGCGGCGCCCATCCTGTTCAGTGTGTCCTCGGTCTCCGCCCCGGCGCACAGCGACCCAGCGCCGGCCACACAGTCTTCAGTTCGCCCCTTCACCAGCGAAACCATAGCCGCGCCAACGCTCATAAGCGCACAATCTGCGCCGCCGACTGAGGTCACGATCACCCGCGCGCCAGTGGTCGCCGTGGCCGTCACCGCAGCGGCCCAAGCCACGCCTCCCAAGCCCGATCCCGGACGCCCGATCGCGCCCCCCGAGCCGCGCGGTCTCTTCGGCCTCGCCCCGGCGCCCTATGTCGAGGGCGACTTCATCGCCGCCTATCGCGTCGCGCCCGATCGCTGGGTGACCTTGCGCACCCAGCCCGAGACCTTCCCCAACAGCTGGCAGAAGCGGTTGATGCTGTGGTTCGCCCTGTCGTTTGCGATCGTCGCGCCGCTGGGCTGGATCTTCGCCCGCCGCCTGGCCGCGCCGCTGACCGACTTCGCCCGCGCCGCCGAGCGCCTGGGCCGCGAGCCAACCGCCGAGGTCGCGATCCTGAGCGGCCCCGCCGAGGTGGGCCAGGCCGCCCGCGCCTTCAACCAGATGCAGGGGCGGCTGCGACGCTATGTCGAGGACCGCACCGGCATGATCGGCGCCATCTCGCATGACCTGCGCACCCCCCTGGCCCGCCTTCGCTTCCGTATCGAGCGCGCCTCGCCGTCCCTGCGTCGGGAGATGGCCCGGGATCTGGATCAGATGGAGGCGATGATCACCTCGGTCCTGACCTTCATGCGCGACAACGCCGAAGCGGGCGTGCGCCAGCGGGTTGATCTGCGTTCCATCCTCGAATGCGCCGTCGACGACGCCGAAGTTGTCGGGGCGCAGGTCAGCCTGGAACCGGGTGCGCCGGCCGAGGTGGAGGTCGATGTGCTGAGCGTGCAGCGGGTCTTCGCCAACCTGATCGACAACGCCATCAAGTATGGTGATGAGGCCCAGGTGCGACTGTTCGCCGAACGCAGCGAGATCGTCGCCGAGATCACCGACCGGGGACCCGGTCTGGTCGACAGCGATCTGGACCGCGTCTTTCTGCCCTTCTATCGCAGCGCCGAGGCGCGCAGCTCAACGCGGCAGGGCGTGGGCCTTGGCCTGTCGACCTCGCGCTCGACCATCCGGGCCCACGGCGGCGACATCTGCTTGCGCCGGGGCCCGACGGGCCTGGTGGCCCAGGTCCGTCTGCCGATGGCGGGAAAACCCTAGGCGCTGCGCTTGAACGGCGCCGCCGGGCAATGCTGGGCCAGGAACTCGCCATGGCTAGGCAGGGCTGCGACCTGCGCCTTGAGGATCGGAGCAGACTGGTCCAGCGTCTGCTTGATCACTGAATAGGGCGCGGCGTCGACCAGTTGCTGATAGCGGTCAGGGCGGATGCCCATGCCTTCCATGATCGACTGCCAGCTGGGCGCGCGGAACATGTCGTCGACACCGTCGCGCAGGACGGCGCTGGATTGGAACAGCTCCATCCGCTCGCGCAGGCTCTCGGGCAGGGTGACCTTCTGGTAGTCGCGCCAGAACGGCGTGTCGTCGCGCTTCGTCGTGCAATAGTGCAGCACGATGAAGTCGCGGATCTCTTCATAGTCCATCGTCATGCGGCGATTGTATTCGGCCGCAAGGCGGGGATCGAAAGACTTGTCCGGGAAATAGCGCAGCAGGAAATCCATGCCGCGATAGATCAGGTGCAGGGCGGTGGATTCCAGCGGTTCGATGAAACCGCCAGCCAGGCCAATGGCCACGACATTGTTGCGGAACAGGCGCTTTCGCATGCCGGTCTTGAATGGAATGATGTTGGGGCCCAACAGCACATCGCCCTCGATCTGGCTCATCAGGGTGGCGGTGGCCTCGTCCTCGCTGATGTACTGGCTGCAGAACACATAGCCATTGCCCGCTCGATGCTGCAGCGGGATGCGCCAGCGCCAGCCGGCGTCCTGCGCCTGGGCCAGGGTATAGGGATGCGGGTCCTTGACGTTCTCGGTCTGGGCGACGACCGCGCGATCGCACATCAGCACATCCGACCAGTCCCGATAGTCCTCATCCAGGGTCTTGCCGATCAGCAGCGCCCGGAAGCCCGAGCAGTCGATGAAGAGGTCGCCCGCAACCTCGCTGCCGTTCTTCATGATCACCTTCTCGACGAAGCCGTCGGGACGAGTGACCACATCGGTGACGATGCCCTCGGTGCGCTTGACGCCCCGGGCCTCGGCGAAGTCGCGCAGGTACTGGGCCACCAGCTTGGCGTCGATATGCAGGGCATAGCTGGCGCCACTGAGCAGGGTCTTCTGAGCGCGGAAGGGCGGGATGAACTTCCACTGGTCGGCCATCACCGTGGCCGGGGCGAAATCCTGCAGGTTCGAGGGATGGCCGTTGGCCTTGGCTCGAAGCCAGCACTGGTAGAACTCGTGCCGACCGATGGGGCCGCCGATCTGGCCGAAGGGGTGATAATAGGTCTCGCCCTTGTTGCGCCAGTTCTCGAAACGGATGGCCAGCTTGAAGCTGGCCTGGGTCTTCTGGATGAAGTCCTGCTCGTCGATCCCCAGGCTGCGGATCAACTGCAGGAACGGCGGGATGGTCGATTCCCCGACGCCAATCGTGCCGATCTCTTCGGACTCGATCAGTTCCACCTCGACGCCCGTCTTGTGGAAGTAGTGGCTGGCCATGGCCGCGCAAATCCAGCCGGCGCTGCCACCGCCGACGATCACGACCTTGCGGATCCCGTTCTGATTGGCGTCCTGCATGTCCGTCCCTACTCGTTTCTTGTCTCTTACTGCGCGGCCATAGGCGCCGGTCGCGCGTAGTTTTCCAGGAAGTCGCCGTGCCTGGGCGCGGCATCGACGGCGGCCTTCACGGCCTTGCGCATCTCGGCCATGCCGCGTCGCAGCGACTCAACGTCCAGGCCGTCAAGGCTGGGATCCCAAGTCTTGGGCAGGATATCGAAGCCCGTATAGATCGCCAGCCAGCTGGCCGGCTGGAACATCTCCCAGCGATAGCGGATGAAGTGGCCGCGCTCGCGGAACAGTTCGATCTTGTGCCGGAGGGTGTCTGGAACAACCACGGCCTGACAGTCGCGCCAGAACGCCGTGTCGTCCCGCTGGTTGGCCTTATAGTGCAGGATGATGAAGTCGCGGACGCGCTCCATCTCCAGCCTCGACATGTCATTGAACTCGTCGATCACGCCCTGATTGAAGGTCCGGTCCGGGAAGAGCTGCTTGATCTTCTCGATGCCGGTCTCAATCAGGGCGATGCTCGTGCTCTCCAGCGGCTCGAGGAATCCCGCCGCCAGCCCCAGGGCGACGCAGTTCTTGTTCCAGGCCTTGAGGCGGCGGCCCGGGGTGAAACGGATCTGACGCGGCTCGTGCAGCAGCGGATCAGGCACGGCGGCCTTCAGCTCGATCATCGCCTCGTCGTCGCTGATGTGGCGGCTGGAATAGACGTAGCCATTGCCATAGCGGTGCTGCAGCGGGATGCGCCAGCGCCAGCCGGCGGTGTGGGCCGTGACGTCGGTATAGGGCGGCGGCTCTCCAGTGCCTTCGCTTTGCACGGCCAGGGCGCGGTCGCACAGCAGCCAAGGGCTCCAGTCCTCGTAACCGGTGTGCAGGGCCTCCTCGATCAGCAGGCCGCGGAAGCCGGAACAGTCGATGAAGAGCTCGCCCTCGACAGTCGAGCCATTGTCGAGATCGACCGAGGCGATGAAGCCATCCTCAGGCCGCAGGTTGACCTGGGTGATCTTCGCGTCGATGCGCTGAACCCCGGCGGCTTCGGCGACCTTTCGCATCAGGCCCGCAAACAGACTGGCGTCGAAATGCAGGGCCCAGTCGAAGACCGACAGGGTGGACGGCGGGTTGCGCGACGGCTGGGTAAATTTGCCGCCCTTGGCCAGCGCGGCGCCCAGGGAGTATTCGCCGATCGCGGCGGTCTCGCCCAGCGCCTTTAGCCGCAGCCAGTAATTGTGGAAGGGCACGCCCCGCAGGTCCTGACCAAACAGGCCAAACGGATGGATGAACGACGAGCCGGGTTTCAGCCAGTCGTTGAAGCGGATACCCAGCTTGCAGGTGGCGCCTGTGGCCCGCATCACGTCCAGGTCGCTCAGACCCAGGTTCTGGTAGAAGTTGCGGATGGTCGGGATGGTGGCTTCGCCGACCCCGACGGTTCCGATCTCGGAACTTTCGATCAGGGTGATCTTCAGCGGCGAGCCCTGGAAATGACGTTGCAGACTGGCCGCCGCCATCCAGCCGGCCGTGCCACCGCCAACAATGACGACGCTGCGAAGACGGTTGTCAGTCATGGGCTGGTCCAAAACGCCCTCCCAAAGCGCGTTCAGATAGGTCCGGCGGAGGTCTAGGCTATCGCCTGGCATCCGTCTCGGACAGGTCCGCCTCCAAAAAAGAGCCGCCGTGACAGGGGAGTCACGGCGGCTGCAGGAGGTGAGCCTAGAGTTTACCAGCGAGCCCGAAGGCCGACGGTGTAGCGGGGTTCGAACTCGTTCTGGTGATCGTACTGGGTCTTACCCTTAGCGAACTGCAGGTAATAATCCTCGATCTCACCGGTAACGTTCGAACCGTTGAAGTAAACCGTGACGTTCTCACGCACGTTGTAGCTGACGTTGACGTCCACATAGCCCGTCTTGTCCTGGAAGATCGGAATGACGCGATCGCCGCCGCCATTCATCGTTCCGGACAAACGTTCAGTGCGATAGTTGTAGGCGACGCGCGCCTGCAGCTTGTCGTCCTGATACCAGCCGACCAGGTTGAACTGGTGCTTGGAGTTGTCGAAGAACGGCAGCTTTTCACCCGCCAGATCCAGACGCTTCTCCTCGCTGGGCGAGTAGGTGTAGTTGCTGTCCAGGCCGAAGTTGGACAGCAGTCCGGCGTCCGGCAGGATATCGCTCATCGCCAGCTTGGCGCCGATTTCCAGGCCCTCGACCTCGCCGCCGTCGCCTTGCAAGGGCAGCGAGACCACGACATCGCGGCGGATGACGCCGTCCTGGTCGGGGAAGCGCCCGGTTGTCGTGCCGCCGGTCACGAAGCTGTCGATCTTCAGCTTGAAGGCCGAGATGTTCAGCATCGAGGCGCGACCGAAATAGTACTCGATAGCGCCGTCGAAGTTCTGCGACCGCCACGGATCCAGGTTCGGGTTGCCCGATGAACTGGCGCCGGTGACGCAGCGAACGTTGGGCAGCGCCGCGCCGCAGTCAGACGTAAAGATCGACAGACCGCCGCCATAGTTGCCCAGATCAAGCGGTTGCATGGTCTTGGAGTAGGCCGCGCGGAACTTGAGGTGCTCGCCCAGGTCGTAGGTCAGGTTCACCGACGGCAGCCAGTCCGTGTACTTGCGCTTGGTGACCGTATCGCCCGCGTCGGCATTGGTGTCGCCGTAGTTGCGGACGTCGCCGGTCAGGTTCTGCTTCACCGTCAGTTCAGTTTCGATGACGCGCAGGCCGACATTGCCCGACAGGCCGCCCATCTCGAAGTTGGCCGCTCCGAACGCGCTCTGCTCGCCTAGGCTGACATCATAGGTCTGACCGGGGATCTGAACGCGGATAGCTCCACCGAAGACCTTCTTGTGGAAGGCTTCCGCATCGTCGAAGTCGCGCGGATCGATCGCCCAGAAGCCCGGGATACCGGCAGTCACGCCACCCAGGTCATCGACCCAGACGGTGTTATTGTAGGTGTCCAGGCGCGTCGGGGCGTTGACCGTGTAGCCCTGGAACACCTGCAGGCCGGTGACCGGATCGGGCACGAACTCGCCCGCCTGGCACTGGTTCTGGCTCATGACGACGTCGATGGCCTTCCACTGGGCCTCGCAACCGCCGGCCGGAACGCGCGAGCCATTGGCCTGAACGGCGCCCGCTGAACCGCCATAGAACCCGGAGAACAGGTGGAATTGCTCGACCGAGACGGAGCGCTCGCTCTGGCGAACACCGGCGTCGATCTTGGTGATGAAGCCCAGGAACTTGTCTTCGAACTCATAGTGACCGTCGGCGCGGAACACGTTCATGTCCGACTCGACTTCGTTGTTGCCTTCCGAAGAGAAGGCCCCGATCGCGTAGCTATCCTTGTTAGCCATGTAGTCTTTGAGGGTCTTGCCCGCGCCCAGGCCGCCCGCGAGCGGCTTGTCGAAGCCCGACCACACCGCCTTGTCGCCGCCGATGTTGTAGTGCAACTGCGGGTTGGCGCCGTAGCCCAGCGGGTTCGGATCCAGGTAGCAACCGCCGGCGCTGCCCGCGACAGCGTTGGTGCGACGCGTGACCGGGAACTTGTCGCAGATGGCCTTGGGATAGAAGGTGCCGCGGGTGCGGTCGGCGCCATCGCGGAACAGATTGAAGCGTCCGTCAGCATACCGCCAGTTGCTCAGGTCGCCCTGGGCCTGGCCGTTCATGCTCAGCCGTTCCCCATCAGCGCGGATGGCACGGGTTTCGAACGTGAAGGGACCACCGTTGTCGTAGTTCAGTTCCAGATTGTAGTTCTTGGTCTTCGACTTGGTGGTGCGGTTGACGGTGAAGGAATTGATCCACCAGGCGTCGATGTCATATTCGTCGACGGCCAGCCAAGGACGGCCGTTGCCGCCTGCGGTCGGGCTGTTGACGCCGGTGGCTTCGGACGCGGTAGGCCGCGTCCAGTTGCCAAAGGCGCCGCCGTCCCAGCGGTTGGAGATGTTGATGCCGACAGCGCGGTTGTACTCTTCGAGTTCCGCGTAGAAGCCCTCGGCGATCAGGGTGAAGCCTTCGCCCAGATCGGCCTCGAAGGCGACATTGACGCCTAGGCGGTCGCGTTCGACCACGCGGTTGAAGCTTTCGAAGCCGTGCGGCGAAACGAAGTTGTTCGGGTTGCCGCCGCCCCAGTCGTTGTTGCCCGACAGGCCGACAGTGCCCGAATAGTTGTTGCCCAGGTTCGACTTGCTCTTGGCGGCCGACACCATCAGGCCGACGCGGTCATTGCGCCAGTTGAGGACGCCGTTGACCAGGTAGTCGTTTTCCTTGGTGCGCTCGCCGCGCTGGGCTTCTGCGCCGCCGGCAAAGGTCAGGCCTTCGGGCAGCTGAAACGGACGGCGGGTACGCAGGTCGATGGTGCCCGAGATGCCCGACAGGGCGTTCTTGGGATCGGTCGACTTGTAGACCAGCACCTGGTTCATCAACTGCGAGGGCACGTCCAGCAGGTTCGGCTGGGCCGAGCCCATGTTGCCGGCGCTGAGATACTGTTCGCCGTTCAGCAGGGTCACGACCTGGGCCAGACCGCGGATATTGACCGTGGCGCCTTCGCCGGCGTTGCGCTGGATCTGGATGCCCGAGATGCGCTGCAGCGAGTCCGCGATGGTGACGTCGGGCAGCTTGCCGATGTCTTCGGCCGAAATGGCGTCGACGATCGAAGCTTGCGTGCGCTTGACGTCGACCGACTTGATCTGAGATCCGCGAACCCCGGTGACGACCACTTCTTCAACAGTGGTGTCGGCCGCAGCGGTCTGGGCGAATGCGCCGGTGGTCAGAGCCACCTGCGAGGCGCCGGCCAGCAAGGCCACCGCCAGGCCGCGCGTAAGCACGGCTTTCCTATGTTGATTAGTCAAATTCCTCGCTCCCCAACTTAACGTTTTTATGATCGTTCGCTCCGTTCCTGGGCGCGCCGTCTACGCGACGCACTCCAGAACCGATTGAGCGCCTTTAGGCCCGGTGAACCGCTTGTCCGCGATGTCCGCTCTTGACGGCGACCCCCAGCGCCCGGGCTGTCGATTCCGGCCCAACACCGTTATCGGTTAAGCCCAACATCCCCAAATGTCCCAGCCAAGTCAACAAGAATGTCAACGTTGTCATTCGCGCCGCACAAGGCCTTTGGCCGCTCCACGAGAGAATGGGCAAACAGGCTTCACCTGAAAAATTGCCGTGCCATCCGGCCATTCATCGCAACTAAGCGCAGAAAATCGCCGATTTCGACCGCGTAACGACGCCTCCGGCCCCTTTTGGCGCAACATTGGTAACGCTCCCACGATTCAGCGATGGGGGGCGGCTTCAACGCCTAGTCCGCTCATGGAGCACGCTCTCAGAGTCGGAAATGTCGCGAATTCGTGTCCCTTAAATGTCCTTCTAAATGACGTTGTTTGACCGAAATTTGTCCTTATGAATGACAAGCCAGACATCGTCAGCTATGACCTGCGTGACGCGCCGCCTTGCCCTCGCCACCTTCACCGTGGTGGAGTCCGGTCAGTAAGAACGCGCAACCGGGTGTAGAAACGCAATGGCGACGATCCACGATGTGGCCGAACGGGCGGAGGTCTCGCCCAAGACGGTCTCTCGCGTCCTCAACGATCATGAGAGCGTCAGCGCAAAGACGCGCGAGCGCGTCCGCGCGGCCATGCAGGACCTGGGCTACCAGCCCAGCGCCGTGGCGCGCAGCCTGCGCTCGCAGACCTCGTCCTCGGTCGGGGTGCTGATGGGCGATCCCAGCGGCGGCTATCACACCAAGGTTCACCACGCCCTGCTGCTGGCCTGCGTCGAGACCGGCCGCCACCTGACGGTCGACCTGTTCGACGGCCCTGTCGCCGGCTGGCAGGACCGGATCCGCGCCTTCGTCGCCGACGGCGGCGTGCGCGAGATGATCCTGCTGCCGCCCGAATGCGACTTTGGTCCGCTGAAAGAGCTGATGCGCGAGCTTGAGGTCCGCTGTGTGCTGATCTCGCCGACCAGCCCCGATCCCTTCTTTCCCGCCATCGCGATGGATGATCGCGCCGCCGCCCGCGAGGTGGTCGAGCACCTGTTCAGCCTGGGCCACACCCGGATCGGCCACATTTCGGGCCATCCCGACCACGCCGCCAGCACCCATCGCCGCAACGGCTTCTTCGAGGCCTATGCCGCCCGAGGCCTTCCGCGTCCCGCGCCGGAGCTGATCGCCGACGGCGAGTTCACCTTCAAGACCGGCACGGAGGCGGCCAGGGTGCTGCTGGACATCGACGAGCCGCCGACTGCGATCTTCGCCGCCAATGACGACATGGCCGCCGCCACCTGCATGGAGGCCCAGCGTCGCGGGCTGCGCATTCCAGACGATCTCTCGGTGGTCGGCTTCGACGATGCGCCGATCGCCGCCGTGATCTGGCCGACCCTGACCACCATTCGCCAGCCCTTTGAACAGATGGCGCTACGAGCCCTGCAGACCTTCCGCGCGTGGAACGCCAACGAGCTCGCCGGCAAGGCCGCCGCGCCGTTCCTGGCCCAGCACAGCCTGATCGTCCGCGAATCGACGGGCCCCGCCCGTAGCGGCGGGCCGCCGAAGCGAAAGACCTGACCCCTTCGCCGCCGAGCCGATAACGGCCGGCGGCCCAGACAGATGAGTACGGAGGAAACATGAACCGGCAGACATTCCAGGGCCTGGCCCTGGCGCTGATGATCGGCGCGTCCGCGACGGCGCTGAACGCCCAGGCCCAGGTCGCGACTCCGGCGAGCACCGCCGCCCAGCCCTGGCTGAACTCCAAGCTTGATCCCGACGCCCGCGCCGACCTGGTCGTCAAGGCCATGACCCAGGACGAGAAGCTGACCCTGGTGTTCGGCTATTTCGGCGCCGACATGAAGCCCAAGTACACGCGCATCGAAGGCTCCCTGCCCGGCTCGGCCGGTTACGTGAAGGGCATCCCCCGCCTGGGCATCCCCGCCCAGTGGGAGACCGACGCCGGCGTCGGCGTGGCCACGCAAGGCAGCGCCAAGGAATTCCGCGAACGCACCGCCCTGCCCTCGGGTATGGCCACGACCGCCACCTGGAACCCCGACCTGGCCTTCAAGGGCGGCGCGATGATAGGGTCCGAGGCCCGCAATTCCGGCTTCAACGTCATGCTGGCCGGCGGCGTCAATCTGGTTCGCGAACCCCGCAACGGCCGCAACTTCGAATATGGCGGCGAGGATCCGCTGCTGGCCGGCACGATGGTGGCCGCCCAGATCAAGGGCATCCAGTCCAACAACATCGTCTCGACGATCAAGCACTACGCCCTGAACAATCAGGAGACTGGCCGCTTCGTCCTCAGCGCCACGATCGACGAGACCTCGGCCCGGATGTCGGACCTGCTGGCCTTCCAGTTCGCCATCGAACAGTCCGACCCGCAGTCGGTGATGTGCGCCTACAACCGCGTCAACAGCGTCTATGCCTGCGAGAGCGACTGGCTGCTCAACACCGTCCTGAAGAAGGACTGGGGCTACAAGGGCTATGTGATGAGCGACTGGGGCGCGGTGCATTCCGGCGCCAAGGCGGTCAATGCGGGCCTCGACCAGCAGTCGGCCGGCGACGCCTTCGACAAGCAGAACTTCCTGGGCTCGGTGCTCAAGGCCGACCTGGCCAGCGGCGCCGTCAGCGGCGCGCGGCTGGACGACATGGCCCGCCGCATCACCCGCGCCCTGTTCGCCAGCGGCGCGGTCGATCACCCGGTCAAGGTCGCCCCGATCGATCTGACGGCCAACGGCAAGGTCAGCCAGGCCGACGCAGAGGAAGGCATGGTCCTGCTGAAAAACGAGGATGGCCTGCTGCCCCTGGCCAAGACCGCGAAAACCATCGCCGTGATCGGCGCCCATGCCGATGTCGGCGTGCTGTCGGGCGGCGGCTCCTCGCAGGTCTATCCGGCCGGCGGTCGCGCCGTGCAGGGCCTCTTGCCCGCCACCTGGCCGGGCCCGGTGATCTATTACCCGTCCTCGCCGCTGAAGGCGCTGCAGGCCCGCTTCCCGAACGCCAAGGTCACCTTCGCCGACGGCAAGGACCCGGCCGCCGCCGCCAAGCTGGCCGCCGCCAGCGACCTGGCCATCGTCTTCGCCGACCAGTGGACCACCGAGTCGGAAGACGTCTGGACCCTGAACCTGCCCAACAGCCAGGACGCCACCATCGCCGCCGTCGCCAAGGCCAACGCCAAGACGGTGGTCGTGCTGGAGACCGGCGGCCCCGTGGTCATGCCCTGGCTGAACGAGGTCGGGGCCGTGCTGCAGGCCTGGTTCCCGGGCACCAATGGCGGCGAGGCCATCGCCCGCGTCCTGACCGGCGAGGTCGACGCCTCGGGCCGCCTGCCCGTGACCTTCCCCAAGGACGTCACCCAACTGCCCCGTCCCAAGCTGGATGGCGATCCCAAGACGCCCGACGTCCTGTTCGACGTCGACTACCGGATCGAAGGCGCGGCGGTCGGTTACAAGTGGTTCGACCTCAAGAAGCACGAGCCGCTGTTCCCGTTCGGCTATGGCCTGTCCTACACCCGGTTCGCCTATTCCAACCTCAAGGCTTCGAACGCTGACGGCGTGCTGACCGTCAGCTTCGACGTCAAGAATGTCGGCGCGCGGACCGGCAAGGACGTGCCGCAGGTCTATGTCGCGCCCAAGGCCGGCGCCAATGGGGCGTCTTGGGAAGCGCCCCAGCGCCTGGGCGGCTTCAGCAAGGTCGAGCTCGCGCCCGGCGCCAGCACCTCGGTGACGGTGACGGTCGACCCGCGCCTGCTGTCGACCTGGGACGGCAAGGCCAACGGCTGGTCGATCGCGGCGGGCGACTATGCGGTCTCGGTCGGAGCCTCCTCGCGCGCCCAGTCGCTGACCTCGACCGTATCGCTCAAGGCCCAGGCCCTGCCGGTCTCGCCGCTGACGAAATAGGCGGCGTCACTTGCTCTCTAGGTCACTGGCTTTCTTTTCCCTTCCCCCTCGATGGGGGAAGGGTTGGGGATGGGGGTGGCAGAGGCTCAGGATGTGGCGCGGCCTGCGTGAAATCATCCGGCGGGGTCACCCCCATCCCCGCCCTTCCCCCATCAAAGGGGGAAGGGAGAAGACACGGGCTCTCAGCCTCACGCGGCATCAGCCACTGAGCTAGTCGGGGAGGCGCGAAGCGGCCGGGGCGAACCCGGATGACCGTGATGTGTTTTGTGCGTTTCGGCTCGACCTGTCCGCTTCGCAGAAGCTGTTCTTGCGTGAGGATTGGGCCAAGCGAGCGTCTTTCAGCTCTGATACCCAAGAGCCCCCGTACGGGCGCGCATCCCGTCGATCGGCTAACCGTCTCGACGCCGACGATGCGCGATAGGCGGGTTTACGATCCCTCGCCCTCTTCGACCCGCGTTCACCCGGCCGACGAGCCACTCAGCGTTTGGTCCGTCCTTCTGAGACAGCCCGCACACCTCGACCCGCCTTCCAGGGCGTCGCGGCCCCGCTCAGCTCCATCCCCATCGCCGCTTTGGGCCGGTACCACGCGCCCTCCCCCTGCGACGGGGACAGCACCAAGAATACGGGCGGTTTGAGCTCCGAGGATTGGCGCGATCAACTATTTTATAGTGCGTTGATTGGGTTGAAGTTTGTTCCGGAAAGACCGGGGATTGAGCGCGGTCTATCCCCACAAGTCCTCCCCCTGAAGGGGGAGGTGTCGGCCCCTTCGGGCCGACGGAGGGGGAAGTAGCTGCTGACTCATTGCGGTCTTCCCCCACCGGCCTCCGGCCGCCTCCCCCTTCAGGGGGAGGACTTGGGAGCCCACCTTCGCGTCGAAGGTCACCATCCCAAAATCTCACCGCGCGGCGATCGCCGGCCCTTCAGAACGTCCCCTGCGACATATTCGCCATGGCCTTGCCCTGAGCGCCGACCCACATCAAAGCTGGGTCATCGATAGGTCCCCACCGTCGGTACCCGCTGGCCGGGGATGCTTTTATATCCCCGGCCGGCTCCCCTCCCCGACATCAGATCTGACGCCGCCGACAACCGGCCCGGCGCGCGAGTCGTAGCTCTCGCCCCGGTGAAGGGCGAGGATCCTGGCGGTGCGCCGTCATGAAATCGCTTGGCGCGCCCCATTTGTACGATAATAGATCGGCAGAGAGTTCAGGGAGCTGCGGCGTGAGCATCATCAGGGTCGGGATCGTCGGGGTCGGCAAGATCGCGCGGGATCAGCACATCCCCGCCATAGCGGCCGATCCGGGCCTGGAGCTGGTCGCCGTGGCCAGCCGCAGCCGGCCGGACGTGGGCGTCCCCGCCTTCGAGACGCTGGAGGAGATGCTTCAGAGCGGCATCGAACTGGACGCCGTCGCCCTCTGCACCCCGCCCCAGGTGCGGCGCGAGACGGCGCTGACGGCGCTGCGGGCCGGCAAGCACGTGTTCCTGGAAAAGCCGCCCGGCGCGACCGTGGGCGAGGTCGGTGACCTCTCAGCCCTGGCCGCCGAGCAGGGCGTAACCCTGTTCGCCAGCTGGCACTCGCGCTTCGCCGCCGGCGTGCCTGCCGCCAAGGCGTGGCTGGCCGCCCGCACGATCCGCAGCGTCGACATCCAGTGGCGCGAGGACGTACGCCGCTGGCACCCCGGCCAGACCTGGATCTGGGAAGCCGGCGGCCTGGGCGTCTTTGATCCGGGCATCAACGCCCTGTCGATCCTGACCGAGATCATGCCCCGCGAAGTGTTCGTCACCGACGCGCGGCTTCAGGTTCCGGAAAACGTCCAGTCGCCGGTCGCGGCGCACCTGGCCATGACCGACATCGAGGGCGTCAGGATCACCGCCGACTTCGACTTCCTGCAGACCGGCCCCCAGACCTGGGACATCACGGTGGTCGCCGACGAGGGGACCCTGCGCCTGTCGAGTGGCGGGGCCATCATCGAAATCGACGGCCAGCCGGTGGTCCAGGCCGCCGAGGCGGAATATCCGGGGCTGTATGGGCGGTTCGGCGAGCTGATCCAGGCGGGCAAGTCGGAAGCCGACGTGCGGCCGCTGGCCCTGGTGGCGGATGCTTTTCTGGTCGGCACGCGGGAGCTGGTCGAGGCGTTTATCGAGTAGGTCGGCGCGACTGGCCCCGGAGGGGCGGGGCTATCGCTGATAGAGCCACAGCCAAAAAGGCTGTCATCCCGGACAAGCCCGGCGAAAGCCGGGCGCAGATCCGGGACCGCCGGAAGCGCTGCGTTCAGGCGTCGGTCCCGGATCTTCGCGCTGCGCGCTCGTCCGGGATGACAACCGTTCTTGGTCATAGGCTTTGGCCCTTCCCCCTCCGGGGGAGGACGGCTGCGAAGCAGCCAGGAGGGGGCCTGCGGCGTCTGCCGCCTAGTTCACCTGCCGCGTCCGCCCCTCCCAGTACGGCGCGCGCAGTTCCCGGCGCAGGATCTTGCCTGACGGATTGCGCGGCAGGACGTCGATGAAGTCGATGGTCTTGGGCGCCTTGAACGCGGCGATCCGCGTGCGGGCAAAGGCGATGATGCTGTCGGGATCGCGCGGCGCGCCGGGCTTGAGGGCCACCACCGCCTTGACCGCCTCGCCCCACTTGTCATCGGGCACGCCGATCACCGCCACCTCGGCCACATGCGGATGGCCATAGACGGCGCTCTCGACCTCGGCCGGATAGATGTTTTCGCCGCCCGAGATGATCATGTCCTTCACCCGGTCGTGGATGAACAGATAGCCGTCCTCGTCCAGATAGCCGGCGTCGCCGGTGCGCAGCCAGCCGTCGGCGTCGATGGTGGCGGCGGTGGCCTGGTCCAGCTTCCAGTAGCCGGCCATGTTGGCGCTGGAGCGCACGGCCACCTCGCCCACGGTGTTGGGCGGCAGGCTGGCGCCGGCCTCGTCCATGACCTTCAGCTCGACCCCTGGCATCGGCAGGCCGGCCGAGCGCATGCGCGCATTGCCGGCCGGGTCATGATCCTCGGGCGGCAGATAGACGACCGTGCCGGTGGTCTCGGTCATGCCGTACTGCTGAACGAAGCCGCAGCCGAACACCTCCATGCACTCGCGCAGCAGGTCCAGCGGGATGGGCGCGGCGCCGTACAGGATGTGGGACAGGCGCGAATAGTCGACCTCGCGGGCCCGGGGCTGGCGCACCACGATCTGCAGGGCGGCCGGCACCATGAACATCTTCGAGATCCGGTCGTGCTCGATATAGTCCAGCACCTTGAATGGATCGAACTCGCGCGCCACCACGCCCTTGGCGCCGTTCAGCAGGCCCACCAGACCCCAACCGGTGCCGCCGATATGCGACACGGGCATAGCCACCAGGCTGACATCCTCAGGGCCCCACTGGTTCCAGGCCAACGGGTTCTCGGCGGCCAGCTTGCGCATGGACAGCAGGTTGTCATGGGTCAGCATGGCGCCCTTGGGACGGCCCGTGGTGCCCGAGGTATAGAGCTGGATGGCGATGCCGGCGGTCTTGATCGCAACCCTGGGATCGGTGTCGGGCTGGGCGTCGCGCCAGGCCTCAAACGTGCGGTGAGCGTCGCCCGCTACGGGTTCCATGACCACCACTTCGGGTCGCCAGGTCAGTTCGGCGGCGACGCTCTCGATCTGGTCGACCAGTTCGGGGCCGACGAAAACCAGCTTGGCGTCGCTGTCGCCGACGATATAGGCGACCTCCGGCGGGGCCAGTCGCCAGCCGATGGGCGCGGTGACCACGCCAGCCTTGGCCGCGCCGAACAGCAGCTCGAAATAGAGGTCGCTGTTCTTGCCGACATAGGCGATCCGGTCGCCGGTCTTCAGGCCGGCGGCCAGCAGGGCGTTGGCGACCTGGCTGGTCTTGCGGTCGAATTCGGCGAAGGTGGTGTCGCGCCCTTCGAAGCTGAGGGCCACGGCGTTCGGCCGGGCCTCCGCATGATAGCGGGCGACGTCGCCCAGGGTCGGCATGCGGTCAAAGTCGATGGCTGACATACGCCCTGATCTCCCTTTGGCCCGTCGCGCGGCGTGTGAATCCACCGCTTCCGATCAGGTCAAACAGATGTTGGGGTGTCTTTACGCGCAGGTAAAGCCATGCCGTTGCGGCAAGGGGCTCACAAAACGCTAGAACCAGGCCCTGACGCCGAACACCACGCTGGTCTGACCCGTCCGGTCGCCGGCCGCGCGGGCCAGATCAGCGGCGTCGCCGAAGGTGCGATGGCGCAGCACGCCGACATAAGGCGCGAACTCACGGCGGATCTCGTAGCGCAGGCGCAGGCCCAGTTCGGCGTCGCTCCCATCCCCGGCCAGGCTGGTCTCGACCTTCGACTGCAGGATCAGGCGCGTGGTCAGGCGCAGGTCGTGCGAGGCCTCGATGCGGGCCGACAGGTCGCCGCGATCCGACAGGAAGGCCGCCGCCCGGGTCTCGATCCAGTAGGGCGCGACACCCTCGACGCCCAGGGTGGCGTAGGTCCGGCCCTTCGGTTCGACATCCACTCGCAAACCGGCCTCGAGATCGAAATAGGGACCGATCGGCCGGGCGCGCAGGGCCTGCAGTTCGGCGCTCTCCCAGCCGTGGCCGTCGACATGCTCGCCGCGCGCCTTGACCGCCCACCTGCCGAAGTCGTCGCCGAACCAGCCCTCGCCTTCGAAGGCCGAGGCGTCGGCGCCCTGGCCCGAGCGGCGCTCGGCCTGGTCGGCCAGGACCATCCAGTAGCGTCCCCCGCCATGCTCCTGGCGCAGCACCGCCCGGGCCGAGGCCATCCGGGCGGGGTCGAAGAAGCGCTCGGCGGCGTGGTCGGTGGGGGGCGGCGGGGCGATGGCGGCGACGGCCGGCGGGGCCATGCTCGACATATTGTGGCCCGCATGAGGGTCGGCCATCTTTGTCATGTCGTGACCCGCGTGCGGATCAGCCATCTTCGACATGTCGTGGCCCGCGTGAGGGTCGACCATCTTTGACATGTCGTGACCCGCATGCGGATCGACCGGCGCGGCCTGCTGAACCGGCGCAGGCGGCGGCGTCATCTGGTGATGCTCGTGCTGCATCAAGGCCAGGGCCATCAGGAGCGGCGCGCTCATGCCGGGGCTCCGTCGAGCGGCCGCACGGTGACGACGTTGAACATCCCCGCATGCATGTGCATCAGCATGTGGCAGTGGAAGGCCCAGTCGCCGGGCTCGTCGGCGGTCAGGTCGAAGGCCACCTTGCCGCCGGGGGCGACATTGACCGTGTGCTTGCGCGGCTGGCGCCCTTCGTGGCCGTTTACGACCTCGAAGAAATGGCCATGCAGGTGGATCGGGTGGGCCATCATGCTGTCATTGACCAGCAGCACCCGCACCCGCTCGTCGCGCTGGAAGGCGATGGGCGTCTTCAGCGGGCCGAACGCCTCGCCGTCAAAGGCCCACATGAAGCGCTCCATATTGCCGGTCAGGTGGATCTCGACCGTACGGCCGGGCGGGCGCGGATCGGGATTGGGGTCCAGCGCGATCAGGTCCGTATAGACCAGCACCTTGTGGCCGACGTCTTCGAGACCTTGCGGCGGCTCGCCCAGGCGGTCCATCGGCATCGGCGAAATGGTCTGGACACCGGGGCCGAGCTTTACGCCCGGCGCATTGGCGCCGTCGCGCATGTCCATGCCGCCCATGTCGTGGCCGGCGTGAGCGGACATGTCCATGCCCATATCCTTCATCGTCGCCAGCGGCCGCTCGCGCAGCGGCGGGACCGGCGCGCTCAGGCCTGGCCGGGGGGCCAAGGTCCCGCGCGCCATGCCCGAGCGGTCCGAAGCCTCGGCCACCAGGGTGAAGGCGCGATCCTCCGTCGGCTGAACGATCACGTCATAGGTCTCGGCCGGCGAGATCTGGAACTCCTCGACGCTCACGGGCCGCACGTTCTGACCATCGGCCTGGACCACGCTCATCGACAGGCCCGGGATGCGGACGTTGAAGATCGTCATGGCGCCGGCGTTGATGAACCTTAGCCGCACCCGCTCGCCGGGCGCGAACAGTCCGGTCCAGTTATCCGCCGAACCCTGGCCATTGATCAGGTAGCGATAGACCGAGCCCGTGACGTCGAGGATGTCGGTCGGGTCCATCCGCATCTTCGACCATTCGACGCGGTCCTTCAGCGACTGGTCGCGGCCGGCCAGCAGGCCCGCCACCGTCTGTTTCTGGTCATTGAAATAGCCGGCGTGAGCCTTCAGCTTGCGCATCAACTGGTGCGGATGCAGGAAACTGTAATCCGACAGCACCACCACGTATTCGCGGTCGTAGGCCACGGGATCGGGCGCCGCCGGATCGATGATGATGGGGCCATAGACCCCCTCCTGCTCCTGCATGCCCGAATGGCTGTGATACCAGTAGGTCCCCGCCTGCCGGACCTTGAACTCGTAGACAAAGGTCTCGCCCGGCTTGATCCCCGGAAAGCTGACGCCCGGCACGCCGTCCATCTGGAACGGCACCAGCAGGCCATGCCAGTGGATCGAGGTGTCCTCGGAGAGCGCATTGGTCACCGACAGCCGGACGTTCTGGCCTTCCTTCAGGCGGATCAGCGGTCCCGGCACGGTTCCATTGACGGCCATGGCGTGGCCCGCCTTGCCGTCGACCGTCATGGGCGCATGGCCGATGGTCAGGCGGATGTCCTCGCCGCTCAGCACCTCGGGCGCCTTGCCGGTCCCGGCCTGCGCCCAGGCGGGCAGCAGCGATGCAACGCCCAGTCCCGTCGCAGCGGCGAGCATCTGGCGGCGGTCGAGGGCCTGCATAGCGATCACGTCTCCGGTTTGGGGCCCAGACGGCGCGCGCCCGGCTCCACAGCTTCAGACACTTGGGATATCACCTGCCCCATGTCCAGAAGCACACCCGCCACCCTAGCCCTGGCCAAGACCGGGGTCGCCTTCGAGCTGGCGACCTATGACTATGATCCGGGCTCGGAACGGGTCGGTCTGCAGGCCGCCGAGGCGCTGGGCGAAGATCCCGCCCGGGTGCTCAAGACGCTGGTGGTGCTGCTCGACGGCAAGCCGGCCTGCGTGGTGCTGCCGTCGGACAAGGAGGTCAGCATGAAGAAGCTGGCCGCCGCGTTGGGCGGCAAGTCGGCGGCGATGATGCCCGTCCCCGACGCCGAGCGGATCACCGGCTACAAGGTCGGCGGCGTCAGTCCCTTCGGCCAGAAGAAGCGCCTGCCGACGGCGGTGGAAGAAGCCGCCCTGGCCCAGCCCTATGTGTTCGTGAACGGCGGCCAGCGCGGCCTGCAGATCCGTCTTGCGCCCGCCGATCTGGTCGCGGCGCTGGGCGCGAAGACGGCGTCGATCGTGGCCTGAACGGGGTCGCTTGAAATCCCGCGCGCTTCTCGACTATAAGCCCCGCTCCCGTCCTGGTGCGGTTGGGTAGCTCAGATGGTTAGAGCGGTGGATTCATAACCCACAGGTCGGCGGTTCGATCCCGCCTCCAACCACCAGGACGGATTTCCCAGAGTTCTCGGGTTGTTCGGCCGCTTGACGAAGCTGGCCAAAATCCCGGCCCGGCCTGGTCCAAGCTTGGGGCAAGGTCACGAGCCAAAACGCTCTCCCCAGATGTGTTTGTGCAACGTCGACAGTCTTTAACGATCGAATTTTATTGACCTTTTCTCAGCGCGGCATGCTTGGCGCATGACAACCACGCCCGGACAGAAGCGACACTGCCAGGATTTGGGGCGTGGCATCAAAACGAGTGTAAGAGCGTTCTGCATCTGGCATGGTCTCCCGGATGAACAAAACAGGCACTGATCTGGCGATAGACGCCAATGTCTGTATCGCTGACGGCCGCCATATGCGGCTTGTGACGGATAGCCCGATCCCTTCGGTGATCAGCGACCCGCGACTGCCCGACAATCCGATCATCGCCTGCAACGAAGCCTTTTGCGAGCTCACGGGCTATCCGCCCGAGGAGGTGGTGGGGCGCAACTGCCGTTTCCTGTCGGGACCGGCGACCGAGCCGTGGCTGACCGAGGAAATCCGTCGCGGGGTGCGCGAACATCGTCCCGTGCTCGTCGAGATCCTGAACTACAAGCGCAACGGCCAACCCTTTCGCAACGCCGTCCTTGTCGCGCCGATCTACGACGAGGAAGACGCATTGCTGTATTTCCTCGGCTCTCAGGTCGAAATCGACGCCGATGCGGCGGCGCCGTCGAGCATGCGCCGGATCCGGGCTGCGGAAATGGTGAAGTCGCTGTCGCCGAGGCAAGGCCAGGTGCTCAAGCTGGTCGCCAACGGGCTGTTGAACAAGCAGATCGCGGCCCACCTGAGTCTGGCCGAGAAGACCGTCAAGATGCACCGCGCCATCCTGATGAACCGGCTGGGGCTGCATACGACAGCCGACCTGATCCGCCTCGCCGTCGAGGCCGGCCTCTAGACCGTCATCGTCGGCGATACGGCAGAAGGTCCGTATCGCCGAAAACTTGACCGCAGCCTATCCCATCCAGGTTGTCATAGCGGCAGGGCCGCGCGCTCCGAGTTTTGGGCGCGCGGTCGACATTCATCTTGCCAGTAATGCCGCTGTCACGACGCTTCGGGGGCCCGAAGATCGTCTCACTAAGATCGTGCGACCTCCGCAACACCCCTGCCCGGCGCACTCGCGCTGCGGACAACTGCGACGGAGACTTCAATGGATACTGTTACACCCTTCCAATACGAGCTGATCTACAACGCGTTTTCATTCGCCTTTGCGGCGATGGCCGCCGCCACGATCTTCTTGTGGCTTAGCCGGTCACAAGTCGCGTCGGCCTATCGCACCGCCCTGACCATCTCGGGCGTTGTCACCGCCATCGCGGCCTATCACTATTTCCGCATCTTCGAGAGCTGGCACGACGCCTACACGTTCAAGGACGGCGTGGTGACGGCGACCGGCATCGCCTTCAACGACGCCTATCGCTATGTCGACTGGCTGCTGACGGTTCCCCTGCTGCTCATCGAACTGATCCTGGTGATGCGCCTGTCGCGGGCGGAAACCACGTCGAAGTCGGTCACCCTCGGGCTGGCCGCAGCGCTGATGATCGTGCTGGGCTATCCCGGTGAAATCGCCACCGATCTGGCGACGCGCGCCTTGTGGGGCTCGCTGTCCATGGTGCCGTTCCTCTACATCGTCTTCCAGCTGTTCGTTGGCCTGGGCAAGTCGATCAAGGAGCAGCCGGCCGCCGCGCAAGGTCTGATCCGGACGGCGCGCCTGGTGACGGTTGCGTCATGGGGCTTCTATCCGATCGTCTTCTTCGCGCCGTTCATGGGCCTGACCGGCGGCGCCGTCGAGACGACCATTCAGGTCGGCTACACGATCGCTGACCTGGTCGCCAAAGCCGGCATCGGCATCCTCATCTTCCTGATCGCGGTCCGGAAGTCGGAGTCCGACACCGATGGCGGCAAGGCCTACGCCGCCTAATCCCATGAAAGGGATTGGGTTTGCCCCAACTGCACCCAGTTGCCACGCGCCCTTGGGACGTTGCAACCGGGTGCTTCCGGTCTTCTGGCCAGTCGCAGTCGCACTGCTGCTGGCTGCCTTGCTGGACGCTCCGCTGGGACAGTCGATGGCGGTTACGGCCGCCACGGCCCTGTTTCTGGGCGGCGGCCTGCCACACGGCGCCTACGATATCGCCTTGCTGCGCAGAGCCGTCGCGCCGGGGCGGCGTGTGCTGGTGCTCGTGATCGGCGGCTACGTCGCGATCGCCGTCGCCATGGCGCTATTGTGGATGACACTGCCCCTGTTGGCGCTGGTCCTGTTCCTGTCGATCTCGGCTGTGCATTTCGGCGAGGATTGGCAAATGCTTGAAGCGCCGCTGCTGCGCATCGCGGCAGGGGCAGCGGTAGTTACCGTGCCGACCATCAGCCATCCGGCGGCGGTGGCGGCCCTGTTTGTCGCGATGAGCGATGATCGAGCGATGCTATTGGTCCGCATCATTTCCGCAGCCGCGCCCGTGACATTGCTGGTCGCCGCCGTCGGCATCGCGGCAGCCTGGGTGGGTGGGTCCCGGACCTGGGCTACAGCGGTGACGCTGTGCCTCGTCGTGCTCGCCATCGCACCGCCCGTGATTGGCTTCGCCCTGTTTTTTGTTTTCCTGCATTCGCCACTGCACCTTGATAAGGCGCGCGGCATATTACGCGACATGTCGCGGCCGCGCTGGATCGCGACAGGCGGTTTGCTGTCAGGCGCCACGATCCTGGGGTGGCTGGCTCTGCAGGCGCTGTTCCCGTTCAGGGTCGACGCGAACTTGACGTCGCAAGCCTTTCAGCTGCTCGCCGCCGTCGCCGCCCCGCACCTGCTATTGTCGCATTGGCTGGAGCGAAGGGTGCGTGCTGCGGCCGTGCGCTGATCAAGACAGGCCTGCCACCCCACGGGTGGCAGGCCTGTCTCGCTCCGATAGTTCTCGTCAATCAGCGAAGTTGCGCGAAGATCGTCACGGACCAGGCCGCGAAGATGGCGACACAGGCGATAATCATCACCAGCGAGGGACTGACATTGAACGTGGCCCGGGCCTGTTCTTTCAGTCGCCCCATCAGTTCTGGCCAAGTATAGCTCACGAAGTCGCCCTGGCTCATCATACTGATGATTACGCCCTGGTCGTCGACCACCGGCAGGTGGCGAAATCTCTCGTTGGACATGATGCGGAGCCAGTCGAGAAGGTCGTCGTCGGCCCTGGCCATCTTCAGATCCGTCGTCATGATCTGGGAGAGGGTCGTCTCGTCCGGGTTCATCCGCTTGTTGAGCAGACGGCGCATGAAATCGCGTTCCGTCACGATACCGAGCGGTTTGCGGTCGGGGCCGACGATGACCGCAGCCCCGTAGTTGCGCTCGCTCATCACGGCGACGGCCTCGGCGACAGGCACATCTGGCCCGAACGTCAGTACTGCGGCCTTGCTCCGAAACTCCGGCCTGTCCTTGATCTTCACGGCAATCTCTCCTGGGCGATGATGGGGTCAGGACGAAGAGGCGGCCAACATCATCTCCCATCGCATCTGGCGATGGACGGATTGCCCATGGGGCACGATGAGGCGCCTGTTCGCAGGACGCCCGATCGTGATGGCGGATTGCCGCGGTTACCAGATGGCCCAAAGCCCGTATGGGCCGCTGCGGGGATCTGTGGGACTTGCGCTCCGCGGTGGCGACACGCTCGCGCCGTATCGATGCAAGCGCTTGCCTACCTCCGATCTGCGGCGCGCCTTGTGTCGCTGAAGATCGCTTTTCCCTCCCCAATGCCGATCGTTCCAAAGGAACCCAACATGACTGATCAGACGCACGATATCGTCGATACCGCCGTTGCCGCCGGCGCCTTCACGACGCTGGTCGCCGCAGTCACGGCCGCCGGTCTGGTCGATACGCTGAAGAGCGCCGGCCCGTTCACGGTCTTCGCCCCGTCGGATGAGGCGTTTGCTGCGCTGCCGGCCGGCACGGTCGAAGACCTCGTCAAGCCCGAGAACAAGGACAAGCTGACGGCGATCCTGCTGCTGCACGTCCTGCCCGGCCAGGTCATGGCTGCGGACGTCACGGGCAAGGTGATGGATGCGGTGACCGCCGGTGGCGCAACCGTGCACGTCGACGGCGCCGATGGCGTGACGGTCAATGGCGCCAAGGTTGTGACTGCCGATATCGCCTGCACCAATGGCGTCATCCACGTGATCGACGCCGTGCTCCTGCCCAAGGCCTAAGGGTCCTGCTGCGGCAATCGGGGGTTTTGCCCTCGGTTGCCGTGAGCACCACGGATGATCTCCCAGATGGTGCGACCTCGTCGATGAGATGGGGGTCGTGGGCTATCTGATGATGCTGAAGACCAATCCGAAGGCCGCAAAACGATCCTGACAACGCCCTGGTCAAGTCTTGGCGCGCGACGCCGCCGCGTCCACGCGGCTATAAGGATCGGCCCAGCCGAACCGACCCGACCAGGAGCCGCCATGACCCAGATCCCCACGCTCGACGGTCCCCGCGCGGCGCCCCTCTCGGGCGGCCCGGCCAAATCCCTGGTGATCTTCCTGCACGGCTACGGATCGAACGGCGCGGACCTGATCGACCTGGCGCCCTACTGGGCCTCTGCCCTGCCCGACACCCTGTTCCTCGCGCCCGACGCGCCTCAGCCCTGCGACGGCGTTCCCTATGGCCGGCAATGGTGGCCCCTGACCAGCCTGACGCCGGCGGCGCGCGCGGCGGGCGTCCGCGTCTCGGCCCCGGCCCTGAACGGCTATATCGACGCCCAGCTCGCCGCCCATGGCCTCAGCGAAGACAGGCTGGCCCTGGTCGGGTTCAGCCAAGGCTCGATGATGGCGCTGCATGTCGGACCGCGCCGGGCCAAGGCCCTGGCCGGCGTCATCGGCTTCTCCGGGATGCTGGCCGACCCAGACGCCCTGGCCGCCGAGGTCGCGACCAAGCCACCCATTCTCCTCGTCCACGGCGACCGCGACGACGTCCTGCCCGTCGAAGCGCTGCATCACGCCCAGCTCCAGCTCAAAGGCCTGGACTTCGATGTCGCCGCCCACGTTTCGCCCGGTCTTGGCCACAGCATCGATGAACCCGGCCTCCAGCTCGGCGCGCGTTTCCTGATCGACCGCCTCGCCTGAAGGGCAAACCGCCATGTCGAGCCGCCATGGCCTGTCCGTTCGAGCCGCCGACAGCGGCGACGTGGACGGATTGGCCGACCTGCTCAAAGCCGCAGGCCCGGCCCTTGCCCGGGAGCAACTTGCCCGGCGCCTCAGGGCCATTCAGGACCAACCCGGCGTCCTGCTCATCGCCGACGAATGGGGCCCGCCCTCGGGCGTCATCACGGCGCATTGGCATTCGGTGCTCACGGCCGACCTCAAGGTGGGGTGGATCTCCACCCTCTTCGTCGATCCAGACCGGCGTCGAAACGGGGTCGCGCGGCTGCTTCTAAAGGCCGCCTCCCAGGCCGCCCGCTCTGCGGGGTGCGGCGAGCTTGTGCTTAACCCGCCGATCGGGCCCGGGGACCTGCGCACATTTTGTCTGGCCACGGGCTTTGTCGAAAGCGGCGAGGTTTTCAGTCGAGCTCTTAGAAAGCGCAGCTGAGCGTCAACACCGGATATTGGAACGGTGAAGAGGCCTGGCCGCCGGTCGTGACAAAACGCCGATGGCGCGTTGCGTGTTACCTCGACACCGTCCCCACAGGGGGAGGAGCGTCCAGCGCCTCGCGCAGAGCTGGCTGGCGCGAACGGCTGACAGGCAGGGGCGCGCCCTCGCTCAGGTGCAGCCGCCAGCGGTCGCCGTCGCGCTCCAGGCGCTGCACGTGGGCCAGGTTGGCGATCACCGAGCGGTGGATGCGCAGGAAGTTGCCCGGTAGCTGGGTCGACAGCCCGTCGAGACGAGCGGCGTGCAGCAGGCTGCGACCGCCGACCATCCGCAGCTCGACATAGTCATCGGCCCCCACCACCGCCAGGATCTCGGCGATCGGCGCCAGCTCGACGCCACGCGCCGAGGCCACGGTCAGGCGGTCGGGGCGGCTGGCGGCGCGGGTCAGGGCGGCTTCCCGGCCCCGGTCGTCCCGGCCCAGCCGCACCAGCTCGACCACCAGCAAAGGCAGCACCAGGCCGGCGGCGAGCAGGAAGAAGGAGAGGTCGGCCAGCCATTCGGGGAACCCGAGGGCCAGGGCGAGGAACAGCGCCAGATAGGCCAGGGTCAGCCGCGCGCCGGAGCGTTTGCCACGTACGCCCGCCGCAGCTGGCAGGGCGGCCAGCGCCACCCCCAGGATCAGCGCCCAGGCCGTCTTGATATCGAAGCCCGGAAGCAGGGCCGTGGCGCCGACCACACCCAGGGCCAAGCCGATCATCAGGGCGCGGGCCCTGGGCAGGAACCGGGTGGAGACATAGCTCACCAGCAGCACCGCAAAGGCCGCCGCCAGCAGCCAGATCGCGCTCATCCGCCAGGCGTGCAGCGGATAGGGGTAGTCGAACAACGGCCGCAGGCTCTCGACGATGGCCTGCACGGCCGCGACCCCGGCCATGGCGGCCAGCATGAGGCTGGACCCCGTGCGACGCAGGGCGTGGATGACGCCAAAGCCGAACGCCGCCGCCAGCAGAGCGCCTGACGCCACGAAGGTAACGGCCAGCAGCGCGGTGCGCTGCGGAAACGGATGGGGCCAGACACCCATGGCGCTCATCGGGCGGGCGAACCGCAGGCCGCCATGGAAGGACGACAGGTGCAGCACCAGAACATTCTCGCCGGTCCGCCAGGTGGTTTCGCGGATGGGGAAGATCGCCTGGTAGCGCCCGGGGACCTCGTCCCGCGCCGTCGCGCCGGGCCGGCCGTTGGCGCCCAGGCGCTGACCGTTGAGCCAGGCCTCGGACGAGGCGACGCCCGCCAGATAGAGGGCGCGCGGCCGGGTGTCGCCCAAGGCCAGGTTCGGGGCATCGATCGTCGAGCGGACCCAGAGCTCCCGCCCCTGGGGATCGACAAGATCCTGGACCGGGCGGCAGTCGCTGAGCACGGGACCGCTCGGACCGAGCGCGCCGTGGCAGGCCTGCCAGGCTGTATCCTGGGCGCGGGCCAGGGTCGCGAGACCGGTCAGCAGGACGGTGAGGATCAGGATTCGCCACATGGCCCCCTTCTTAGGGCGCCGCTGACCGAGATGCTCCGCCATTCGCCGAGGAGGAGGCGCCATTGACCGAAGCGGCGTGGCGGACGGCGCTGCGGGCGGCTCAGCTGTCGGCATGACCCACACATCGCTCCATCGCCGCGCCCTGCTCGCCGCCGCCGGCCTCGTTCTGCCGACCCTGGCGTTCGCCCAGAGCTCTGCTCCGGCGACATCTCCGACGCAGGCCGGACCCATCCGCTTCAAGGGCTGGCGGGGCGTGGACACCGACGCCGAGCGCGGCTTCTTCGAGGTCCCCGAGGATCGCCGCGATCCCGGCTCACGGAAGATCCGGCTGAGCTATGTCCGCTTTGCCTCCACAGCGGCCAGACCGGGGCCGCCGATCATCTATCTGGCCGGCGGACCGGGCGGCCGGGCGACGCAGGCGGCGGGCGGACCGCGCTTTCCGATCTTCATGGCCCTGCGTGAGGTGGCCGACGTCATCGCCTTCGACCAGCGGGGCACGGGCCTGTCCAACGCCATCCCGGAGCGGGCGGCCTCGACGCGCCCGCCGCCGGTGTTCACGGAAGCCGGGCTGAGCGCCTATTTCCGCGAGGACTTCCAGGAGGCCTGGGCCGACTGGACCAAGGCCGGCGTGGCCATGACGGGCTACAACACCGAACAGAACGCCGACGACATAGATGACCTGCGACGCCACCTGGGCGCGGAAAAGGTCGCCCTCTGGGGCATCAGTTATGGCACGCATCTGGCGCTGAGCATGCTCAAGCGGCACGGCGACCGTGTGAGCCGCGTGGCCCTGGCCAGCCTGGAGGGCCAGGACCAGACGGTGAAGCGGCCGGCGGCGATCGACGCCCTTCTGCGCCAGGTGGATGGCCTGCTGGCCGCCGATCCCGCCGTCCGCGCGGCGATCCCCGACCTGCCGGCCCTGATGCGACGGGTGCACGCCAAGCTGGAAGCGGCGCCCGTCAGCCTGACCGCCACGCTGAACGGCGCGCCGGTCGACTTGCGGATTGGCGGCTTTGCCATTCAGCTCATGACGGGCGGGCTGATCGCCAATCCGCAGACCCTGGTCATGCTGCCGGGACTCTATCTGGCGCTCGACGCCGGCCAGACCGACGTGCTGAAGCCCTTCGCGAACGAATTCGCGGGTCTTCTCGGCATTGCCGGCATGCCGGAGGCCACGGATCTGGCCTCGGGGATCTCGCCGGCCCGGCTGGCCCTGGTGCAACGCGAAGCCAAGACCGCCGTGCTGGGCGCGGCGCTGAACTTCCCGATGCCGCAACTGCTGAGCGCCGTCCCGGGCGTGGACCTGGGTGAAGGCTTCCGGACGCCGCTCCGCATCGACCATCCCGCCCTGCTGGTCGCCGGGACGCTGGACGGCCGCACGCCGATGCCCGAGCAGGACGAGGTGGCCACCCAGTTCCGGCGCAAGTCCCGGGTGATCGTCGAGAACGCCGGCCACAATGTCTTCGAGGCCCATCCCGACGTGCAGGGGCTGCTGGTGCGGTTCTTCCGGGGTGAAGCCGTGGCCGACACCCGGCTGAGCCTGCCGCCACCGCAGTTCAAGCTGGCGTGATTTGGCGGCGTTGCGCGGACGGCTCGTTCGGCCTAGCTTCGCCAGACGTGCGAGACTGTAGACGTCCTCTGGTCGCTGACACGCACGTCTCGGTCGCCTTCCTGACGCACGCGAGGGGCGCCTCGCTGTTTTGGCTCCAGAGGATCCTCGACATTGGAAATCAGATCTGAGCGACCCGCCGATGTTGTCGCCATTTGTGAACTCACGACCCTGGCATTCAAGAACACTGCGCACGGCAGCGGCACGGAAGCGTTGATCGTGGAGCGGCTGAGGGCCGCCAAGGCCCTGGCCGTCTCCCTGGTGGCCATCGAGGACGATGAGCTCGTCGGCCACGTGGCCTGCTCGCCCGTGACAATTGAACCGGACCAGCCCGATTGGTACGGACTTGGGCCTGTTTCAGTGCGACCGGACCACCAGCGGCTCGGTATCGGCCAAGCCCTTATCCACGCTGCGCTGGACGAACTGCGGAACCTGGAGGCCGCTGGCTGCGTCCTCCTTGGCGATCCTGGCTACTATCACCGGTTTGGATTTGCGAGCGACGCGGCCCTGACCTATCGGGGCTCCAGATCTCGCTACTTCCAGCGCCTGTTCCTTAGGGGGACGTCGGCGACCGGCGACGTGTCTTTCCATCCGTCTTTCGACGACTGATGACGATAGCCGGCGGAGCGCCTAAGTCCCCGGCCCGAACCGCGCCACCAGGTCGTAGGCCTCGCCGGGGAAGACCTGCCGCACGCGGGTGACATGTTCGCCGGCGCGCCAGGTGCGGCGATCGACGACCAGGCAGGCCGCGCCTTCGTCCAGGTCGAGCAGAGCGGCGACGTCGGCGTCGGCGTTGACGGCGCTGATCCGGCTTTCGGCCTCGGTCCAGGCGACGTGTTCCAGCAGCCAGGCGCCGGGCGGCGTGGCTGACAGGTCGGCGGACGCGGCGTCCGGCGCGGTCTTCAGGCTGATCAGGCGGCGCTCCAGGGCGAAGGGCCGGCCGCCGGCGTCGTGGACGCCTTCCAGCGCCAGCAACTTGCCGCCCGCCGCCAACTCGCGCTCGTCGGCGTTGCCCCGCTCGGCGCCGCGCGTGCGGCTCGACAGCAGGCGGAAGGCATAGGTCTCGCCGCGCGACAGGATGGCCGACTGGATGTCGGGGATGTTGAGCACCGGGGCATGCACCCTGGGCCGGGCCACGAACGAGCCGGCCCGCTTGCGGCGCACGATCAGCCCAGCCTCGACCAGGGCCGCCATCGCCTTGCTGACCGTCATCCGGGCGCAGCCGTACTGGGCCATCAGCTCGGTCTCGAACGGCACGCGGTGGCCCGGCGGCCATTCGCCCGAGCGGATGCGGTCCTCGATATCGCCGCGAATGCGCTGGTGCAGCGGGACCGAGCTCACGCCAGCAGGGCTTTCAGGGTCTGGCGATAGCGCGTGGTCACCGCCTCGCGGGCATGGTGGCGACCGCCCTCGACCACCTGCCGGCCCTGCCGCCAGACGGTGTCGATGGCGCCGTGGCGGCCGGCGAAGACCAGGCTGTCGATCAGGGTGTCGCCCTCGCGCCCGATCAGGGCCGGATGCTCGGCGTCCAGGGTGATGAAGTCGGCCGCCGCGCCGCGCTTCAGCCCGCCTCGCCCCGCGCCCAGGGCCTGGGCGCCGCCCGCGCAGGCGCCGCGCCAAAGCTCGCCGCCGGTCGAACGCCGGGGTCCGCCGGCCAGCACGTTGCGAGCCCGACGGGTCAGGCGCTGGGCGTATTCCAGGGCCCGCACCTCCTCGGCCGCATCGATCAGGATGTTGGAGTCGGTGCCCAGGCCGAACGCCCCGCCGGCCGCCAGATAGTCGTGGGTCGGGAAAACGCCGTCGCCCAGATTGGCCTCGGTCACCGGGCACAGGCCCGCCACCGCGCCGCTCTTGGCCAGGCGCTCGGTCTCCATGGCGTTGATGTGGGTGGCGTGGATCAGGCACCAGCGCTTGTCGACAGGCGTGTGGTTCATCAGCCAGCGGACGGGGCGCTGACCGGTGGCGGCCAGGCAGTCGTCGACCTCCTTGGCCTGCTCGGCCACATGCATGTGGATCGGGCCGTCGCCGGCCAGGGGCAGGATGGCGTCCAGTTCCTCTGCGGTCACCGCACGCAGGCTGTGGGGCGCGATGCCGACCACCGCGTCGGGCGCGTCGGACACGATCTGGCGGCAACGCTCGACCAGCCGCGCGAAGCCGTCGACGTCGTGGATGAAGCGCTTCTGCCCATCCGTGGGCTGCGCGCCGCCGAAGTTGGAATGGGCGTAGAACACCGGCAGCAGGGTCAGGCCGATGCCCGTCTCGTTGGCCGCCGCCGCGATGCGCACGGCCATCTCGGCGGGGTCGTCATAGAAGCCGCCCGCCGGGTCGTGATGCAAATAGTGGAACTCGCCCACGCGGGTGAAGCCGCCCTCCAGCATCTCGATCTGGCCCATGGCGGCGATGGTCTGAACCTCGTCCGGACCCAGCCGGCCCAGGAAGCGGTACATCACCTCGCGCCAGGTCCAGAAGTTGTCGCCGGTGTCGCCCCGCGCCTCGGCCAGGCCGGCCATGGCCCGCTGGAAGGCGTGGCTGTGAACATTGGCCAGCCCCGGCAGGGCCGCGCCCAGGCGGGTGGCGTCGCCGGCGGGGACGTCAGTGTCGATGCGGGCGATGCGACCATCCGACAGGGTCAGCCTGACACTTCGCGCCCAGCCGTCGGCCAGCAGCGCGCTCTCGCACCAGACAACGGTCGCGCCCGTGTCCATGGGGGCTTCGGGAATCTGCGTGTCGGTCACTGGACAGGGCTCCTCGCTTGCTAATATGTCTATACATATTGAACACTGCCGCAAGAGAGGGAGGCGGGCGGAATGCAGTGCGACACATTGTGGACAAACTGCCGGCTCGCCACCCTTGATCCGGCGCGCGAAGGCCTGGGAATCGTCGAGCGCGGCGTGGTGGCGGCCCGTGATGGCCGCATCGTCTATGCCGGCGACGTGGCCGAGGCCCCCGCCTTCGAAGCCGCTGAAACGATCGACTGCGACGGCCGCTGGATCACCCCCGGCCTGATCGATCCCCACACCCATCTGGTCTTTGCCGGCGACCGCGCCCACGAGTTCGAGCTGCGCCTGGCCGGCGCCTCCTATGAGGAGATCGCCCGGGCCGGCGGCGGCATCGTCTCGACCATGACCGCCACCCGCGCGGCGTCCCAACAGCAACTGGTCGCCGGCGCCCTGCCCCGCCTGGACGCCCTGATCGCCGAAGGGGTGACGACGGTCGAGATCAAGTCCGGCTACGGTCTGTCGCTGGACGACGAGCAGAAATGCCTGCGCGCCGCCCGAGCCCTGGCCGACTGCCGCTCGATCGATATCCGCACCACCCTGCTGGGCGCCCACGCCCTGCCGCCCGAGTTCAAGGGTGATCCTGACGGCTATATCAACCTGGTCTGCAAGCAGATGATCCCCGCCGTCGCGGACGCGAAGCTGGCCGAGGCGGTCGATGTGTTCTGCGAGGGCATCGGCTTCACCCCGGCCCAGACAAGGCGGGTGTTCGAGGCTGCCCACAAACGGGGTCTGAAGATCAAGATCCACGCCGAGCAGCTGTCCAACCAGAACGGCGCGGCCCTGGCCGCCGAGTTCTGGGCCCTGTCGGCCGATCACCTGGAACATCTGGATCAGACCGGAGTCGAGGCCATGGCCGCCGCCGGCACGGTGGCGACCCTGCTGCCCGGGGCCTTCTATTTCACGCGCGAGCACAAGTTGCCGCCGATCGAGGCCCTGCGCGCGGCCGGTGTGCCGATGGCCCTGGCCACCGACTGCAACCCCGGCACCTCGCCGATGACCTCGCCGCTGCTGGTCATGAACATGGCCGCCACCCTGTTTCGCATGACCGTCGAAGAGTGCCTGGCCGGCTTCACCCGCGAGGCCGCCCGGGCGCTGGGCCTGCTGGCTGACCGGGGAACGCTGCAGGCCGGCAAGGCCTGCGATCTGGCCATCTGGGACATCGAGCGTCCCGCCGAACTTGTCTATCGCATGGGCTTTAACCCGCTGCATGCCCGCGTCTGGAAGGGTCATTGACCATGGTTGTTCTGCATCCCGGCGAAGTCTTCCTGATGGAGTGGAAGAAGGTCTATCGCGGCGAGGCCGCCCGGCTGCATGACGACGCCTGGCCGGTGATCGAGGCGAGCGCCCGGGCTGTGGAGCGCATCCTGGCCCGGGGCGAGCCGGTCTATGGGATCAATACCGGTTTCGGGAAACTGGCCAGCGTCCGCATCGGCGACGAGGACCTGGAACGGCTGCAGCGCAACATCGTGCTGTCGCATGCGGCAGGCACAGGCGAGCCGTCACCGGTTGCCGTGATCCGCCTGATGATGGCCCTGAAGCTGGCCAGCCTGGCTCAAGGCGCCTCGGGCGTGCGGGTCGAAACCGTGAAGCTGCTGGAAGCCATGCTGGTCCAGAACCTGACGCCGGTGGTCCCCTGCCAGGGCTCGGTCGGGGCCTCGGGCGATCTGGCGCCGCTGGCTCACATGGCCGCGACCATGATCGGCGTGGGCGAGGTCTTCGTCGACGGTGTCCGCGTTCCCGCCGCCCAGGCGCTGGAAGACGCCGGCCTGGCGCCGCTGGTGCTGGGCCCCAAGGAGGGTCTGGCCCTGCTGAACGGCACCCAGTTCTCCAACGCCAACGCCCTGGCCGCCCTGTTCGAGGCCGAGCTGCTGTTCCAGTCGGCCCTGATCACCGGCGCCCTGTCGACCGAGGCAGCCAAGGGTTCGGACACCCCGTTCGACCCGCGCATCCACCTGCTGCGCCGCCATGTCGGCCAGATCGAGACCGCCGCCGCCCTGCGCAACCTGATGGCCGGCTCAGCCATCCGCGCCTCGCACCTGAAGGAGGACGAGCGGGTCCAGGACCCCTATTGCCTGCGCTGCCAGCCCCAGGTGATGGGCGCGGCGCTGGACGTGCTGAAACAGGCGGCAACCACCCTGGCCACCGAGGCCAATGGCGTGTCGGACAATCCGCTGATCTTCCCCAGCGACGTGGAGGGCGGCGACGAGGCCCTGTCGGGCGGCAATTTCCACGCCGAGCCCGTGGCCTTCGCGGCCGACATGATCGCCTTGGCGGTCTGCGAGATCGGCTCGATCGCCGAGCGTCGCATCGCCATGCTGGTCGACCCCGCTTTGTCGGGCCTGCCGGCCTTCCTGACGCCCAAGCCGGGCCTCAACTCCGGCTTCATGATCCCGCAGGTCACCGCCGCCGCCCTGGTGTCGGAGAACAAGCAGAAGGCCTATCCGGCCAGCGTCGACTCGATCCCCACCTCCGCCAACCAGGAAGACCACGTCTCGATGGCCGCCCACGGCGCCCGGCGCCTGCTGGCCATGGTCGAGAGCGCTACGGCGGTGATCGGCATCGAGCTGCTGGCGGCGGCCCAGGGCTGTGATTTCCATGCGCCGCTGAAGTCGAGCGAGGTGCTGGAGGCGGTGCGCGGACTGGTTCGCAAGCAGGTGCCGCATCTGGAAGACGACCGGCATTTCCACCCCGACATGGAGGCCGCCAACCTGCTGGTCCGCTCCGGCGCGGTGATCGCGGCGGCGAGCGACCTGCCGGGGGTGGTTTAGTGACCTTACGGCCAAAGACCTTGTCATCCCGGAAGCGCGTAGCGCTGTCCGGGACCCAGGGGCCGGCGCAGTGCGGTTGCCCCTGGGTCCCGGCTCTCCGCTGCGCTGCGGCCGGGATGACAAGCTTATGAGTGTCGTGGCCAAATCCTGGCTCATCGTCCACCGCGGCGAGGCCCCGCTAGTCGTCAGCCTGCCGCACACCGGAACCGAGATCCCGCCGGAGATCGAGGCCCGCCTCGTCTCGCCTTGGCTGGCCCGCAAGGACGCCGACTGGTGGGTGGACAAACTCTATGACTTCGCCGGCGACCTGGGCGCCACCGTGATCCGCACGGCGATCTCGCGCACGGTGATCGACGTCAATCGCGACCCGTCCGGCGCCTCGCTCTATCCGGGCCAGACGACCACCGAGCTTTGCCCGACCACGACGTTCGACGGCGAGCCGCTGTATCGCGATGGCCAGGCGCCGGACGACGCCGAGATCGCCCGCCGCCGCGCCGCCTTCTTCGATCCGTATCACGCCGCACTGACCGCCGAGATCGTCCGGCTGCGGCAAAGCCATGACCGCGTTGTGCTCTACGAGGCCCATTCGATCCGCTCACTCGTGCCGCGCCTGTTCGACGGTCCGCTGCCGCAGTTCAATCTCGGCACCAACAGCGGCGGCAGCTGCGACGCGGCCCTGACGGCGTCGGTCGAGGCGGCCTGCGACGCATCAAGCCTGAGCCGCGTCACCAACGGTCGTTTCAAGGGCGGCTGGACCACGCGCCATTACGGTCAGCCGTCCGAGGGCGTCCACGCCATCCAGATGGAGCTGGCCTGCCGGGGCTACATGGACGACCCGGTCAAAACGCCGACGCCCGACGCGTGGCCCGCCCCCTATCGTCCCGACCAGGCCGCGCCGATGCGCGCGGTGCTGAACGACGTCCTCTCCGCCTGCATCGCCTTCGCCAGGGATCCCGCATGACCCGCATCGACAACAGCCGCGTCATCCGCGCCGCCACCGGAACCGAGCTGACCGCCAAGTCCTGGCTGACCGAAGCGCCCCTGCGCATGCTGATGAACAACCTGCACCCCGACGTCGCCGAGCGACCCGAGGAGCTGGTGGTCTATGGCGGCATCGGCCGGGCGGCGCGAGATTGGGAGAGCTTCGACAAGATCGTCGAGACCCTGAGGCGGCTGGAGGACGACGAGACCCTGCTGGTCCAGTCCGGCAAACCGGTCGGGGTGTTCAAGACCCATGCCGACGCCCCCCGGGTGCTGATCGCCAACTCCAACCTGGTGCCGCGCTGGGCGACCTGGGAGCATTTCAACGAACTGGATCGCAAGGGCCTGGCCATGTACGGCCAGATGACCGCCGGCTCGTGGATCTATATCGGCGCCCAGGGCATCGTGCAGGGCACCTATGAGACCTTCGTCGAGATGGGCCGCCAGCACCATGGCGGCGACCTGTCGGGCAAGTGGCTGCTGACGGCGGGTCTGGGCGGCATGGGCGGGGCCCAGCCGCTGGCGGCGGTGATGGCCGGCGCTTCGTGCCTGGCCATCGAGTGCCAGCCTTCGCGCATCGAGATGCGGCTGCGCACCGGCTATCTGGACCGGTCGACCGACAGCCTCGACGAGGCCCTGGCCTGGATTGCCGAGGCCAAGAGCCCGATCTCGGTCGGCCTGCTGGGCAACGCCGCCGAACTGCTGCCGGCGATGTTCCAGCGCGGCGTCCGCCCCGACCTGCTGACCGACCAGACCAGCGCCCACGACCCGATTAACGGCTATCTGCCGGCCGGCTGGACGCTGGAGCAGTGGGCGAGCGCCAAGGAGCGCGATCCGCAGAGCGTCAACCGCGCCGCCCGCGCCTCGATGGCCGTCCACGTGAAGGCCATGCTCGACTTCCAGGCCGCCGGGGTGCCGACCGTCGACTATGGCAACAACATCCGCCAGATGGCGCTGGAGGAAGGGGTGACCAACGCCTTCGACTTTCCGGGCTTCGTGCCGGCCTATATCCGCCCGCTGTTCTGCCGGGGGATCGGTCCGTTCCGGTGGGCGGCGCTGTCGGGCGATCCGGAGGACATCGCCAGGACCGACGCCAAGGTCAAGGAACTGATCCCCGACAATCCGCACCTGCATAACTGGCTCGACATGGCGGCAGAGCGGATCAAGTTCCAGGGCCTGCCGGCGCGCATCTGCTGGGTGGGCCTGGGCGATCGCCATCGGCTGGGCCTGGCCTTCAACGCGATGGTCGCCAGCGGCGAGTTGAAGGCCCCCGTCGTCATCGGCCGCGATCATCTGGATAGCGGTTCGGTCGCCTCGCCCAACCGCGAGACCGAGGCGATGCGCGATGGCTCGGACGCCGTGTCGGACTGGCCGCTGCTGAACGCCCTGCTCAACACGGCCTCGGGCGCCACCTGGGTGTCGCTGCACCATGGCGGCGGGGTGGGCATGGGCTTCTCGCAGCACGCCGGCATGGTCATCGTGGCCGACGGCACCGAGGCGGCCGCCAGGCGGCTGGCGCGGGTGCTGTGGAACGACCCTGCCAGCGGGGTCATGCGCCATGCCGACGCGGGGTATGAGATCGCCGTCGATTGCGCCCGGGAGAAGGGGCTGGATCTGCCGGGGATTCTGTAAATTCCGCTCTCCCCGGCGAATGCCGGGGCTATCGCATAGGGGTTGCGGCCGAAAAATCCTGTCATCCCGGACAAGCCTGGCGAAGCCGGGCGCCGATCCGGGACCGCCGGAAGCACAGAGTTCAGGCGTCGGTCCCGGCTCGGCGCGCTTCGCGCTTGGCCGGGATGACATCCGCTTTTTGATCAAGGGCGAGAGCCGGGGAGAGCGGCCTTGAGAGAGTCCTATTTGCCCTCCAGCATCTTCGCCGCCTCCGCCGCGCTGAGCTTGTTTGCATCGCGGTCCACCGCGTAGTTCGCCGCCTGCATCCGCTTGACGTCGATGCTCCCTGCCAGCGGCGCCAGAGCCGAGACCAGCCGCTTGTCCGCAGCCCGCTTCGGCGAGATCAGGATCACCGCGTCATAGGGCGGCAACGCCCCCTTGGGGTCGCCGAGCAACACCAGGTCGTCGGCCGCGATCCGCCCGTCGCTGGAGAAGGCCGAGATCACGTCGGCCTCGCCCGAGGCCAGGGCGCGGTACATGAAGGTGGGCTGGAACTGGCGCCTGGCCCTGAAGCTCAGGCCATAGGCGGTCTCGACGCTCTTCCATTCGGGGCGGGAGAAAAACTCCAGGTCGCCGCCCATGGTCAGGCTTCCGCCCCTGGCGGCGAGATCGGCCAGGGTCCTGATGCCCAGCCGCTCGGCGGTGTCGCGGCGCATGGCCAGGGCATAGGCGTTCTCGAAGCCCAGCGGGGCCAGCAGCACGACGCCGTCGCGATCCTTCAGGCCGGTGCGCAGCTGGTCCAGTACCGCCTGGCGGCCGGGATTGTCCTTGCGGCCCAGCACATTGGCCCAGAGGGTGCCGGAATAGTCGACATAGGCGTCGATCTCGCCGGCCGCGAGGGCGCGATAGGCCACCGCCGAACCGAGATTGATCTTGCGCTCGACCCGCCCGCCCCGCGCCTCGACCCGCGTCGCCATCAGCTCGGCCAGCACATATTGCTCGGAGAAGTTCTTGGCCCCGATCACGTAGCTGGGCTGGCCCCGGCTCAACGCCACGCCGGCCAGGGGGGCGAGCGCTGCGACGAGGCCGAGGGCCAGGCCGGCCACGCCAGCGATCCAGCGGCCACGAACCCGCCGTCCGACGCCGCTCTCGATCAGGCCCAGCAGCTGATCGACGACCATGGCCAGCACCGCCGAGGCCGCGCAGCCGACCAGCACCGCCACCCAGTCCTCGGTCTGCAGCCCCGAGAAGATGTAGTCGCCCAGCGAGGTCTGGCCCACCGGGGTCGAGAGGGTGGCCGCGCCGATGGTCCATACCGCCGCCGTCCGCACCCCGGCCATGATCACCGGCAGGGCCAGGGGCAGCTCCACGCGCCACAGCCTCTGGCGGTCGGTCATGCCGACGCCGCGCGCCGCCTCGACCACGGCCGGGTCGACGCCGGTCAGGCCCGCCGCCGTGTTCCGCAGGATCGGCAGCATCGAATACAGGGTCAGGGCCAGCAGCGACGGCAGGAAGCCCAGGGCCGAAAAGCCATGGCCGGTCAGCTTCAGCGACAGGCCCGAAAGCAGCAGCAGCAGCGGGAAGAACAGGGCCAGCAGGGCCAGGCTGGGAATGGTCTGGATCAGACCGGCGCCCGCCAGCGCGATCCAGCGCAGGCGGGGATTGCGGGCGGCCAGCACGCCCAGCGGCAGGGCGATCAGCAGACCCAGGCCCAGCGCTGCCGCCGACAGGGCCACGTGCCAGCCCAGCCGCTCGGGCAGCAGGGCCAGGGCCTGATGCAGGCGATCATCCATGAGCCAGCCTCGCCAGTTTTTCGGCCTGACGGCGCGGGGCGTCGATCAGGGCGGCGACGCGGGGATCGGCGTGACCGCCCGACAGCAGGGCGGCGGGCGTATCGTCGGCGATGATCTCGCCACCTCGCTCTCCGGCCGCCATGACCACGATCCGGTCGGCGGTCAGCAGGGCCTCGCCGACATCGTGAGTGACCATCACCGTGGTCAGGTTCAGCGCGTCATGCAGGCGCCGGACGTCTTCGGCCAAGGCCACGCGGGTCACGGGGTCGAGGGCGCCGAACGGCTCATCCATCAGCAGGATCGACGGCTCGGCGGCCAGGGCCCGGGCCACGCCGACCCGCTGACGCTGTCCGCCCGACAGTTCGGCCGGCAGACGCGCGGCGACCTCACGGGGTAGGGCGATCAGGTCCAGCAGGGTGTCGACCCGGGCGGCGATCGTCTCGGCCGGCCAGTCCAGCAGGCTGGGGGTGATCCCGATGTTCTGGGCCACGGTCATGTGGGGAAACAGGCCCACCTCCTGGAAGACATAGCCGATGCGGCGGCGCAGGGCCGGGCCGGGCTGGCTCGCCACATCCTCGCCGTCGATCAGCACCCGCCCGGTGGTCGGGACGATCAGGGCGTTGATGGTCTTGAGCAGGGTGGTCTTGCCCGCCCCCGATCCGCCGACCAGGGCCACGAACTGGCCGCGGGCGATCGACAGGCTGGCGCCGGTCAGCACCGGCGCGCCGTCATAGGTCTTGCCGATGCCGTCGAGGATGATGGCGCCAAGAAGGGTGTGTGGAGCGGTCATGCAGTCTCCGGGGGCGCGCGCCCTACCCTGGCCCGGATCGCGGCCGACGCAAAGCGCGGGTGCGACAAGGCGGCGCGCGGCGAATGTCGCAATGGTGCGGAACCGGCTCAATCCCGATCCTGTTGATGGTTAATCGGAGATCACAGATGGCCTCGTCCCTGCAGTCCGCCCCTTTCGACGCGCGCCGCGCCAAGCGCCGCGCCAGCCAGTGGCCGCTGGGCCTGTCGGTGCTGGTGATGACCGTGGCCAATGCGGCCCTGTGGTACGCAATCTACGCCCTGACCCACGGCGTCTTCGCCCTGGATCCGAGCTTTTTCACGGGGCTTTGAGCGCCGCTGGCGCACGCAGCTTCACACCCCCGCGCTTTCGCTGCGATGGCGATGGAAAGGGTCGCGGAGCGTCCGGACCACGTCCGGAGGAAAATAGAATAACCGTTTCGACGAAGCCGAGCGCTCCGCGTGGTCGTTATCCATCAGCGTCCCGGCGGGTGGCCCAGTTGGGGCCTTACCGGAACCCGGACGCCTCGGTTTCCCGAAGTCCCGAAGGTCGGGGGGCGTGGGGCCAATCCTGACCAACACTCGCCTTGATCCCCATCCACGCCGACGGCGGGCGGGTCCTGCAACGCCAGGATCCCCGGACCGGTCGAGTATCCCCCTCGACCCCAGCCCCGCTCGATCACCCCCCGCCGCCGCAATGGTCGCTGGCCTTGCGCCCTTTCCTCGCGACGAGGTGGGATGATTATGCGGCTGGTTTCAGCGCGTCTGATTGGCGCGATCAAGTTTTTTACAAGCGTTTGATCTGGCAGGGGTTTGCTTGGGAGATCGCGGGGATTGAGGGCGGTCTATCCCCACAAGTCCTCCCCCTGAAGGGGGAGGTGTCGGCCCGTTCGGGCCGACGGAGGGGGAAGTGACTGCTGACTCCTTGCGGTCTTCCCCCACCGGCCTCCGGCCGCCTCCCCCTTCAGGGGGAGGACTTGTCAGAGCGCCTGTCCCCCCGTCCCCCAAAATCGCGGCCTTGTTTTGGCCCAGCCGGAATGAGCCTATTGTCGCCCAGGGCTCAACAGTCCGATTCCCGCATCGACCAGATCGATGCGCTGCTGTGGAGGCGCAGGTGGCGTTCTGGAAGCGGCGCAAGTCGATTTCCAATCTCGCGATCGAGCAGGTGGCGGCGTTCTATGCGCAGCTGACCGAGGGCGCGGTAGTCGCCGACGCGAGCGGCCGCATCCTGATGGTCAATGCCGAGGCCGCGCGCATTCACGGCGCGTCCCACCTGAAGATCGGCCCCGAAGACTACGCCAAGGCCTATTCGCTGCGCACCCTGGACGGCGCGCCGCATCCGCCCGCCGACCTGCCGCTGGCCCGCGCCGTGCGGGGCGAGGTGGTCAGCGAGGCGCGCTGGCGCATCGTGCGGCCCGACGGGGTTTCGGTGCTGGCGATCGGCGGCGCCTCGCCTGTCCGCGACGCCGAGGGCGTGCAGATCGGCGCGGTGCTGACGGTTCGCGATGACACCGCCCGCGATGTCGTCGAGCAGGAACTGCGCCGGCTGAACCAGGGTCTGCAGGCCGAGATCAAGGCCCGCACCGCCGAGCTCAGCCGCGCCTGGGAGCTGAGCGCCGACTTCCTGGCCATCTGCGGTCTGGACGGGCTGATGACCGCCTGCAATCCGGTCTGGAGCCGCCGCCTGGGCTTTGACGAGATGACGCTGTTCATCACCCCGTTCTGGGATCTGGCCCCGCCGGAGGACCAGGACCACGCGGCCGCCAACTTCGCGGTAACGCGCGGCCGCAAGACGCCGGTGGACTTCACCAGCCGGGTGGTCGGGCTGGAGGGCGGCGTCTTGACCGTGCAGTGGACCCTGGTGGCCGAGAAGGACCGCATCTACATCTCGGGCCGCGACGCCACCCTGGAGACCCGCACCGCGGCCGAGCTGGAGGAGGCCCATACCGCCCTGCGCCAGGCCCAGAAGATGGAGGCCATCGGCCAGCTGACCGGCGGAGTGGCCCACGACTTCAACAACCTGCTGACCGTGATCCGCTCCAGCGTCGACCTGCTGCGCCGGCCCGACCTCGATGAGCGCCGCCGGCGGCGCTATATCGACGCGATCGGCGAGACGGCCGACCGGGCCGCGCAACTGACCGCCCAGCTGCTGGCCTTCGCCCGGCGCCAGCCCCTGAAGACCGAAGTGTTCGACGCCGTCGACAGCGTCCGGCGGCTGCAGACCATGCTGCAGACCCTGGTCGGGGCCAATGTCGCGCTGGAGGTCGAGTCCGCGTGCGAGACCTGCGCGGTGGAGGCCGACCGGGGCCAGTTCGAGACGGCCCTGATCAACATGGCGGTCAACGCCCGCGACGCCATGGGCGGGCGCGGCCGGCTGTCGATCCAGGTTTCCACCTCCGACGTCATCCCCGGCGGGCGGGCCGCGTCGGCGGTATCGGGGCGCTTCGTCGTGGTGGCCCTGACCGACACCGGGCCGGGCATCGCGCCCAGCCAGATGGAGCGGATCTTCGAGCCGTTCTACACCACCAAGGCCGTCGGCAAGGGCACGGGCCTGGGGCTGAGCCAGGTCTATGGCTTTGCCAGGCAGTCGGACGGCGACGTGCGCGTGGGCAGCCTGCCGGGCCAGGGCGCGACCTTCTCGCTCTACCTGCCGGCCACGGCCAAGCGTCTGGCCGAGAAAGCCGCCCCCTTCGCGTTCACCGAGGCCGTGGCGCCGCAACGCCATCGCGTGCTGATGGTCGAGGACAATGTCGAGGTCGGGGCCTTTGGTCACCAGCTGCTGACCGACCTTGGCTATACGGTCACCCTGGCCCGCAGCGCCGTCCAGGCCCAGGCGCTGCTGGAGGTCGATCCCGACGCGTTCGATGTGGTGTTCACCGACGTGGTCATGCCCGGCGAGATCAACGGCCTGCAACTGGCCAAGCGGCTGCGCGAGACCCGGCCCGACCTGCCGGTGATCCTGACCAGCGGCTACAGCGACGCCCTGGCCAACAGCGAGGGCCAGGGGTTTGACCTGCTGCAGAAGCCCTATTCGATGGAGGCCCTGTCGCGGATCATCCAGCAGGGCGGACGGGCGGCTGTGGTGGAGTGAGGTAGGGGGGGAGCGGGCGTTCGGTGCTCCGCGCTTCCCCCTAAACCACCGTCATTCCCGCCCTCGTGGCGGGAACCCCTGGTTCAGCTGACACGTGAAGCGCCAGCGAAGTGCGCACGCACTTCGCCCCTCCGGCACTTGCGGCGGCACGAGGGGTTCCCGCCACAAGGGCATGTGTAATCCGAAACCGACAAGTGCTGGCCGTGGAGATTTGAAGGTCGCTTGTCGGCAGGGCCGCCGAGCGGGGACCCACGCCCCCATAGCGAACATTCATTTGCTCTGCCATGATCAGAATATGGCTTCGTCAACATTGAGCATCAGGCCCGCATTGCGTGAAGACATCGCAACGCTTCTGGATTTGTATCAACATCTTGCGCCGGGCGATGAGAGGCCTAGCCTCGACCACGCTGCCGAGGTCCTCGAACGCTTCATGTCCTACTATGGAAGCGCGATCTTTCTTGGCGAGGCGGATGGACGGCTAGTTTCGTCTTGTACCCTTGTCGTCATTCCAAATCTTACGCGCGCGGCCCGCCCCTATGGCCTGGTGGAAAATGTTGTCACCCATAGCAACTATAGGCGCCAGGGTTTTGGAAAGCAGATGTTGGACGCAGCTTCAGACGCGGCCTGGGTGGCTGGCTGCTACAAGGTCATGCTGATGACTGGGTCAAAGAAGCCAGAAACGCTGGCCTTCTATCTCCAGGCAGGCTTCGAACAGTCAAAGACCGGCTTTCAAAAACGGCGCATTCCCATCCGCTCCGAAAACTGAGCACCGGCCGTTTTTCCGACGCTGCCGTAGCCGCAATGTCCACTATTCACCCCGAACAACGGGCGATCACCATGTCCGCTTCCGGGCGCGGCGGCCGACCTTTGCCAGTGTCGGTGCATCCCCTCATTTCGGGGCGGGAATGACGGGAGATATAGGTAGAGTCAGAAAACGAAAAAGCGGACGCCAGCCCCCTAGATCGGCATCCGCATGATCTCTTGATACGCCGAGATCACCTGGTCGCGCACGGCCATCACCGTCTCAAGGCTGGCTTCCGCCGACGAGATCGCGGTGACCACGTCGATCAGCTCAGCCTTGCCGGCCACCTGCTGGGCGACCTTGATTTCGGCGGCCTTGGAGGTCTGGGTGACGTCGTTCATGGCCGACTTCAGGAGGTCCCCGAAGTCCATGCCCTTGGCGGCGGGGGCGCCGCCGATCGAGCCGACAGACATGGCGCCTTGCGAAGCATAGGCCTTGGCGGCGGCGAGCGCGGTGATCATCGGTCAGCCCCTATTTGCGCAGCATGTCGAGGGTGCGCGACTGCATGGCGCGCGCCGTCTCGATGACATTGAGATTGGCTTCGTAGGCGCGCTGCGCCTCTTTCATGTCGAGCGCCTCGACCAGCGAATTGACGTTGGGCAGCTTGACATAGCCCTTGTCGTCGGCGGCCGGATTGCCCGGATCATACTCGGTCTTGAAGTCGCTCTGGTCGGCTTCGACGCGCAGCATCTGGACGCCCTCGGCGCCCTCGATCTTGGTCGGCTTGAACACCGGCACCTGGCGGCGGTAGGGGTCGCCGCCGGGGGTGCGGGCGGTGGAATTGGCGTTGGCGATGTTCTCGGCGATGACCCGCATGCGGCCTTGCTGGGCGCGCAGGGCCGAGCTGGCCACGGCCATGGTCGACAGCGAGTTGGACTTGATCTCGGGCATCTAATCCTCCTTCACCCGTTAACCTTGCGGGAGGCCATCCGCAGCATGGTCATGGACTTCTGGTAGAAGCCGACGGCGGCGTCATAGTTCATGCGCGCATCGGACATCTTGAGCATCTGGTCCTCAAGCGTCACGGCGTTGCCGTCGAGCGTGGTTTCCGAATCAGCGCCGGCCGTGGCGCGCCAGGCGCTGGGCGCTTTGGACGGCGCCATGTGCGAGGCCGAGGTGGCCATCATCGAGACGCCGCTGGTCGGGGCGACCCGGCCGCCGCGATAGGGCGCCTGGCCCGAGCCCTGGTTCATCAGCGAGGCCTGGAAGCTGTAGGGCTTCAGGTCGCGCGGCTGATAGCCGGGCGTGCTGGCGTTGGCCACGTTCTGGGCGATGACCTTCTGCCGCTCGGACAGATAGCCGAGCCGGCTCTTGAGCATGCCAAAAAGGGGAATGTCGTCGGGACCCATGGCGATCATGGTGAAGAAACAGGGTTAATCGGCCATTAAGGAGCCTCAGGCACACCAGTCTCAGCGGGGTGTTTCGCCTGCGCCATCTTGTCTCGCAGAGTTGGTCGATCCGGGCGTCATGAACATTCTGGAATTCATCCGCGCCATCGCCGCCCTGGCCGTCACCCTGGGCCTGATCGGCCTGGCCGCCTATGCCCTGCGCCGCTTTGGGCCCGACGCCCTGACGCGCATGGTTCACGCCCGGCAGGTGCGCCGGCTGCGGGTGGTCGAGAGCCTGGCCCTGGACCCCACACGACGCCTGGTGATCTTCAGCCTGGACGGCGAGGAGCGCCTGATGCTGCTGGGCGAGGGCAAGATGCTGGACTGGGGGCCCAAACCCGCCGCCGCCTCCCCCGCCGTTCCCGCTCCGGAGCCCGTGGTCTGATGCGCAGCCTGATCAAATCCATCACCGGCGCCAATTCGCAGGACCTGCGCCGCGCCGCCATCATCTCGGTGCTGGTCGCCTTCGGCACAGCCGTGCTGCCCGCCGCCGCCTTCGCCTCGTCGGCGATCAATGTGAACCTGGGCACCGGCGCGGGACTGTCCGAGCGCGTCGTCCAGATGGTGGGCCTGCTGACGGTGCTGTCACTGGCCCCGTCGATCGTGATCATGACCACCTCGTTCGTGCGCATCGTCGTGGTGCTGGGCCTGTTGCGCACCGCCATCGGCGTGCAGCAGAGCCCGCCCAATCCGGTGATTATCAGCCTGGCCCTGTTCCTGACCGCCATCGTCATGGGCCCGACCTTCGAGCGGTCCTACGATCTGGGCATCAAGCCGCTGCTGGACAAGCAGATGGAGTTGCCCGAGGCGTTCGAGGCGGCCGGCGGGCCGGTCAAGGAGTTCATGCTCAAGCAGGTGGATCGCGAGGACCTGGCCCTGTTCGTGCGCCTGTCGAAGATCCCCACGCCCAAGACCGCCGCCGACACCCCGCTGAACGTGGTGACGCCGGCCTTCATGATTTCCGAACTGAAGCGCGCCTTCACGATCGGCTTTCTGCTGTTCATCCCCTTCCTGGTCATCGACCTGGTGGTCGCCAGCGTGCTGATGAGCATGGGCATGATGATGCTGCCACCGGCCACAATCAGTCTGCCGTTCAAACTGATCTTCTTCGTCCTGGTGGACGGCTGGCGACTCGTTGCAGGCAGTCTTGTTGAGAGTTTCCAGCGCGGCGCTGGGGGTTAAGGGTCAGGCTATGAGCGTCTTTGTTCTGGGTTCCATCAATCTGGACGCCGTCGCGCGGGTCGATGACCTGCCGCGTCCGGGCGAGACGGTGGCGGGCCTGTCGCTGGAGCTGTTTCCCGGCGGCAAGGGCGCCAACCAGGCCGTGGCCGCCGCACGCCTGGGCGCCCCGACCCGGCTGATGGGCGCGGTGGGCAAGGAAGACGCCGGCCCCGGGCTGAAGACCAAGCTGTCGGAATATGGCGTGCAGGTCGGCGATGTCCTTGAGCTGCCGAGTGTCCCGACGGGTCAGGCCCATGTCTGGGTGGCGTCCAGCGGCGAGAACATGATCGTGGTGACCAGCGGCGCCAACGCCGCCATCACCCCGCAACACGTGGCCGCCACGTCGCTGGACGGCCAGCGGATCCTGCTCAGCCAGCTGGAATCCCCGGCCCACGCGATCGAGACCCTGTTCCGGGCCGGCGCCGCCAAGGGCGCCCTGCGGATGCTGAACGCCGCCCCCGCCCTGCCCCAGGGCGCGGCGCTGTTTCCGCTGACCGACATCCTGATCCTCAACCAGACCGAACTGGCCACCTACGCCAAGCTCGACCAGGAGCCCGTGCGGCTGGAAGAGGTGTCGCGCGCGTCACGCAAGCTGATGAGCCGTCCCGACCAGGTGGTGATCGTCACCCTGGGCGCGGCGGGCGTGGCCTGCATCCGCCGCGACGAGGCCTTCCTGATCGAGGGCCGCAAGGTCAAGGCCCTCGACACCACCGGGGCCGGCGACTGCTTCTGCGGCGCCCTGGCGGCCTGCCTGTCGATCAATATGGACCTGCGCGAAGCCGTCGAAATGGCCAACGCCGCCGCCGCCCTGTCGGTGCAGAAATCCGGCGCCGCGCCGTCCATGCCCAGCAAGCGCGAGGTCGAGGCGTTCCTGGAGGGGTGAATTTTACACCGCTCTCCCCGGCGAAAGCCGGGGCCCAGATCGCACCCGAAACGCCGGAAAGTCGGCAAGGCTTCAGGCGCGCCCACACCAAACGCTCCAGATGAGTCTGGGCCCCGGCCTTCGCCGGGGAGAGCGGGTTTTTAAGATCAGCGCCGCACGGGTATCACGCCTTAGCGGAAACCAAATGCCGCCCAGACCAACAAGATCAAACATGCCGGCGCCAAGGTGACGAGCGTGGAGAATGCCAGGCCCAGCCGAAAAACCAGCGGCCTGACCGGCGCGGTGTTTTCCACCCGTCCAGCCGACCAGAGCCATTCGCTGATCCAGCCCAGCGTGTAGGCTATGTTGACCGCCACGGCGTAGCCACCGACGAGCACAAACAAGAGTGTGGGCTCCAAAACATCCCCGCCAGGAGGTGTGAAACGGCCGCCGACAACAAACATGACAGCGATCGAGGCGAGGCCGGCCAACGCTATTACGGCGTTGAACGGAATTCTGCGAAGCTCCCACCACATGATGGCTGACCAAGGCGGCGACATGATTTCCCCTCGTCACGCAGCAACTCGCGTGATGGAGGAAGCCTAGCTGCGTTTAAACCAAAGGAAAGCCTGCATGCGCGCTGGCGCCAGATTCGCGACTAGGCCGCGCGGATGCCGCTGAAGCCGTGATCCGAGGCCGAGCCGATCACCGCGTCGTAGCCGAGGATCATGTCGACGTCCTTGCCGTTGCTGGCCAGGGGCAGGCGTAGCCACAGGATCGACATGTGCGGCGCGCCGCGCCAGGCCATGCTGTGAACGCCGACGCCCGGACGGCGGCCATCGACCACCTTGTCCAGCTCCTTGCGCCAGTAGTCGCCGGCGGCGGTGTTGTAGACTTCCGACAGACCCTTGCCGGTGATCTCGCGGCCATAGACGCCGTACAGGCCGGTGCCGGCCAGACGCAGGCGATAGTCGCGCGGCTCGTTGATCACGTCGATCAGGCTGACGGTGGGCAGCATGCGCTTGATGCCGAGCGGATTCAGGTCCGCACGCGCCGGGAGGGCCGCCCCCCGTCGGAGTGACGCCCAGTAGGCGAACATCTCCTGGTGAGCGCGGGCCGCAGAGGCCGATGCGCTCAACTGCGCGTTCATCTTCAGATTCCTTAACAAGCCGTTGGAATCACGACGATTCACTATCGCTTAAGGACCGAATCGCGGGCAAGCGAAAACAGCGTCGCCAGCCAAGATTTCGGTAAAGAGTCAATCCGCAAGCGAAACGCCCGCCCTCCGGCTTGGAGCGCGGGCGTCGGGGATTTCTAGCCGCCATGGCGGCAAGCGCTTGATCCGACTCGGCTATTTTCCGCCGCGCGGCGGCTTGCGACCGCCCTGCCCCAGGCCCATGGACTTGGCGAGCTCCGACCGCGCCTTGGCGTAGTTGGGGGCGACCATCGGGTAGTCCTTGGGCAGGTTCCACTTGGCCCGGTACTCTTCGGGGCTCATGTCGTACTTGGTGCGCAGGTGGCGCTTGAGCGACTTGAACTTGCGACCATCCTCCAGGCACACGAGGTGGTCGGCCGCGATCGAGCGCTTGACCGGAACTGCGGGTTCCCTGAGCGCGGCGGGCGCGGCCTCGACGGGACCACCGATCGCCGACAGGGCGCTGTGAACCTGCCGGATCAGCGCCGGCACATCGGTCGCCGTCACGGTGTTGTTGCCGACATAGGCCGAGACAATGCCCGCCGTCATGTCGAGGAGGTCCGAATGGTCGTCCATCTGATCTAGCCCGTCGCGATTTTGCTTGTTCTTTGCTGATTCCGAAAATCAGTCATCGCGTGGATACAGACAATATCCGCAGGCGGCAATATCCAGAAATCAACAGTACACGTCAATTCATCTGGCGGGGCGGCGCGCTGGGTTGAGTTCAACATCACCCGGCAACAGTTGGGCGAATGCGTTCAATGATATTTGAGTTAACGGCCGAAGTCGCGTGATAGCGCTAGCATCGCCGCGCGCTGGGGCACCGAATATTCGTCCACAGCCGCCTCGTCGCCCTCGCGGATCGCCTTCAGCAGGGCCGGGGTGAGGGCCGAGGACAGCGACCAGTTCCAGTAGCGCAGCACGGTCTGGGCGCGATCGACGGCGATCATGTCGAACACCGCCATCACCCGCTCCAGGGCCGGAACCATGGCGCCGGTCGAGTCGACCTCGGGACGGCGCAAGCCCCGCCACAGGGCCTTGATCGCCGTGCGCGGCAGGCCGGTGGCCTTGCACAGGATCGCCAGCGGCTCGCCGCCCGGATCGGTGAAGATCTTGGCGCCGGTCATCGGCTTGAGGCCCGACAGGTAGGAGATCTCTTCGGCCACGTCGCGGGTCATGCCGTTCTGGGCGGCGGCGATGGCGTCGTCGAGGCTGTCGAACGGGCTCTTGGCGATGGCGGCGCGGTTGCGCTGGCGACGCTCGATGAACTGCAGGGCCTTGCGCGACATCGGGTCCTGCCAGCCCTCCTCGGAGGCCACGGCGAACAGGTCGCCCACCGCGTCCTGCAGGATCTCCCGCGAGACAGCGAAGCGTTGCAGGATCAGCTTGCGGGCGTCGGCGTCCGCCCACCAGAACATCACATAGGCATGGCTGGGGCGAAGCTCGGCCCGGCGCAGCAGCAGCGGCAGCAGGCGCGGATTGTCGCGTGACATGGCCACCACGGTCTCGATCGTGTGATGGCTGAACTTCACCAGTTCATTGCGCAGCAGAACCTCAACGACCGGCGCCTCGCCGGCCTCGACCAGGGCTTCGGCGACCATCTCGCCCACGCCGCGGCGCTGGGCGATCATCCGCCGGTGCTCGGTGGTGGCGTTGCGGGCGCAGTCGATCAGGTCGGCGTCACCCAGGCTTGGCGAGTTTTCCAGCAGCGCGCGCGCCACCGAAATCTCGTCGCGCAGGATCAGGCGGATCAGCGTGCCGGGCATCTCGACCAGATTGGCCAGGCGACGGGCGACTTTCTCGCGCTCCTCGGTGACTGCGTCGCGCAGCATCTCGACCAGCAGGTCAGCGGTCATGGCCCGTTCAAAGGCGTTGACCCGGCTGGCGGGCAGGCAAACCACGTCGGCCAGGCGCTTGAGCAGGGCCGCGCGCGAACGCGCCGGCGGCTTTTGAGCCTCGGCTTGCGGAAACGGGGCGATCGGCGCGGGTTCGCTCATGGTGATCCTGACGGTCAAATCAGCCGTCATGCCGAACTGATCAGATCCTCATTAACGTCCGATGAGCGGGTCGGTTCGGCGTGCGCGACACGATGACGCCGAACCGCGGCCAAACTGCGTCAGCTAAACGGATGCTCGCCCCATTGGGGCCAGATATCGGGCAGGTCGGTCGAGACCTTGTCCGGATAGACCGGCGTGCGCTTCTCCAGGAACGAGGTGACCCCTTCCTTGGCGTCGGCGGCGGCGCCGCGCGCCTGGATGGCCCGGCTGTCGGCCTTGTGAGCCTCCATCGGATGATCGGCGCCGGCCATGCGCCACAGCAGCTGGCGGGTCAGGGCGATAGAGACCGGCGCGCTGTTGTCGGCGATCTCGCGGGCCAGGGCCCGGGCGGCGGGCAGCAGGTCTTCGGGCGCGTGCAGCGAGCGGACCAGCCCGCGATCCAGCGCTTCCTGCGCGCCAAACACCCGGCCGGTATAGCACCACTCCAGCGCCGTCTGCATGCCGACCAGGCGCGGCAGGAACCAGGACGAGGCCGCTTCCGGATTGATGCCGCGCCGCGCGAACACGAAGCCGAACTTGGCGTCGGTCGAGGCCAGGCGGATGTCCATCGGCAGTTGCATGGTCACGCCCACGCCCACGGCCGCGCCGTTCACGGCGGCGATGATGGGTTTCAGGCTCTCGTACATGCGCAGGGTGCAGCGGCCGCCGCCGTCGCGATAGATGTCGCCGACCTTGCCCTCTTCCCGCTCCAGCGCCTGGGGCGAGGTGCGATCGAAGGTCGCCCCGCCGCCGCCCAGATCGGCCCCGGCGCAGAACGCCCGGCCCGCGCCGGTGACGATCACCACCTTCACGTCGTCGTCGGCGTCGGTGACGTCGAACACCTCGATCAGGTCCTTCATCATCCGGGCCGTGAAAGCGTTCATCCGCTCGGGCCGGTTCAGGGTGATCGTCGCGATCCCGTCCTCGACGTCATAGAGCAGGGTCTCGAAGGTGGGGGATGGCATGGGTGTTCCTCCTGATTTTAGGCCAGTCAAACATGCGTATGAAATTGGGGCAACGTTCCTTCTCCCCAGACTTGCGCGCGACACGCTTGATCGCGCCTTGACGATATATAACAGCGCTTATACATCACCCGGATGTCATCGCCTTCCCCCACGCTTGGCACCCTGCTGCACCACCTGATCGAACTGTTGGATGGCGATGTGCAGGCGGCCTACACCACCGCCGGCCTGGCCTGGCGACCGCGCTACACGCCGGTTCTGCGGGGCCTGATGAGCCTGGGACCGGCCTCGATCAAGGCGCTGGCGCTGAAGATCGGCATCAGCCATTCGGCCGTCAGCCAGACGGTCGCGCAGATGGTCAAGGACGACCTGGTCGAGCTGAAGCCGGGCGCCGACGCCCGCGAGCGCATCGTCGCCCTGACGCCCAAGGCGCAGGCCATGGTCCCGGCCCTTCAACGCCAGTGGGCCGCGGTCAACGCCGCCGCCGACGCCCTGGACGCCGAGCTTTCGGCCCCGCTGTCCGGCGTCATCCGCGAAGCGATCACCGCCCTGAGCCACCGGCCGTTCGGCCAGCGGATCCTGGCGCAGACCCAGACGCTTTCCGCGCCGGACCACGCCTCGCCTCCCCCTTCAAGCCCGCTTACCCCTGAGCACCCGACATCATGAAGATCGATATGACACGCTGGACCCACCCCCTTGAGCAGGGCGAGCGCCGGTTTCTGCATCCCGGACCGCTGCGCTGGCTCAGGGCCCTCGGCTGGGCCCTGGCGCTGTTCTTCCTGATCGCCCTGGCGTCGCTGTCGACAGGCGAAGCCCTGGGCAAGGCCTTGCCCAAGACGTCCGGCGCGGCGCAGCTGGCGGCCAATATCGTGGCGGTGCTGGTGGGGCTGGGGGTCTACGCCCTGGCGGTGCGACTGGCCGAAGGGCGCTGGCCGTCCGAGATCGCCTGGCGACCCGCTCTTCCGCAACTGGTTGCGGGCCTGCTGATCGGGGTGGCGATGTTCGCCGCCGTGATGGCGATCATGGCCGTGTTTGGCCTCTATGACATTCGGGCTCTCGGCGCCGCGCCCGCCTGGATCGCCATCGGCAAGGCCGTTCAGTCCGGCGTGATCGAGGAGATCATGATCCGCGCCATCCTGCTGCGCCTGACCTGGAGGGCGTTCGGCCCCTGGGTGGCCTTCGCGATCTCCGCCGCCCTGTTCGGCTTTGGCCACCTGCCCAATCCAAACGCGACCGTGTTCGCGGCCATCGCCATCGCGCTGGAGGCCGGGATCATGCTGGGCGCCTTCTATGCGTTGACGGGGCGGGTCTGGATGTCGATCGGTGTGCACGCGGCCTGGAATTTCACCCAGGGCTATCTGTTCGGCGCCGCTGTGTCCGGCGGCGACTTCGGCCCCGCGATGGCGACAAGCACGGCGCGCCCGGGTTTCCCCGAATGGCTGACCGGGGGCGCCTTCGGCCCCGAGGCCTCGCTGCCGGCCCTGGTGGTCTGCACCGCCATCGGCCTGGGCGTCACCTGGATGGCCTGGCGGGCCGGCCAGTTCGCCAGGCCGCCGGCCGTCTAGCCCTGCCCCCTCCGGAAAGCGCAACGCGATCCGGAGGGGTTGGACACTACCCCCGCTTGACCATCAGCTTGCTGATGGCGTGCACGAAGTTGTTGGGCGCGATCTCCATCTCGCCGGTGGCCTTCAGGTCGGGGAAGCGGGCCAGGATCTGGCGATAGGCTTCCTCCAGCTGGATCTGGGCCACGCGCTTGCCGATGCAGGTGTGGGGGCCATAGCCGAAGGCGATGTGCTTGGCCGCATTGGGGCGGCGCACGTCCAGCTGGTCGGGGTTGGGGAACACCTCCGGATCGCGGTTGGCCGCGCCGTAGTACATGATCACCTTCTCGCCCTCGCGGATCATCTGGCCGTTCAGCTCGACATCGGCCGTCGCCGTGCGGCGCATGTAGATCACCGGGCTGACCATGCGGATGAACTCGTCGACCGCGCCGCCCAGCAGGCCGGGATTGTCGATCAGCGCCTGCTTCTGGTCCGGGAACTCGGTCAGCAGCTTCATGGCGCCCGACAGGGTGTTGCGGGTGGTGTCATTGCCCGCGAACACGATCAGCAGCCACGAGCCGTCCAGATATTCATCGGCCAGCAGGGCGCCGTCGACCTGGGCCCGGGCAATGGCGGTCAGCAGGTCTTCCTTGGGATCCTCGCGACGCTTGAGCAGCATCATCCGGCCGTAGTCGAACATCTCCTCGACGTTGGTGTTGAAGTCCATGACGAACTGCATGAGCTCAAGCGTCGGGGTGATCGGGGCTGCGGCCTGCTGCACGGCCAGATCCTGGGCGCGCTCCAGATAGTGCATCCACTTGAGGAACCGGGGGCGATCCTCGGGCGGCACGCCCAGGATCTCGCAGAGGGTGAACAGCGGCAGCACGCTGGAGAAGTGCTCGACCATGTCGATGGTGGCGCCGCCTTCCAGCAGCGGCTCCATGGCGTCGAGCAGCCGCGTGACCTCACCCTTCACCGCCTCGGTGATCCCGCGCAGATAGGACGGGGTGAAATAGGGCATGTGCTCGCGACGCAGCTGCAGGTGATGCGGCGCGTCGAGATTGATCATGGTGTCCATCGACGCCCGGAACAGCAGGGCGTGACGGCGGTCGGGCGGGCCCATGGCCATCAGGATGCCGCCGCGCTGCGACGAATAGGTGGTCGGGTCGCCGTTGACGCTCATCACGTCTTCATGCCGCGTCACCGCCCAGAAGCCCGGCCCGCCATAGGGCTCGGCATGCCACATCACCGGCGCCTCGACCCGCATCCGCGCATAGTCGGCGAAGGGCTGACCCTTGGCGAAGCGGAAGATATCGGCGAGGTCGATATCGGGCAGGGTCGGATAGGTGGTTCCCGCTCCAGGACCGGCCTTGCCGTCCACCACTGTCTGGCTGATCAGATCCACGCATCGTCTCCCGGGAACATCGTTCTATGGGTGGGACGATAGCGCCTAAACACGGCGCGCCAACGGCGCCGCGACGGCAACTGACGCAAGGTGAGGCTTTGCGTTCGGCCCAGACCTGCGCATTGTGAGTGAACGCCGATCATGCGGACACACGCAGACGGCCCCGAGCCTTTCCGCATGGACGGGCTCTAAACATAAAAAATGGAGCGCGCCCAAGCGCGCTCTAGGGAGAGAGCGATGAGCGCGACCATCGAGGCTGACTACATCGTCGTGGGCGCCGGTTCGGCCGGCTGCGTTCTGGCCGCGCGGCTTTCCGAGGATGGTCGCTTCAAGGTGCTGTTGCTGGAAGCCGGCGGCGATGATCGGCCGACCAAGAACCTCTCGCAGTTCGCTTCGAACCTGATGATCCACATCCCGGTCGGCTATGCCCAGACCCTCAAGGACCCCAAGGTCAACTGGCTCTATACCACCGAGCCCGATCCGGGCACCGGCGGACGCGCCCACGTCTGGCCGCGCGGCAAGGTGCTGGGTGGTTCGTCCTCGATCAACGCCATGCTCTATGTGCGCGGCCAGCAGGCCGACTATGACGGCTGGCGCCAGCTGGGCTGCGAAGGCTGGGCCTGGGACGACGTCCTGCCCTGGTTCCGCAAGTCGCAGAATCAGGAGCGCGGGGCCAGCGACCTGCACGCCACCGGCGGCCCGCTGAACGTCTCCGACATGCGCGACGGCAACGTCATTTCAGAAGCCCTGATCGAGGCCTGCGACCAGGCCGGCATCCCCCGCTATGACGACCTGAACGGCAAGGATCAGGAAGGCGCCACCTGGTATCAGGTGACCCAGAAGAACGGCGCGCGCTGCTCGGCCGCTGTCGCCTATCTGCACCCCGCCATGAAGCGGGCGAACCTGCAGGTCGAAACCAACGCCCTGGCCAGCCGCGTGATCTTCGAGGGCAAGCGCGCCGCCGGCGTCGAATTCGTGCAGAACGGCGTCAAGCGCACCGCCAAGGCCCGGGCCGAGGTGATCCTGGCCGGCGGAGCGATCAATTCGCCCCAGCTTCTGGAACTGTCGGGCATCGGCAATGGCGAGCTGCTGCGCCAGCGCGGCATCGCGGTCGTTTGCGACCTTCCCGGCGTCGGCGAGAACCTGCAGGACCATTATCTGACCGGCGTGCGCTACCGCCTGAAGGCCGGCGCGCCGTCGATCAACGCCATGAGCAAGGGCGCCCAACTGGCGGGCCAGGCGCTGAAATATGTGCTGTTCCGCAAGGGCCTGCTGACCCTGTCGGCGGCGCATGTGGCGGCGTTTTGCAAATCCAGACCGGACCTCGCAGGACCAGACATCCAGTTCCACATCCTGCCGGCCACCATGGATCTGGACAAGCTGTTCAACGAGCAGAAGATGGAGCTGGAGGACGCGCCAGGCATGACCATCGCGCCCTGCCAGCTGCGCCCGGAAAGCCGCGGCTCCATCCATATCAAGTCGGCTGATCCGTCGCAGTACCCGGCCATCGTCGCCAACTATCTGGCCGATCCGCTGGACCAGGAGGTCGCGATCGCCGGCCTGAAATGGGCGCGCAAGATCGGCGAGCAGCCGGCCATCGCCAAATATGTCGAGCAGGAGATGAACCCTGGTCCAGGCTTCGAGAGCGACGAGATGCTGCTCGAATATGCCAAGGCCTCGGGCTCGACCCTCTACCACCCGGTCGGCACCTGCGCGATGGGCAGCGGGCCCATGGCCGTGGTCGACGCCCAGTTGCGGGTGCGCGGTGTGGACGGCCTGCGGGTCGTCGACGCCTCGATCATGCCGCGCCTGGTCTCGGGCAACACCAACGCCCCCACCATCATGATCGGCGAGAAGGGCGCGGCCATGATCCTTCAGGCCGCCAAGACCCCCGTCGCGGCTTAGGAAACCTCACCTCATGCACCCCTTTATCCACGCCCAGACACAACCGCAAAAGCCCGCCTACATCATGGCCGGCTCCGGCGAGGTCGTGACCTACGGCCAGCTGGACGCACGCTCCAACCAGGGGGCGCAGCTGTTTCGCTCACTGGGCCTGCAGACCGGCGACGTCATCGCCATCCTGATGGAGAACAATGCCCGGTTCTTCGAGATCGCCTGGGCCGCCCAGCGCGCGGGGCTCTATTATGTCTGCGTCTCGACCAAGCTGACGGCGGCCGAAACCCAGTACATCCTGCAGGACTGCGGGGCCAAGGTGTTCATCACCTCGGTGGCGATGGGGTCGCTGATCGACGAAATCCCCGCCCTGGTTCCGGGCCTGAAGCTTTACACGGTGGGCGGCGCCCATGGCGCCTATGCCGACTTCGAGGCGGCCCGCGCCGCCATGCCCGAGACCCCGATCGCCGATGAGAGCGCCGGCTCGGACATGCTCTATTCGTCGGGCACCACCGGCCGACCCAAGGGCGTCAAGCCGGCCCTGAACGGCGGCCCGATCGAACAGCCCAACGCCCTGCAGATGATGGCCCAGGGCCTGTTCGGCTTTTCCGGCGACAGCGTCTATCTGTCCCCCGCCCCGCTCTATCACGCCGCGCCGCTGCGCTGGTGCATGAGCGTCCACAAGCTGGGCGGCACGGTGATCGTGATGGAGAAGTTCGATCCCGAGGCCGCCCTGGCCCTGATCGAAAAGTACAAGGTCACCTGCGGCCAGTTCGTGCCGACCCACTTCGTGCGGATGCTGAAACTGCCCGAAGAGACCCGCGCCAAGTACGACGTCTCGTCGATGCAATCGGCCGTCCACGCCGCCGCCCCCTGCCCGGTTCCGGTCAAGGAGCAGATGATCGCCTGGTGGGGCCCGGTGATCTTCGAATACTACGCCGGCACCGAAGGAAACGGCTTCTGCTGGATCAATTCGCAGAACTGGCTGACCCACAAGGGCAGCGTCGGCCAGGCCGTGCTGGGCGAACTGCGCATCTGCGATGAGGACGGCAATCCGGTCCCGCCCCGCACCGAGGGCGCGGTCTATTTCGCCAACGGCCCAGCGGTGAACTATCACAACGCCCCGGACAAGACCGCCGAGAGCTACAACCAGCACGGCTGGACCACCCTGGGCGACGTGGGCTGGGTCGACGAGGAGGGCTATCTCTACCTGACCGACCGCAAGAGCTTCATGATCATCAGCGGCGGGGTGAACATCTATCCGCAGGAGATCGAGAACCTGCTGATCACCCACCCCATGGTGGCCGACGCCGCCGTGGTCGGGGCGCCGTGCGAGGAGATGGGCGAAAAGGTCGTGGCGGTGATCCAGCCCCTGGCCTGGGCCGAGGATCACGCTGATCTCGCCGACGAGCTGATGGCCTTCGTGCGCGCCAATCTCAGCCACGTAAAATCGCCGCGCCGCATCGACTTCATGCAGGAGCTGCCCCGCCACGCGACGGGCAAGCTCTACAAGCGGCTGATCCGGGATGCTTACTGGGCCAAGACCTAGAGCCTAGGGCCGGTTGGGAGCCGCGCCCCGGTCCGGGGCCAGCCAGCGCGAGCGATCCAGGTACGGGCCGTTATAGCCTGGCGCTGCGACCGCCGGAGCGGCGGGCCTGGGCGCCTGGGCGGCTGGCGGCGGGGCCTGGACACTCTGGACGGGGCGCACCTGGCGAGGCCGGGCGCCGTCGCCCTGCTCGTTCAGGCATTGGGTCGGCTTGACCTGCAGCAGCGTGCTGGCGAAGTCATAGATGCTGCGCTCGACCAGGGTGCGGGCCGCCAGCTGCATGGGCTCCAGCTCGCTCTTGCCGCCAGAAATGTCGATGACATTGCCGTTCAGGAAGTCGAACACGCCGGGTTTGATCTCCCGGCCGATGATCTGCTTCTGATAGGAGGTGATGTCGATGATCTCCTGCGAGCGGGAGTCGACCATGCGCATGTCGATGGCGATATTGATCACATAGGTGCTGCCGGTCAGCGACCCTTTCAGCCCGCCCGTCCCCACATCACCGCCACGCGCATCCACGCCCGACGAGCGGATATTGTAGTTCAGCTCCGTAAGCCCGCCGACAATGTAGAAGTCGGAGCCGGCGATCTGTCCGGCATAGATCGGGCGATAGTTTTCGGGGTCGGAGCCCGCCTTTTCCGGAGAGTCCGACAGGGTGTGGTTCTGGGCATAGGCCAGTTCGGTATCGGAAATGCCCCGATCGCTCCGCTCCACCAGCCGCAGGCCGGCCTTGCCCAGGGCGCTGATCGCGAACAACGACGCACCCTGGCTGACCTTGGCCCCGGTCGTGATGTCGCGCTTGCCGGTCAGATCGGCAATGGCGCCGACCGCCACCCGGGGCGACGCCCGCCCGCTGGCGGCGGCATTCGACGCCAGACAGGTCAGGGCCGACGAATACTGCGTCGGATTGGTGGTCGCCGGGGCGTCGCCGATGGGCTGGGCATAGAGACCCGTGACCTTGTCGGCGGTGGTCGAGGCGCAGCCGGCCAGCATCAGCGCGACCAGGGTCGCGGCGATCCGTGCACTGTGACGGCCGGCAGTCAGGCCCAGGTCTTGAGACATCACCAGGTCCTCGGTTGGGCTTGAACGGTCCGCGAGGCCGCATAGGCCGGGAGCGCCGGACCCTGCGGTTCGGTTACCGGATCAAGGCAAAGATTCTTCGCCTCACCGCCACGGAAGCCGGCGATCATCTCGAACACGCCGCGCTCGACCAGGGTGCGAACGGCGGCCTGCATCGGCTCCATGCCGCTGCGGCCATAGGAGGCTGCTGCGCCGAGCTTGTCATTTCCAGCGGTCAGGCCAAGGTCAAGGCTGCGTCCAACCAGCTGCTTCTGGTACGAGACCATGTCGACCACCTCCTGGGAGCGTGAATTCACCAGCCGAAGATCGATGGCGATGTTGAGCACATAGGTCTGACCCGCCGCGCCGGCCCGCACGCCATTCAAACCCCGGTCGCCGATCTGGGCGTCGGCGCCGGTCGAGCGGATATTGTAGTTCAGCTCCGTAATGCCGCCGACGATATAGTAGGACGAGCCGGCGATCTGACCGGCCAGGATGCGGCGGAAGTTGTCACCGCTGCTGCCGGCCAGTTCGGGCGTATCGGACAGCAGGCGCTGGCGGGCATAGTTGAGCTCGATCTCGGCCACGGAATTGTCCAGCCGCTCGACCACCGGAAAGCCCGCCTTGCCGAGCGCCGTGATCGCAAACAGCGAGGCCCCCTGGCTGATCTTGGCGCCGGTCTCGAAGTCGGACTTGCCGGTCATGTCCGAGATCCGTCCGACCGAGATGCGCGGCATCGGCCGGCTCAGCGGCTGGCGCGCCAGGCAGATCAGGGCCGGCGTATAGGGCGTCGGGTTGCGGGTGGCCGGCGCATCGCCGATCGGCCGCGCATAGTCGCCGCCCGCCTCGGCAGCCAGGCTCGGCGGCGCAACGGCGAGGATCGCCGCCGCAAGGCCTGCGGCCCCCAGGGCGCGAGCGATCAACATGGTGCTGGTTTCCTTATGAGACCGAGAGCGTTGGTCAGGGCGCTACTGGTTGGATCCGGTCGATTTGGCGGCCGAGCCATTGAGAACAGCCGTGGCCGAAACCGATCCGGTATTGGTCTGAACACTGTTGAGCACGACCGTATTGTTCGATCCCTCGACCGTGACATTGACCAGATTGCCGATCGCGGTGGCGCTGTTGCTGGCTCCGCTCTCGAAAAAGGCCGCGCCATAGACGGCGCTATTGGTGTTGGTGGTGATCTGGCTGCCGCCGACGCCGCTCTGGATCACACCATCCTTGATGATGCGGTTGCCCTGGCTGTCGCGGGTGGAAGGATTGAAGCGCTCGGTCTCCATGGCCCGGGCATTGCCATAGCCGGCTTCGAGGCTGCCGATTCCGTCGCGACCCAGGGTCTGCGCTCCGCCCTGAACAGGCAGGGCCAGCAGAGCGACGGTCAGGGCCGGCGTGAACATCTTGAGCATGAGACAGGTCCTGAAAGAGGATGGAAAAGGCCCGGCTGAAAGCGGGAGTAAAGGACGCTCGCGAGCGCTCAACGAGCGTCCTTGTGCCGACTTAGAAACCCTTGACGGACAGGGTGTTGCCGATGGCGGCGGCCGTCGCCGAGACCGAGTCGCTGACATTGCGAATGGTCGTGTTGGCGGTAGCGTTGACGGCGGCGTAGTTGATCTGGGTCGAGTTGACCTGGCCCAGATCGGCTTCGATGGTGGCCGTGTTGCTGATCGCTGCAGCGGTCGCGTTCACTTCGCCGCTGATATCGGTCAGGGTGGCGTTGAGGACGGCGGTCGGATCATAGTTGGCGTACTGAACATTGTTCACGACGTTGACATAGTCGGCCTTGATCGAAGCGGTATTGGCGATCGCGGCCGAAGTCGCGTCGACGCTCTTGCCAACATCGCGGACGGTCGCGTTCAGTTCAGACGAAACATCGCCGAAGAAGCGCTGCGTATTGTTGATGGTGTTGGCCGTGGCGCCTTCCAGAGTGACGCTGTTGCCGATACCAGCCGCAGTCAGGGCAACCTTGTCTTGAACATCGCTGACCGTCGCATTGAGCTTGGCGCGAATATTCGAGCTGTTGGTCTGGTTGGTATTGATGGTCTGAGCTTGGGCAGTACCAGCGACCGTCAGCGCGGCGATGGTGAGCAGGATGGTGCGGTTCATCTGTTTTCTCCACTAAGCCGATCATTCGGCGAATGGTACTTCGCAAGGCGCGTGCCACGCCTGGAGAAATTCGACCCGCCGGCCCGCAGCTAATCAGTCACCCGCCAATCAAGCTCATATGTTAATTTCCGATAACCTCGATTCATCAAGCAAATCAGTCCCCGCCTCTTTTGACTCCGCTTCTTAGCTGGCAACTGTAGCCAAACGTTAATTTCCCATTATTGTTGTATTACTTGTTTTGGGTAGTTTTCGGCGGCGGATCTGGAAAATAGTCCGACCAAAACTGCAACAGATCCCAGTTTTGGGACGAACCGGCTGTGTCCATTTGACACAGTGACCGCCGCATGGGTGGCACAGGCCAGGATCGGCCGGATGCAGCACAAAGCTTGGGCTCGACCTTGCCCCAACCGCCCGGCCATGGGATCAATCAAACAACTGTTTGCACAAGACGTGTTTGGGAGAACGCCATGAAACAAGTCGCCTATGCGGATATCGCCAGCCTGGTTGGTCAGGAAATCGGTGTTTCGGACTGGGTCGAGATCAGCCAGGAGCGGGTCAACCAGTTCGCCGAGGCCACCGGTGATCACCAGTGGATCCATGTCGATGTCGAACGCGCCACCCGGGAAATCGGCGGCCCGATCGCCCACGGCTATCTGACCCTGTCGCTGATCCCGATGCTGGGCGCCGGCATCCTGCACGTCACCGGCGTGACGCGCGGCATCAACTACGGCTGCGACAAGGTCCGCTTCACCGGCATGGTCCGGGTCGGCAAGCGCGTGCGCATGCGCCAGAAGCTGCTCAGCGCCGAGCCCAAATCGGGCGGCCTGCAGATGAAGAACGAGTGCACCATCGAGATCGAAGGTGAAGAGCGCCCCGCCTGCGTGGCCGAGACCATCTCGATCATCTACGGCGCCTAAGCCCTCAGCCTCCCGCCACGGCCCCCAGAGCGGCGGCCGTGGCGGGATCGGCCGGCAGGAATGTCTCGATCGTCAGTTCAGATACGGTCACGTCCAGCGCGCCGCTGAAGGTCATTGTGGTCGTCAGGAACGACAGTTCGCCCAAGGGCGTGTTCAGCCGCAGCGGCACGGCGATCATCCCCTCGCCGCCGCGGGGATGGGCCTCGCCACCAGGATAGGCCGACAACTCGCGGATCAGGTCGGCCAGACCCGCGTCACCATTATCGGCCAGTTCACGGCGCAGACGCGACAGGATGTGGCCGCGCAGTTCGGCCAGATTGGCGATGCGGGGCGCGACGCCGTCGGGGTGCAGGCTCAGGCGCAGCATGTTGACCGGCCCCTCCAGCAGTTTCGGGTCGACACCCTCCAGCAGAAGGCCCGCCGAGGCGTTGTGGGCCAGCAGGGTCCATCGCCGGTCGATGGCCAGGGCCGGAAACGGCATGTGGGCCGCCAGCAGCGTCTCGACCGCGATCTTGGCGGCCTCCAGCCCCGGGTCGTCCAGCGACCGTTCGGGGAACACCGGCGCAAAGCCGGCGGCCAGCAGCAGGACGTTGCGTTCGCGCAGCGGCACGCCCAGCCCCTCGGCCAGACGCAGCACCATGTCGCGACTGGGGGCGGCGCGGCCGGTTTCCAGGAACGACAGGTGCCGGGTCGAGATCTCGGCCTCGCAGGCCAGGTCCAGCTGGCTGAGCCGGCGCCGTTGACGCCAGTCGCGCAGCCGCTCGCCGATGGTTAGGACGGTGGTGGTCATCAGCGCAGGCTAGGTCGAGCCTGGCCGACGCGCCATTACCTCCGGCGTAATCAACCCCACACCGCAAACGAAAAACGGCCCCAGGATAGCGCCCGGGGCCGTTCGTCAGTCTGGTCGGAACCAGGCCTTACTTCTTGATGGCGTCGCCGATGGCGTCCTGCGCCTGGCCGACCTTGTTCTGGATGTCGCCCTTGGCCTTCTGGGCCAGGCCTTCGGCTTCGAGGCGTTCATTGCCTGTCGCCTTGCCGATCGCTTCCTTGGCGGCGCCGACGCCCTTGTCGATAGCGCCTTCAACACGATTGGTGCTCATGGCTGTGCTCCTGTTGGGGTGAATGTCCCGACAAGAACGGCTCCGCTGATGCGAAGGTTCCCAGCCTTTCTAGCGTCCCACACCCATGGCGCTGGCCGAGACCGCAGCCGAGGCGGCCGTCGCGCCCTCGAGCAACGGTTCGATCCGGGTGGACGGCGCGGCTGCCGTCAGGGGCGACAGCTTGCCCAGCAGGCCGATGGTCTCGCGGATATATTTGGCGTGGGTGACGATGCCGATCTCCAGCCGCTCGCCCGACAGCTCGACCTGCTGGGTCAGGATGCCGGCGATGAACTGCACTTCCTGCGCCTCCGTCGCACCCGGGCGGCGGCGCGCGCCCTGCGCCATAAACACCGGTCCGCCCGAATTGCCGGGGAAGACCGCGAAATCCATCAGGAAGGTCGGAAAGGCCGTGGCCGGGGCCAGCGGATAGGAGGCCACGCGGCCCGACCGCAGAATGGGAAAGCCGGCCGGATTGGCCGACAGGCCGCGGGGAAAGCCCAGGGCCATCATCTCGTCGCCGGGACCCAGCTTGTAGTGGCTGAAGGTGTCGTCCTTGGCCAGCCAGGCCAGCGGGATCGCCGCCTTGGCGAATTCCGGCGGCGCCTCGACCACGAGGGCGGCGACATCGCGGCCCGCGTGCTTGACCCACAGCGGATGGTCGCCGTCGCGAATCTTCAGGGTCTGGGGATCATAGCGCCAGACGCCGTCACTGGACTGGATGCGATAGCCGATCTTGGCCGAGAACGACGGCATGCGGTCAAGGACGTGGGCGGCGGTGATCAGGATGGTGCGGGGTTTGCCGTCTGGATCGATGTCGGCGATCAGGAACCCGGTGCCGACCGTTCGCGAACCGTCCTTGAGCGGCTGCTCAAGCTGAACCGTCGCCTGGATCAGATCGACGGACAGGTCGTAAACCATCGTCGCCCCTACTCTTTTACTTACCCCGCTGGGCGCACGTCGGCGCGCTTCGCCAGATAAGTTTGACCAGACCCGTCATGGCCCGCAAGCTGGCGATCTGACGCAGAGATCGTTTACGCGTTGGTGGGGGAAACAAGCATCATGAACCGACGTCAGATGATGACGAGCGCGGCCGCCGTGCTTACTTCAAGTCCAGTTTTCATTCCCGGGATCTCCATGTCCGCATCCAAAGCCGCTCGCCCCGTCCCGCCCGTCGCCAAGAAGGAGCCCAAGCGCATCGAGCAGCTGGGCCGGGTGCGGACCGACGACTATGCGTGGATGAAAGACGACAACTGGCAGAAGGTCCTGCGCGACCCGTCGCTGATCAAGGCCGACGTCAAGGAACACCTGACCGCCGAGAACGCCTACACCAAGGCCATGCTGGCCTCGACCGAGGCGCTGCAGACGGCGATGTTCGAGGAGATGAAGGGCCGCATCAAGCAGGATGACGCCTCCGTCCCCGCCCCCGATGGTCCGTGGGAATACTACACCCGCTTCGAGACCGGGGCGCAGCACCCGATCCACGCCCGCAAGCCCAGGGGCGGCGGGGCCGAACAGATCCTGCTGGACGAAGAGGCCGAGTCCAAGGGCAAGGCCTTCTACCAGGTCGGCGCCGCCAGCCATTCGCCGGACCACAGGCTCTATGCCTTTGCCATCGATGAGCAGGGCTCGGAAGTCTATCGCATCCACGTCAAGGATCTGGCGACCGGCGCGGTGCTGGAAAGCCCCGTTGAGAGCACCACCGGCGACTTCTGCTTCTCGCCCGACAGCCAGTGGCTGTTCTGGACCTTCCGGGACGACAATGGCCGCCCCGCCCGCATCCATCGCCGCCCGGCCCGCGGCGGCGCCAAGGACGACGTGCTGATCTATGACGAGCCCGACGAAGGCTTCTTCATCGGCGTCGGCACGGTGTCGTCCGAGAAGTTCATCGTCATCAGCTGCGGCAACCAGGAGACCAGCGAAAACCTGCTGATCCCGGCCAGCGACCCGACCGCCAAGCCTGTGGTGGTCGAGCCGCGTCAGGTGGGCCTGCGCTACGAGCTGGACCACTGGAACGACCACTTCGTGATCCGCACCAACGCCGACGGCGCCGTCGACTGGAAGCTGGTCACCGCGCCCGAAACCGCGCCCGGCAAGGCCCACTGGAAGGACTGGGTGGCCCACACCCCCGGCCGGCTGATCGTCGGCATGATCGCCTTCCAGAACCACTTCGCGCGGCTGGAAAAGGTGGACGCCGTCAACCGCATCGTCATCACGGCGCGCCCTGACAAAAATGGGGCCGGCGAAGAGCACGTCGTCGACTTCGACGAGGCCGCCTATGCCCTCAGCCTCGAGGGCGGCTACGAGTACGACACCGCCACCGTGCGCTTCGTCTACAACTCGATGACCACGCCCCGGCAGTGGTTCGACTATGACATGGCGACGCGCGAGCGGACCCTGCGCAAGACCCAGGAAATCCCCTCCGGCCACGATCCCAGCCAGTACGAGACCCGCCGCCTCAACGCCAAGGCCAGCGACGGCACCGAGGTGCCGGTCTTCATCCTGATGAAGAAGGGCACAAAGCTGGATGGCTCGGCGCCGCTCCTCCTCTACGGCTATGGCAGCTACGGCGTCTCGATGGAGGCCAGCTTCTCGATCCGCAATTTCAGCCTGGTCGACCGCGGCTGGATCTGGGCCACGGCCTGCCCGCGCGGCGGCTCGGAAAAGGGCTGGAGCTGGTTCCTGGACGGCAAGAAGGACAGGAAGAAGAACACCTTCACCGACTTCATCGCCTGCGCCGAGCACCTGCATGGGGCCGGCTACGGCAAGCCGTCGAACACCGTGGCCTATGGCGGCTCGGCCGGTGGTCTGCTGATGGGCGCGATCACCAACATGCGGCCCGACCTGTTCGCCGGGATCATCGCGGCTGTGCCGTTCGTCGACGTGGTCAACACCATGAGCGACGTCACCCTGCCGCTGACCCCGCCCGAATGGCCCGAATGGGGCAATCCGCTGGAGGACGCGGCGGCCTATGACTACATCGCCAGCTACAGCCCCTATGACAATGTCGAGGCCAAGCCCTATCCGGCGGTGCTGGCCACCGGCGGTCTGTCCGACCCGCGCGTCACCTACTGGGAGCCCGAAAAGTGGGTGGCCAAACTGCGGCCGGCCAGCACCAGCGGCCGGCCCGTCCTGCTGAAGATCAATATGGACGCCGGCCACGGCGGGGCCTCGGGCCGGTTCGACTTCCTCAAGGAGATCGCCCTGGACTACGCCTTCGCGGTCTGGGCGGTGGACAAGGGTTGGGAGGCTTAAGGGTGCCTGGCTTCAAGGTCCTTCCCCTGAAGGGGGAGGTGTCGGCGAAGCCGACGTTGGGGGAAGTCAGCCAACGGCGGGGATCACGTCCCCCTCCGGCCCTGCGGGCCGCCTCCCCCATCGGGGGGAGGACTTTCCAATGACCCTCACCATCCGCCCCTCCACCGACGCCGACCTGGCGGCCATCACGGCGATCTATGGCTGGAACGTCCGCAACGGCCTGGGCACCTTCGAGGAAGATCCACCCGAGCAGGACGAGATGGCCCGTCGCCGCGCCACGTTCCTCGATCGCGGCCTGCCCTATCTGGTCGCCGAACGGGATGGCGTCGTGTTGGGCTATGCCTATGCCGGCCCGTTTCGTTTGCGCGCCGCCTATCGCTACACGGTCGAGGACAGCGTCTATATTTCGCCGGACGCCGTGGGACAGGGCGTGGGCCGCGCCCTGCTGGCCGCCCTGATCGAGGCCTGCGAAGCGCTGGGGTTGCGTCAGATGGTCGCGGTGATCGGCGATAGCGGCAACAGCGCCTCCATCGGCCTGCACGCGGCGATGGGCTTCGCAAAACAGGGGGTTTTCCCCGACATGGGCTTCAAATTTGGCCGATGGGTCGATCTGGTGTGGATGCAGCGCCCTCTGAATGGCGGCGGAACGCGAAATCCAGATGCGCCGGGACTGGCGCTGAGCGGTGTCTAGAGCCTGAATTGACAGGTGTCAGTCATGGCCCTGGGCCAAGATTTAACTCTTCCTCGGCTACAGAAACTGAAGTGGTGGGACACATGAAGTCGTAGACAGGGTTTGGCTTTGCCGATCACCTCAACATCGAGGCCCGCCGAGGCCGCCCTGATACAGGCCTATGTACCGATCGCGCGCGGCTATCTGATTGCTGCGGCCGTTTACTACTGCCTGATCAGCCTCTCGCATCCCTTCTATGAAACCCCTTCGAACCTGCTGATCCTGGGCAGCCTGTCGGTGACGGCGGCGGCCTACGCGTTTGTCGCCTGGCGGGCTCTGGGGCGCGGACACTGGACCGGCTGGCGGCTGGAGGCCCTGATCCTGGTGATGAATGGCCTGTTCCTGGCCAATGTCATCGCCCACCACACGCTACACCTGGAACCCCAGAAACTGGTCTATTTCGTGCTGATGGCGCTGGTGTTTGCGGCCTCGGCCCCGACCCGCCGGGTGGCGCTGATCAGTGTCGCCCTGGCGATGACGGGACTGTTCCTGATGGCCCGCAAGGCCCCCGGCGACATGATTGCCCAGTACATGTTCATGGGCATGGCCGGCGCGTTCGCCGCCCTTGGCATGTCCACCATGGTGCGTGGCGCGGTCAGTCGGGAAGTTCACGCCCGGCTCGCCAGCGACGCCCTGAACGCCGACCTCCAGCGGGAGCTGAAGGAGAACCGGCGGCTGCAGGCCCGGGCCGAGGCCCTGGCGATCGCGGCCCAGACCGCCAACCGCGCCAAGACCGACTTCCTGGCCACCATGAGCCACGAGATCCGCACGCCCCTGAACGGTGTCCTGGGCATGGCCCAGATCATGGAGACCGGCGCGCTTGATCCGGAACAGCGACATCGCCTGGGCATGATCACCACGTCCGGCCAGTCGCTGCTGGGGGTGATCAACGCCATTCTCGACATTTCCAGGATCGAGGCGGGCCGGATGGAGATCATCCCCGCACCCTTCGAACTGGATTTCATGCTGGACGCCCTGAGACAACTCTATGGCGGCCTGGCGCGGGAAAAGGGCCTGGCCTTCTCGCTGGACATCGCGCCGACGGCGACAGGCTGGCGGCTGGGCGACGCCGAGCGCCTGCGTCAGGTGCTGAGCAACCTGATCTCCAACGCCATAAAGTTCACCGATCGCGGCCATGTGCGGGTGACCGTCGAAGGCGACGCCCACATGGTGACCTTCTGTATAGAAGACACGGGTGTCGGAATCCCCGAAAGCCATCGCGGCCTGGTCTTTGGCAAGTTCGCTCAGCTGGACAGCTCCAGCACCCGCCGCGCCGGCGGCGCGGGCCTGGGCCTGGCGATCTGCAAGGAGCTGGTGGGGCTGATGGGCGGCCGGATCGACTTTGCCTCCCTGCCCGGCGGCGGTACGCGCTTCCGGTTTTCGACGCCCATGCCCGAGGTCCAGGCGGCCGCCAGCGCGCCCGCGACCCTTCCCGCAGCCGCCTATGACGATGAGACCCCGCCCCGGATCCTGGTGGTCGATGACAACGACACCAACCGCACCGTCCTGCTGACCCTGCTGGGCCATCTGGGCGTCCATGGCGAGGTCGCCCGCGATGGTCGCGAAGCGGTGGCCATGTGGGAGCTTGAGCCCTGGGACGCCATCCTGATGGACATCCACATGCCGGGCATGGACGGCATCGAGGCCAGCCGGACGATCCGCGAGCGCGAGCGCCTAACGGGCCGCCCCCGCACGCCGATCTTCGCCGTGACGGCCAGTGTGCTGGCCCATGAGCAAACACTCTATGCCGATGCGGGCATGGACGGCCTGATCCCAAAGCCGATCGAAGTGGCGAAACTTGTCGAGACCGTGACGCGGATCTTCACGCCGCCCGCGCCGGAAGAAGACCGGGCCTCGGCCTAGAGGCGCTCAGGCGGCCAGGCGACGCGGAATCAAAAAGGGGCCGGCCTTTCGGCCAGCCCCTCTTCAGTCAATGTCGAAAGCCTTACGCCTTGCGGGCGCGCGGCGCCTTGGCCGGGCTCTTGGCCTTGCGGCCGCCTTGACCCAAGCCCAGGGCCTTGGCCATGGCCGAACGGGCTTCGCTATAGGCGGGCGCAGTCGTAGGATAGTCGTTGGGCAGACCCCACTTGGCCTTGTATTCGGCAACGGTCATGCCGTGCGTGGTCAGGTGGCGCTTCAGCGTCTTGTAGGGCTTGCCGTCTTCAAAGCTGATCAGAGCGTCCGGCGTGATGCTCTTGCGAATCTGCGCCGAAGTAGCCTTCGTAACCGCCTCGACAACCGGAGCTTCCGGCGAGCCAATACCTGCAAGGGCGTCATGCGTGGCGCGAATCAGCGCCGGAAGATCGGATACCGGTGTGATGTTATTCGCGACATAGTTGGCCACGATTTCCGCAGTCAGCTCGATGAGCGAGGCTTTGTCTTCCACGATGACGTCTCCAATCATGCTTTGATTTGGAAATACACCCCCTACGTTGGAATACAAGTAGTGATTGGATCACACCGGCATCGAGATCGCTTGTTCAAACGGCCTTTTCTGTCGCCGGCTGCGAAATAGAGATCGATGGTCGGGAAATCGCGGTCACGACCGTCCCCCACAACGTTGCGGCTGGTCAAAATGCAACAGAGTTCGCGCCCAGCGTTTGGCTAGACCAGCAACTCAACTTTCGACACCGATAATCGATACATGCGCGCGCTGCGGGCAAGTCTGTTCGCCGCTCTCAGCGGCGCAAGGCGGCGGGGACCGCGATGCGTTTAAAGTCATGGGAGACGTGGCTGGGGAACTAGGACTCGAACCTAGAACGACGGTACCAAAAACCGCTGTGTTACCATTACACCATTCCCCAGCAGGAACGGCGAAACCCCGTAGGGATCGGCGAGGCGGTGGAGATAGCGCAGGAGTCGGATGGATGCAACGGCGCTTTCAACTTCTTTTTCGAGCGCCATATTTGACCCTTGCGAGGGGGCGGCCACGCCTCTATAAGCCGCCCTCCAAGTCGGAGTGTGGCTCAGTCTGGTAGAGCACTGCGTTCGGGACGCAGGGGTCGCAGGTTCAAATCCTGCCACTCCGACCATCTTCTCCCGTTTATAAATCCCTTTGTTTCCAACAGATTCGCGTTCGCCGCGTCGAGGTTGCACGCTGTTCATTTGTACGGCGGCGCGACAGCCGTTAGCCTGCGACTGAATTGGTGACGGGATCTTCGATGAAGCAGTTCTTCCTGACCGTGGCCGGCGTGTTTGTCGGCCTGGTGTTGTTCGTGGTGGGCGTCCCCTTCCTGTTGATCGTGATGGCCGCCGGCGCGGCGCGTCCGGCTCCGGTTCCCGCCCATTCGGTGCTGCATCTGGACCTGCGCAGCGGACTGACCGATCAGGCGGCCCAGAACCCCTTCGCGGCGTTCAGCGGCGGCGGAAATTCCGTCATGTCGGTGATTGAGACCCTGCGGCGCGCCGAGGGCGACGACAAGGTCAAGGCCTTGCTGGTGCGCCTGCCCGAGGGCGGCATGGCTCCGGCCGCCGCCGACGAACTGCGCCTGGCCTTCAAGCACTTCCGCTCGGTCGGCAAGAAGCCGATCTACGCCCACAGCCAGGGGCTGTATCCCTCGGGCATGGTGACCTCGACCTACATGCTGGGCGCGGCGTCCAGCGAGTTCTGGATGCAGCCCGACAGTTCGTTCCAGGCCGTGGGCGTCGCCAGCGAGGCGATGTTCTTCAAGCGCTTCTTCGACAAGTACGGCGTCAAGGCCGACTACGAGCAGCGCTACGAGTACAAGAACGCGGTCAATCCCTACCTTTATACCGACTACACACCGGCCCACCGCGAGTCGTCGCTGTCGTGGATGGGCTCGGTCTATCGCACCGCCCTGACCACGGCCGCCGCCGACCGCATGAAGAACCCCGCCGTGCTGATCCGCGACCTCGAGGCCGGCCCCTACAGCGCCCAGGAAGCCCAGGCCAAGGGCCTGATCGACCGGGTCGGCCAGGTTCACGACGTTCAGACCCAAGCCCTGACGCGGGCCGGCAAGGGCGCCAAGCTGATCGATTTCGACGACTACGCCAACCGCTCCAAGCGGCCGGCGTCCAAGACCGGACCCGCGATCGCCGTGATCGGCGCCGAGGGCCCCATCGTCACCGGAACCAGCGGCTCGGCCTCGCCGTTCGGCAGCGAGTCCACGGTCTATTCCGACGACGTGGCCAAGGCGCTGTACGACGCCGCGGCCGACAAGGACGTCAAGGCCATCGTCTTCCGCGTTTCCTCGCCCGGCGGCTCCGACACCGCGTCGGAACAGATCCTGGCCGCCGTGAAGGCCGCCAAAGCCGCCGGCAAGCCGGTGGTGGTCAGCATGGGAACCTATGCCGCCTCGGGCGGCTACTGGATCAGCAGCGGCGCCTCGTCGATCATCGCCGAGCCCACCACCCTGACCGGCTCGATCGGCGTCTATGGCGGCAAGTTCGCGATTGGCGAGGCCCTGTCACGCTTCGGCGTCGACACCCGCCAGGTGCATGTGGGCGGCGACTATGCCGGCGCCTTCGGTGCGGGTGACGGCTTCACCAACGACCAGCGCGCCAGGTTCGCCGGCTGGATGGACCGCATCTATGCCAGCTTCATCACCCGCGTCGCCGAGGGCCGCAAGCTGCCGCCCGAGCGCGTGCGCGAGATCGCCAAGGGCCGGGTCTGGACCGGCGAGCAGGCCAAGCAGCTGGGCCTGGTCGACGAGCTGGGCGGCTTCTATCAGGCGGTCGACAAGGCCAAGAGCCTGGCCAATCTGACCGGCGAGGTGCGCCTCAAGCGCATGGACAGCGGCCAGTCGCCGTTCGAGGCCATCGAGCACGCCCTGGGCATCAGCGCGACCTCGATGCGCACCCTGGCGGCCTCGGCCTGGATCCTGGGCGATCCACGCTCTGAGGCCATTCTCGACGAGCTGGCCACCGCCCGCCTGCGCGCCGCACCGGGCGGGGCGAGCGTGCTGGCCGACACGCCGATCCGGTAGAGCAGTCGACAAACGACGGAACCAGGGCCGCCAGGCATCGCTTGGCGGCCCTTTTTCGTGGGCTATCGTGATCGACGAGGGACGCCGCAAGGCCGGTCACGAGAGATGGCGTCGCGCTCCCGCGAAAGGCCCGCCCTCAGGCGCACGGGCTGCGCCCCGTGCGCCCCTTGAGGGACCGGGCCGACGTGACCCGGCTCGGACCGTCGCGGCGCAAGCCGGCGCGGCCCACAGAGGGTCCATCCCTGGCCCTCCGCGTCCGCAAGCCGGCGCCGTGTTCGGCCCGATGGCGGTGATTGGATTTCAGACAGGCGGCGGTGACCTGGCCGTCATGACGCCGCCGAGACCTCGCGCGACCTCCGGATCAAGGCGCAGGGCCGTCGGTCGGCCAGATCCTCGTCGCCAGGCCGCAAGGCGGCCAGTCGCCGTGTGGCAAACCCGTCCATGGAAGCGGCTGCAGCGAAAACGGCGGCCCCCTTTCGGGGGCCGCCGCCACGCCCGGTCAAGGGACGGACCAAAAGAAAATGCCGGCGCTTTCGCGCCGGCATTCCCAATGTCATCGAAGCGTAGAGCCTCGATTAGAAGGCGTAACGGACGCCGAGGTAAGCACGACGCGGTTGGACCCAGTTGTTGGCTTGGCCAAACTTGTAGATGCCGTCGCCGGCTTCCAGCTTCATCTCGTCGGTTGCCGATTGCTTGTTCAGCACGTTGAAGACGTCGAGGAAGAACTCGGCCTTGCCGATCGGCAGGTCGCGCACATACTTCAGACGCATGTCGAAGGTGTAGTACGACGGAGCCGTTTCGCTGCCGACCTTGCCGGCTTGCAGGTAGGTGTCGGTGACGCCGCCCCAGGCGTAGGCATTGTCCATCGGCGCGAAGTAACGGCCGCTGATCAGTTGCGACGGCGTGTAGAGGGTGCCGCTGTTCCAGTTGAACACGCCGCTGGCCTGCAGACCGAAGTCGAAGTCATACGAGCCATAAGCCTTGAACTGGTGCTTGATGTTGCCCGGCTGCTTTCCGTAGACGTTCGGAGCGCGCGGATCGAGCGCAACCCAGTCGCCCTGGAAGTCGGCGTTGCTGTCCGAGTTGGAGTTACCCTCGGCCTTGTTGTGGGTGTACGAAGCCTGACCTTGCCAGTTCGTGGTCTTGAACTTGGTGACGGTGAATTCGAAGCCCGTGTAGTTACGCTCGCCACCCGGCAGGGTGCCCAGGACGTAGTTCGCGTTCGGCTTGGTGGTGTAGCCGAAGTACGAATACGGCAGGTAGAACGCCGAACCCGGAGCGGCGTAGCCCTCGGGAGCGGTGGCCACCGTCAGGTTCGGATCCGAGTACAGCGCCAGGTCGAAGTCTTCGAGGATGTCGCGGGTCTCGCGGTGCGTCAGGGTCGCCGACACGCCGATGCTCGAACCGAAGGTGGTCGAACCACCGATCATGAACTCGTTCGTGTACGGGGTCTTGGTGCTCGGCGCGAACAGGGCGTCAGGCGTGGTCGCGCCACCGCGGGTGCGGAAGGTGACCCACTGGCCGCCGATGAAGACCTGCTCTTCGTCGACAGGACCCGTCAGGGCGCCGGCGAAGTCCGACATGTTGTTACGAACGGGATCGTAATAACGGCCGGCGAAGGCGAACAGCTTGCTGCGGCCGTTGCCGAACAGGTCGTAAACGACGTTGATGCGGGGTGCGATTTCCCAGTCGAAGGTCGCCGACTTGCTGCCGTCGGAAGCGAAGTGCTCCCACTTTTCGGCGCGGACGCCGGCGCCGACCGTCAGCTGGTTCCAGGTCCAGGTGTCCTGAGCGTACAGGGTCTGGCCTTCGCTCTTCACCGAGTAAGGCGCGTTGACCGTGCGCAGGGCGCGGTAAACGTTGACGTTGCCGTAGGGGTTACCCGCGGTGCTGGTGAAGCGGTAGGCGTTCAGTTCCGCAACCGACACAGTGCCGTTGGCATCGGTGTCAACGGCGGCGCGAGCCGTGGCGTTGGCGTTGATCGCGGCAATAACGCGGGGGTTATCAGCCTGAACGACGGATCGAGCCGTCATGCTCGGAGGAGCAATACCGCCCTGAGACAGACCGGTATAGTCGGCATAGGACTTGCCGGCATAGATCGACGCGAGCGAGGCGTAGGTCGCGCCGCCCGGAACTGAGCCGTTTTCTTCGTAGGTGTTGGTCGAGTTCGTATAGCCGGCCTTGAAGGTGTGACTGCCGAACGACGTGTCCAGATAGTATTCAGCGGTCAGGCCGTACTCTTCACGGTCACGATGCTGCTCGAGGTTCGAACCGAAACCGCCCAGTTGACGCTGCGCGAGCGTGGAGCCTGCGTTGCTCTGGAAGCTGATGTTGTCGCGAACGGTCTGGACAGCGGCGTTCTGGGTGAACTCGCCCTTGTGGTTGTAGTAGTAGGCGTTGGTCTGCAGATCGCCCCAGGTGCGGGCGTACTCAATCTTGTAGTTGTCGCCGCCCTGCTTGGTCGCACGGTCGCGATTGTTCAGCACGGTCGACAGCGACGAACCGCTGATTTCGGTCGGGTCGTTGAAGAACGAGCCGGTCAGGCGGTCGTTGTCGGTGATCTGCCAGGTGGCCTTGAAGAAGGCGTACTTGTCGTCGCGCTCGACCGAACGGCGGACAGCGCCGGTCGCCGGATCGAGGACTTCATCTTCGCGGTGCTTCTTCTGGTACGAGCCGAAGACCCAGAGGCGATCCTTGATGACCGGGCCGCCCAGGGTGAAGGCGGTGTCATAGGTCTTGAAGCCGCCCGACGTAGCGTGCTTGTCCTTGGAGACCAGGCTGTCGTTCTGCAGGTAGTAGTTGACCGAACCGTGCCACTCGTTGGAGCCCGACTTGGTGACAACGCGCGAAACCAGGCCCGAACCACCAGCGAATTCGACCGGCACGCCGCCGACGATCACTTGTTGTTCCTGGATGATTTCCGAGTTGAAGTTGGCGCCGAAGGTGCCGGCGGTCGGGTCGGTGACGTCGACGCCGTCGAGGTAGTAGACGTTGTCGGTCGAAGCGCCGGTGGTGCCGCCGACGTCGGAGTAGTTGATGCCCGAACGCGACGAGGGGTTGCCGCCGGTCGAAGGCTTCACGCCCGGAACCAGTTGCAGGTAGCTCTGATAGTTACGGCCGGTCGGGAGCGATTCCACGACGTCCAGGGTCAGGGTGGTGCCGACGGTCGCCGAGGTGACGTCAACAGCGGCCAGCGAGACGCCGGTCACGATGATTTCTTCGACGGCGTTCGCATCGGCGACGGCGGCCAGGGCGTAACCGACGCTCAGATCCTTGCCGCTGACAACGGCGACGTTGCTGGCGGTGTATTCATTAAAGCCGGAGGCCGAAACGGTGACCGAATAGTTGGTCGACGGATCCAGGCCGGCCAGGCGGGCGCGGCCGTCAGTGCCGGTCACGGCGGACTTGGACACCAGGCTGTCAGGCGAACGGACAACGACATTGGCGCCCGACAGGGGCGCGCCGTTGGAGCCGGTGACGGCGATACGCAGGGCGCCGGTCTGTTGGGCGCTGGCGATGGTCGGAATGGCCGTGGCGACAGTCGTGATGGCCAGCGGCGTCGCGATCGACGCGAGACCTGCCAGCAGCGTCGACGTCAACAGACGCGCGCGAACGCTACCCTTTGTGGAGTTCATGTTCATCTTATCCCCTCTAGCGTGATGCGACGTTTCGGCCGGACAGGCCCCTGAAGAAAACTTTTCGTCCGGCGGGCGCAGAAATCCGCACCGAGTGCATCACGAGATTACTGGTGTCCCGGAAAACATTTTCCCGGTTGGCGGGGACGTTAGGAGCCATGACAGTTTTGGGTCAATTGGCATTACAACTCGGTAACCCACATGGCTCACCGCTGTCGTAAAAACGCAACACCGGCGCCCCATTCTTGTCAAAGTCGGTCAGACCATTCGACGCACCAGGCTGAGCTGCAGGCCAAGCTTCCCCTAAAAGCTTGGTTTTGTAGAAAAATTTGACCAGTCAGCGCTCGGTGAACATTGCTATCTCAAGGTTGTAAGGGTCGGCAAAATCCACCTCGCCAATCTTGACAATACCGAAACGCATTCCAACGATCCGTCGAAATATCGGTGTTTTCCACCCCTTTATGGGTCAATTTCCGCACATCGATTTCGGCCAATGATCGTTTCAAGGGCATGTTCGGGCCCCAATGCCCGTTGCCACGGCGCCCGGCTCTCGTGATGATGCCGCGCTGGCCGCGCGTTCCCGCGGCAGGCTGGTCAGCGAGCTGAGCGAGCACCCATGAGCGACTTCCGACGCGTCACCGACTCCCTTTCCGTCAGCCCGCAGGTGACGGAAGCCGACATCGCCCGGGCGGCCGCCGAGGGATTCGTTCTGGTCATCAACAACCGGCCTGATGGCGAAGACCCCAGCCAGCCTTCCAGCGCCGTGATCGAGGCGGCGGCTCGCGCGGCGGGCCTGGACTATGTGCACATCCCGGTGCGGGGCGGGCCGAGCCCTGATCAGGTCGAGGCCGTCCAGCGCGCCGTGGAGGCCGCAGGCGGGCCGGTGCTGGCCTTCTGTCGTTCGGGGACGCGCTCGATCGTCACCTGGTCGCTCGGCCAGGCCCTGACAGGCGCCAGTGACCGCCAGACCCTGGTCAGCCAGGGCGCAGCGGCCGGCTATGACCTGTCGGGCGTCCTGCCCGACTGAGCCACGCAAGCTCTTCCCTATGGAGTGCGCCTAGAGCGACACCCGGGCCGCCATCGGGGACTGTTCCGCCTCGCAGCTGGCCAGGACGAACTGGGCCATCACGAGACACAGCACGGCGAAGGCAGCGCGCTGAAGCCGTTTTGAGACAAAAATCGCCGCGTCCGCCACCATGGCTCGTCCTCCAAGGGTTACTGGAGGGGTCATCCGCAAGACCGGCGCCGGAGACAGCCATGATCCCCTATATTCGCGAGATCGAGTTCGAGTATGGCCGCTGCGATCAGGTCTCGCCGCTGATACGGCGGGTGATCGCCCGCAATCCGGGGCCGTTCACCTATACCGGCACCGGAGTCTATATCGTCGGCTCGGGCGAGGTGGCGGTGATCGATCCCGGCCCCGAGATCGCCGAACATCTCGACGCCCTGCTGGCGGCGCTGAAGGGCGAGCGCGTGACCCATATCCTGGTCACCCACCACCACCTGGACCATTCCCCCCTCGCCCGCCCCCTGGCCGATCTGACCGGGGCCACGATCTATGGCCGCCCTGCCCCGTCAGACCCTGGAGAGGCCTCAAGGGGACCCGAAGGGGCCGGGCTCGAGGAAGGCGCCGACGGCCGCTTCAGGCCCGATGTCGAGCTGGTCGACGGCCAGGTCCTGTCCGGCCCCGGCTGGACGCTGGACGCCATCACCACGCCCGGCCACACCTCCAACCATGTCTGTTTTGGCCTGAAGGAAGAGAACGCCCTCTTCTGCGGCGATCACATCATGGGCTGGTCAACCACGGTCATCACCCCGCCAGACGGCGACATGGGCGACTATTTCGCCAGCCTGGACAAGGTGAAGGCCCGCGGCTTCGACACGCTTTGGCCGACCCATGGCGCGCCCATCCGCGAGGTCACGCCCTTCGTCGACGCCTATATCGCCCATCGCCGCGCGCGGGAGGCCCAGATCCTCGACGCCCTGGCCGCCGGCCACGGGCAGATCAAGGCGATGGTGCCGGTGCTCTATGCGGCGGTCGATCCGCGACTGCACCCGGCCGCCGCCATGTCGGTGCTGGCCCACATCCAGCAGCTGGTCCGCGAAGGCCGTGTGGTCTGCGACGGGGCTGCGGATCTGGACGCCGGCTACAGGCTGCCGTGAGCGGCTAGCCCTTTATAGCGACAAGCAGACCTTCGATCCGCCGGCAGTTGCGGCCCATGTCGGCGCCGCCCTCGCGACTGATCGAGCGCATGTCGACCCGCGCCCCGGCGGCGTCGGGCCGCACCCGCACCACCAGGTCGTCGACCAGCCCGTACCAGTAGCTGCTGCCGGTGGCCTCCAGCCGTCCGTCCATGGGATCGTCGGTGATCAGGGTCAGGCCCGAAGCCAGCACCGCCGCCTTGGCCGCCTCATAGGCGTCGGCGGGCGCGCGCTCCATCACCAGAGGGCGCGCCGCAGCGCAGGTCTCGGCATTGACGTCGGCGACCCGGCGGCCCGCGAAGACCACCGAACCGACCGGCAGGCTGGGATCATCCTCGACCGCCTGGGCCGAGCCCCCGCGCGCGGCCAGGGCCGCGTCGGAAAAGCCCAGAGGCGTCTTCCAGTCGGTGGCCACGTCGTGCAGCGGCGGCGCCCGGCCGCCAACGGCGTTGACGCCCAGCATGGCGGCGATGGTGGCGGCGGTGATCAGCAGGATCAGCAGGACCCGCTTCCACAGCTTTCCGAACCCGACCATCAGGGCGATGATCAGGCCCAGCACGCCCGTGGCGACGCTGAGGAGCGCCACCTTCGGCGCCCAGTCCTGGGCCATCAGGGCGTAGCCGAGCGGCAGGTCCAGCAGGCCAAACTTCACGCCAAGCGCGCCAACCGCCACCAGCAATCCGGGGACCAGGGCGATGACCAGGGCCAGGTCCAGATAGAGCGGCGCCCAGGACGGCGTCTGGCCGACCTTGGCGGCGGCGGCCTTGGCCTTGCGCCGATCGCGCGGCGTGAGGGGCACGGCGAACGGCAGGTCCTCAGCGACCGAGACCACGGACGTGGCGACGGGCGGCGCGGCGGCCTCGGGCTCGTGCAGCCTCAGGGGCTGGTCGTTCAGGTCCTCGGCCGGCGGCAGGTCTTCCGCAGGCGGCAGGGTCTGGATGTCAGGCGCGACGACGAAGGTCGGCTCGATCTCGGCCGGGGCGGTTTCGACTTGAACCGCCCCGGCCTCAAGCTCCCCCGAGGCGATCGCCTCCACATCGAACGGCGTCTCCACCGGATCTGGCGCATAGATGCGCGCGGCCTGGCCGCCATCGGCGGCGGCCAGGGTCGGCGCGGCGGCCACAGCGGTCGGCAGCACATAATCCTTCAGCCGCTGGCGGATCAGCTTCTTGTCGATCTTGCCGGTGGCGCCCAGCGGGATGTCGTCGACGAACAGCACGTCGTCGGGCATCCACCACTTGGCGATCTTGCCCTGCAGGAACTCGAGGAACTCTTCGCGGGTGGCGGTCTCGCCCTCCTTGAGCTTGATCAGCAGGATCGGCCGTTCGTCCCACTTGGGATGGGGCACGCCGATCACCGCCGCCAGGGCCGCCTTGGGATGCCCCGCAGCGATATTCTCGATCTCGATGGTGCTGATCCACTCGCCGCCGGACTTCACCACGTCCTTGGCGCGGTCGGTGATCTGCATGAAGCCGTGATCGTCGATCGTGGCCACGTCGCCGGTATCGAAGAAGCCCTCGTCGTCGAGGATGTTGCCGCCGGCGCCCCGGAAATATTCGCCGGCGATGGTCGGTCCCTTGATCTTCAGATTGCCGAAGCTCTTGCCGTCATGCGGCAGGCGCTGACCGGCGTCATCGGTCAGCTTGAGCTCGATACCCAGGGGTGGCCGGCCCTGCTTGAGGCGATAGGGCATCTGCTGATCGTAAGGCAGCTTGACCAGTTCGTCCGTCAGCACCGACAGGGTGCCGACCGGCGAGGTTTCGGTCATGCCCCAGGCGTGCACGACCTCGACGTCGTAGTCTTCCTGGAAGGCGCGAATGATGTGCTCGGGACAGGCCGCCCCGCCGATCACCACCTTCTTGAGGACAGGCAGCTTCAGATCGTTGTCGCGCAGGTGCTGCAGAAGCATCTGCCAGACCGTCGGCACGGCCGCCGAGAAGGTGACCCCCTCGCTGTCCAGCAGCTCATAGATCGACGCGCCATCCATCTTGGCGCCGGGCAGCACCATCTTGGACCCGGTCGCGGGCGCCGAGAACGCCACGCCCCAGGCATTGGCGTGGAACATCGGCACCACCGGCAGGATCACGTCGCGCTGCGACAGGCCCATCACATCGGGCTGCAGGGTGATCAGGGTGTGCAGGAAATTGGAGCGGTGCGAATACATCACCCCCTTGGGGTCGCCCGTCGTGCCCGAGGTGTAGCACAGCCCCGCCGCCGTTCCCTCGTCGAAGCCGCCCCAGGCGCAGTCGGCGCCGTGGCTGTCGATCAGGGTCTCGAAACAGTGGACGCCCTTGAAGTGCGGCGCCTCGCTGGCCGGCTCGAAGGCCGGCATGTGCGCGCCGTCGGTGAAGACGATCACGTGCTCGATGCTGGGAACCTTGGGCAGGATCGCCGCCACGATCGGCAGGAAGGTCAGGTCGGTGAACAGCACCCGGTCGCCGGCATGGTCGGCGATCCAGGCGATCTGCTCGGGGAACAGGCGCGGGTTCAGGGTGTGGCACACCGCTCCGATGCCCATGATGCCATACCAGGCTTCCATGTGCCGACCGGTGTTCCAGGCCAGGGTCGCGACGCGGTCGCCCGGCTTGATCCCCAGTGACAGCAGAGCGTTGGACACCCGCCTGGCGCGATCGCGGATGGCGCCGTACGTCGTCCGCACGATCGGCCCCTCGACCGACCGCGTCACGACTTCGCGGCTACCGTGCCACTGGGCGGCGTGGTCGATGATCTTGTCGACCGTCAACGCCCCGTGCTGCATCAACCCCTGCATCGAACTGGCTCTCCCGAAAGGCTTCTTGTTATGCGGGAGAGGCTACCGGGCGGGGCCTCTGCGCGCAACGCGCCGCGCGCGAAGGGCGAACGCTAAAAGCGTTCGCTGAACGGCGTGCGGTTGCATCGTCGCGCCTCACTCGCGCCCGCGCTGATCCGCCGCAGGCCGCCGCAAAGTTTGATTTGGCTTAACAGGCTAGCCTGACGCGCTCGGCCACCCCCGGCCTGGTCAGGATGATTCGGTGCGCTGGTTGCAATCCCCCTGGGCTGATGAACGGCTGGATGAGGTGGCGATGGACACCCATCGCCTGCTCATGGCGCGCGTCATTTCGGCGGCGGTAGCGGCCGTGGTGATCGGAGGCGCACTCGGCGCCCCCATGGCGCTGACCTGGCTGACCTCGCTGCTCGCAGCAGAGGGCCTGGCCCGATGGACGACACGCCAGTTCGCGCCAGGCGTCCCTGGCTCGCCCCGTCTCCGCGCGGCGTTTGTGCTGGCAGCGCTGCCGATCAACATGATCTGGGCCTGGCTGGCCGCCATGCTGTGGTTCTCCACCACAGCCGACCTGAAGCTGGCGGCGCTCGCCGTGTGGGTTGGACAGATCGTCTACACGCAGAATTTCCGCCACCAGCCCTGGACTCTGGTGGCGGTCAGCGCCGTCGCGCCCCTGACCAGCCTGATGGTGTTTCCCTTCTTCTTTTACGACGCACACGGCATTGGGCCCGATACGGCCCGGTGGGCCCTGCTGATCCTGACGCTGAACACGATCAACACCATGATCTCCAACCGCGCCGCCGCCCGGCGCATGGACGAGCTGACCCTCGGCCTGCGCGAGGAGCGCGAGCGCGCGCTCGAAGCCGCCCGCGCCAAGTCCACCTTCATCGCCGTCACCAGCCACGAACTGCGCACCCCGATGAACGGCCTGCTGGGCATGGCCCACGCCCTGTCGCGTTCCAACCTGGATGCGCCCCAGCGCGAGCAGGTTCGGCTGATGATCAAGTCCGGCGACAATCTGATGCAGCTGCTCAACGACGTGCTGGACCTGTCGCGCATCGAGGCGGGCAAGGTCGAGCTGGTTCCCGAGCCGTTCAATCTGCAAGAGGCCGTCGACGACATCGTCAGCGCCTGGCGTGACGTCGCCGTCGTCAAGAACCTCGACCTGTCGATCCGGTTCGACGCCGGGGTTCCAGCCTGGATCGAAGGCGACGCCCTGCGTGTGCGTCAGGTGCTGATGAACCTGGTTTCCAACGCCCTGAAGTTCGTCGTCGAGGGCGGCGTCGAGCTGCACGTCTATGCGCCCCACGCACCGACCAGCCGCGGGCAGGAGATCTTCTTCGCCGTTCGCGACACCGGGCCGGGCGTGCCGCCCGAGGCTGCGGGGCGGGTTTTCGAAAGCTTCACCCAGGCCGACGACACCATCTCGCGGCGTCATGGCGGCGCGGGCCTGGGCCTGACCATCTCGCGCGCCCTGGCCCGGCAGATGGGCGGCGACCTGACCCTGGCGCCCTGCGACAGCGGCGCCTGCTTCATCTTCAGCATCCGCGCGCCCGAGGCGGAGCCGCTACAGGCGACCGAAGCGACGCAGGACGACGAGGCCTCGATGACTTCGGTCCGGGTGCTGATGGCCGAGGACAATGCGATCAACCAGTTGGTCGTCAAGACCATGCTGGAACCCACAGGCCTGTCCCTGACCGTGGTCGACAACGGTCAGGTGGCCCTGGAGGCCATGGCCGGCGGCGGCTTCGACTGCGTGCTGATGGACATCAACATGCCAGTGATGGATGGCATCACCGCGCTGGGGGCCATTCGCTCCGGGGCTGCGGGCGATCCGAACCTGCCGGTCATCGCCCTGACGGCCTCGACCATGGCCGGTGACCGCGAGCGCTTCCTGAAGATGGGCTTCAACGATCACCTGGGAAAGCCGGTCAATCCGGCGGCCCTGATCACGGCGATCGCCCGGGCCGTCAGCGCCGACATGCCCGGGACGGGCGCGCTGCACGGCGCGGCCTGAAGGCAAAATCTGGCGCCTCAAGGCTAGAGGTCGCCATCCAGTTCTGAAGCCTCAACGCAGCGTGGCCTCAGGCGGAAGCTGTTCGGGAGGAAGCCGGAACATGATCGGGACAGCGACATAGGCGCCGGACGTTGGCTGGCCGTCGGAGCCTCGCGGGGCCATCTGCATAAACTTGGCGACGGCTAGGGCCGAGCGGCCGAACCCGTAGAGGGACGGATCTTCCGATCGCACCATGCAGGGCGACAGCGCTCCCTCGCTGGTGACTTGGCAGACGATGATCGCGCTCCCGCCCTCGATGAGCTTGGAGGTCCGATAAGGGTAGGCGCCTAGGATCTCGTCCTCCGTGGGTACGCGTGACCAGACTGGCTTCCTAACCCAACGGATCCCCGGTGAATCAGCGTCTTGCGCCGACGCCGGGGCAGTGGCGCTGCACGCCAACCCACTGGCGATCACGGCAATCAGACCAAGCCTTAAGTTGCTCAACACAATGCTTCCAATCCCTCTTCCTGGCGAAAGCGTTACGCGCCGCCTAGCCCATCGTCTCGGCCAGGGCCCGCGCCTCGTCTTCAAACGCGCTGACCGTGTCGACCCGGCGCCAGGCGATGTCGCCGGTCTGGCGGCTCAGCTGGGTTTCCAGCACTGCGACGTCGGCGTCCGACGCATCATTGACCCGCGCGGCGACCCGCGCGCGCAGAACTTCCGGCGGCGCCTCCAGCCAGACGCCCTGGAAGGCGACATCGGCGAAGGCGGCCAGGGCCTCGGCCCGGGCGCGCTCTTCGGGCTTCATGAACACCGCGTCCAGCACCACCGACCGGCCAGCCTTGAGGGCCAGGGCCGCGTCGTTGAACAGCTGGTCATAGACCCGCACGCTCATCTCCGGCGTATAGGCCTCGCGCGGCAGGCGATGCAGCGAGGGCACGCCCCACAGGCGCTTGCGGATCTCGTCCGTCCGAAGGACCACCGCGCCGGGGGCCGAGCCCAGGCCGGGCGCGCACACGCGGGCGAAGGTCGACTTGCCCGAACCCGACAGCCCCCCGGTCGCCACCAGGCTGACCGGCTTGGGGGCCAGATGTTCCAGGGCCGTGGCGAGATAGGCCCGCGCGGCCTCGTCGTCGCCGGTATAGGCCCAGACGTGGGTGCGCACGGCGGCGCGCACCGACAGCATCAGCGGCAGGGCGGCCAGCCCGGTCCACAGGCCGTCGCCAAAGCTGCGGGCCGCCTCGTCCAGATAGGCGTTCAGCACCCGGCCGGCCGCGTCGCGGCGACGACGGAAGTCCAGGTCCATCAGCAGGAAGGCCAGATCGTACTGGATGTCGATGTCCGACAGGGTGTCGTTGAACTCGATGCAGTCGAACAGGATCGGCCTGCCGTCCTCGATCAGGATGTTCCCCAGGTGCAGGTCGCCATGGCAGTGGCGGGCGAAGCCCTCGGTGGCGCGGGCGTCCAGCAGCGGTCCAAGGCGCTCAAGCGCCAGATCGGTCTCGGCGATCAGGCGCTCGACAGCCAGCGAGCCCAGACGCGGGGCCAGGCCGCGCAGCAGGTTGGCGTTGGAGCGGATCGTGTAGCCCAGAGCATTCACGCCGCCGCCCTGCGGCCGCAGGGTCGCGCCGTCGTGGAAACGCGCCACGGTGCGGCCCAGGGCGTCTTCCAGAGCATCGTCAATGGCCCAGGGCTGGGTGGCCAGAACGCCCTGCTCGTCGAAGCGGCGCATCTCCAGTGCATATTCGACGACCTCGCCCTCGCCATCGACCTCAAGACCGCCGGCCGCGTCGCGGGTCAGGCGACGGACGGTGCGATAGATGTCGGGCGCGGCGGCGCGGTTGAACGCCAGCTCGCGTTCCAGCGCCCAGCGCCGGAGCTCCAGGGTGGAATAGTCGAGAAAGCCGAAATCGACGGGACGCTTCACCTTGAAGGCGGCGTCGCCGATCAGGAACACCCGGGCGCAGGAGGTTTCGATCGTGTTCTCGGCCCGCTGGGCGAACCAGGCCGCCACTTCCTGTTCGCGCGCGCTCTCAGCGTCCTTGTTCACGCCCAAAATCCTGTCGCTTCGCGCTCGCAGACCGGCGCCGGGGTCCCATAACCGAATCTCGAGCCCAAGTCCTCGCCCATGGCTTGCGCCAGTTCCCGATACCCGATTAACTTGCAGGTCAGTAACGGTTAGAGTTTTTTAAAATGCTGATGGGCGCCGGCCTCAAAAGGGCTGAACACAAGAGACATGAAATCGTCGCGGCCGCACGGGCCCAATTCCTGCTCGAAGGCTATCGCGACGCCGGCATGGAAGTGGTGGCCCGCGCCGCCTGTGTCTCGACAGCGACCCTCTATGCCTATTTCCCCGGCAAGGCCGATCTGTTCAAGGTGGTTGTGCTGGAAACCGCGCGCGACATCACCGCGCCTGTTCGTGAAAGCGTGCGCGTCCGGGGCGACGCCCGCACTCGCCTGCTGGCCTTCGTCAACGCCTATGCGCTGTTTCTGACCCGTCCGGTGACCCGGGCGATGTTCCGCCTGGTGACGGCCGAGCGCCGGCGCTTCGACGAGGTGGCCGACTATTTCTTGCAAGGCGCCCGCGACGAACTGGGCGGCGCGGCCATCGCGGTGATCGACGACCTGGTGCAGACGGGCGAGATCGTCGTCGACAAGCCCTCGTGGGCGGCCGGCCAACTGATGGGCATGATCGACCACGTCACCCTGGTGCTGGGCCTCACGGCCGGAGACGAAGCCCTGCCAGGTCGGCCCCTGACCGACATCTGCGACGACGCGGTCGACACCTTCCTGGCGCGCTACGGGGCGCGGGCGGCAAATTGACTCAGGGAAACAGCCGCCTGGTCGTCCAGCCCTCGCCCACCCGGCCGTAGACCAGCCGTTCGTGCAGGCGGAACGGCCGGTCGCGCCAGAACTCGATGACCTGCGGAACCACGCGATAGCCTGACCAGTGCGGCGGGCGCGGCACCTTGCCGAGGCCAAATTTCAGACCCATCTCGGCCACGCGCTTTTCCAGGGCTAGGCGGTCGGGCAGCGGCCGCGACTGGTCGCTGGCCCAGGCGCCCAGCTGGCTGTGGCGGGCGCGGCTGGCGAAATAGGCGTCGGCCTCGGCCTGGCTGACCGGCTCGACCACGCCGCGAATCCGCACCTGCCGGCGCAGCGACTTCCAGTGAAACAGCAGCGCCGCCTTGGGCTGGCCGGTCAGCTCCACGCCCTTGGCGCTCTGGGTGTTGGTGTAGAAGACAAAGCCCCGGGCGTCGAAATCCTTGAGCAGCACCATCCGCGAATCCGGCATGCCGTCGGCGTCGACCGTCGAGACCGCCACGGCGTTGGGATCGTTGGGCTCCTTCTTGCCGGCCTCGGCCAGCCATTCGGCGAACAAATCCAGCGGGTCGTTTTCCGGCAGCAGCGGCAGGGGCGCGGCCTGCGTCACCTGACGGACATAGTCATCTTCGCTGGGCGAGGCGGGGATCAGGGTCTCTTCGGTCATGAGGGGCATATAGACACGCCGGCGCATCTCCACCACCGCAACTGAAAGTCTTAACTTAACCCGGCGTTGACCAAGTCCCGGCAGGGTCGGCCCGATGTCTCCGCGGCCAACCTCTTCCCTGACCCTTTCCGCCGCCCGCGCCCTGCTGGGCGTCGCGCCCGGCGCAGGCGAACGCGAGTTGCGGGCGGCCTATCGCGAAGCGGCCAAGCGGGCCCATCCCGATCGTCCCGGCGGCGATGCGGCCCTGTTCCGCGAGGTGCTGGCCGCCTATCGCCTGCTGCAGGATCAACCGCCGCCCCGAGCGATCCATTTCCCACCGGCCTGCACGACGCCCGCCGCCGAGGTGGTCCAGCAGGCGATCCTGGAGATCGATGTCGCCACCGCCGTCAGCGGCGGGTCGATGGATCTGGCCATCGATGGCCGCCAGTTGCGCCTGAAACTGCCTCCCGGCCTGCGCGTCGACGACAAGGTGCGGGTCGACGGCGTCACCTTCGTTGTTCGCCACCAGGGCGCCCGCGAAGCCCTGATCCGGGGCGATGACCTGTGGCTGACCGGCAAGATCGACAAGCGTGTCCTGGCCGAAGGCGGCCGGGTCGAGGTCGACACCGCCCTGGGTCCCCGTCTGGCCTGGATCTCGACCAAGGCCGCCTCGCGCGGTCTCGTCCGCCTGCCGGGCCAGGGCCTGCCGCCGCGCGGACCGCATGCGGCCGGCGACCTCTTCCTGCGCCTGGAAGCCGTGACGTCCAGCGCCGAAAGCGCCGCCCGCTCGCTGCTCAAGCGCTTCGCGGCCGCCTGGGCGGCCTGAGACCTCCCAAACGGTCGTGTAGCCCGGTGGTGACCAAGGCGGCCAAGGCCTAACCAAGCCCGCTCTTCCCGGCGAAGGCCGGGATCCAGATACAGCCAGAGCGTCTGGGGATGATGCGCCTACTGACCAAGTAAAATCTCTCGGCGGTCGGGGTTCGATCTGGGCCCCGGCCTTCGCCGGGGAGAGCGGCAAAAAGAAATCCAGTCGCGCGCGACTTAAATTCGCATCAGGGCCTTGAATTTATATCGTACACGATTAAATCGCTCACATCATCACTCGCAAGGAGCGACCCCATGAGCACTCTCTATGAAGCCCGCGCCACCGTCGTCGGCGGCCGCGAAGGCCATGTCCGCAGCGACGACGGTTTGCTGGATCTGCAGCTGTCCATGCCCAAGGCCCTGGGCGGCAAGGAAACCGGTTCCAATCCCGAGCAGCTGTTCGCGGCCGGCTACGCCGCCTGTTTCCAGAGCGCCATGGGCCACGTGGCCCGCCAGCAGAAGATCGCCCTGACCGGCTCGCAGGTCACCGGCGTGGTCGGCCTGCTGCCCATCGAGGTCGGCTTCAAACTGGAAGTGGCTCTGGAAGTCGAAACCCAGGGCCTGTCGCAGGCCGACGCCGAAGCCCTGGTTGCGATCGCGCACAAGGTCTGCCCCTATTCGAACGCCACGCGCGGCAATATCGATGTCGCCATCACCGTAAAGGCCGCATGAACCAGACGACGTCCAAGTCCGCATCCGCTCCGGTCGAGGCTTTGCGCCTCGACCGTCAGCTGTGCTTTGCCCTGTATGGCGCGGCCAATCGCGTCACGCGGCTGTATCGCCCGCTGCTCGACGCCCTGGGCCTGACCTATCCGCAGTACCTGGCCATGCTGGTGCTGTGGGAGAGCAGCCCGCGCACCGTCGGCGCCCTGGGCGACGCGCTGGACCTCGACTCCAGCACCCTGACCCCGCTGCTGAAACGCCTTGAGGCCGGCGGCCTGATCGCGCGCACCCGCGATCCCAAGGACGAGCGCCGCGTGATCGTCGCCCTCACCGATACAGGCCTGGCCCTGCGCGACCAGGCCGCGACGATCCCCGAGAAGATCCTCTGCCAGCTGGACCTGCCGCTGGAAGAGCTCGGCGCCCTGCGCGACCGACTCAAGACCGTGGCGGTTTAGGCCCCGGCCCAAAGGGCTCGGCGAGCAGCAGGCACTCGACCAGGATCCGGGCGGTCTGGGACATCTGCGCCGAGTTGGCGGCCCTAGTTCAGAGTCAGCTCGAACGGCGTCGCCGGCAGACGGTTGAAGCCATAGAGGTTGAGGATCGGGCTCTCGGCCCAGGCGAAGCGCACCTTGACGGGGGTCACACCCGCCGGCGCGGCCATGGAGACGGTGGCCCCCTCCACGGTCGCGTCAACAAAGCGACAGGGCGCCGTAGCGTCGCACAGCTCGAACCCCGCCGGCCGGCCGGCGCCAAACACCACCAGCGGCTGGTCGAAGGTCACGACCACCGCCCCGCCCTCGCGGCGCGCCGACAGCGGCGCGGGACCGGCGGCGTTCAGCGTTGTCTCGCCATAGGCCAGCTTGCGGGCCAGCAGGGCCAGGCGCGCGCCGACCTGCTGCTTGTTGGTGGGATGGATGTCGTAGAGGTCGCCCAGGTCGACCGCCGAGGCCATGCCCACCCGGGGATCGGCCGCCGTCGTGCGTCGCTGAACATCGCGCAGGGCCGCCCAGCCGGACTCGGCGGGAACCGACCTGTAGGCCCCGAAACTGGCCAGCTGCACCATCAGGAACGGCAGGTCTGGGTTATCGAACGCCCGTCGCCAGTCCGCGATCAGGGCCGGCATCAGGCGGGCATATTCCGGCGGCTGCGTGGCGTTGGACTCGCCCTGGTACCAGGCGAAACCCTTCAGGCCGTAGGGCGCCAGGGGGGCGATCATGCCGTTGCGCAAGGTCGAAAGACCGCTGGCCCCCAGCCAGGGCGCGTGCGGCGGCAGACCGGCCTGGTCCAGGGTGGCCGAGACCCTGTAGCGCCAGGCCCCGTCCAGCGGCGCGAACTGGCCATCGGCCAGCTTCAGGCCCTTCTGCGCCGCCGGACCCCAGGCCCCGCCCCCGCCGCCGGTGTCGACCACCCGCAGGGCGATGACATTGCGACCGGCCTTGAGTACGCCGCGCGCCAGGGGATAGTCGCGGGGCGTATCCCAGCCCTCTTTCGAGCCCACCGGCCGGCCGTTGACGAAGGTGGTGTCGAGGTCGTCGACCGGGCCCAGCGACAGGGTCGCGGCCTGGGCGGCCTGTTTGGCGCTCAGGGTGATCGCGCCCCGCAGCCAGATCACACCATCGAAGGTCGACAGAGCCGGCGCGGTTTCCCAGAAGCCCTCGGCCGGCAGGCTGGCCCAGGCGCGGTCGTCAAAATCGGGGCGGCTCCAGTGGCTGGCCTGGGGCTCCACCCGCGCCGCCCAGCGCTCCAGCATCGCGTTCCAACTGGCCATGCCGGCTTCGGGCGAGCGGGCATATTCCGACAGGATCGCCAGGCCGTCGTCATAGTTGCCCAGCGCCGTCAGGCCCTCGCGGCTGATCCAGTCCTGGATGATCGAGCCGCCCCAGGTGGCGTCAATCAGGCCCACAGGAACGCCGGTGCTCTTCTTGATGTCGCGGCCCATGAAAAAGCAGGCGGCGGCGAAATTGGCAGCGCTTTCGGGGCTGGCGACGCGCCACACCGCTTCCCTGGAGAGGGCCGCGGTCGGAACCGGCAGGCTGACGCGGCCAGTCTGCAGCAGGCGAATGTTCGGATCGGTCGCGCCTGCGGTCTCGCTATCGCCGTTCATGATCCGGCGGAGCGGCATCTCCATGTTCGACTGGCCCGAACACAGCCAGACGTCGCCCATCAGCAGGTCCGAGATCGTCTGGCGCTCGCCGCCGGAACGGACCGTCAGGGTCAGGGGCGCGCCGGGCTCGCGGGCCGCAAGCGCGGCGGACCACCGGCCCTGGTCGTCGGCCGTCGCCGAAGTGATCGCGCCGGACAGATCGATCTCGACACCGGCGCCGGGCTGGGCCGAGCCCCACACCCGGATCGGCTGGCCGCGTTGCAGGACCGCGTGGTCGCTGAACACCGGGGCCAGCAGGGATTGCGCCGAGGCGGCGGTGGCCAGGGCGGCGAAGGCGGCGGTCAGGAGGAAACGCTTCAAGTCCTGCATCCTATTCCTTGTCATCCCGGCCGTAGCGCCGGGACCCAGGGGCAACTGCAACGCGGTTGCCCCTGGGTCCCGGATAGCCTCTGCGAGGCTTCCGGGATGACAAACGGTTGTTGTCGCTACTGCGCCTTCGCCGGACACACCGCCCCGGCTGGATCAGTCGTCAGCTTCACGCCCTGCAGGGTGACCGTCAGCGAGCCCGCCGTCGACAGCGCGAACGGCTCGGCCACTTTCGTGACGTCCGTGCCCGCCGCCGCGAAGCACTTGAGCGGGACCTTCAGGCTCCGCCACTCGCCTACGGGCGCGGCGGCCAGCACCGGCGAGACGTCCAGTTTGCCCCCGCCGATCGACAGGCTGACCGGCGCGGACGCCGGCGCATCGACGCGGTAGTCGATCAGCAGGCCCATCTCGGCATTGGTCTGGAAGGTCAGGTCGATGGTTCCGTCGCCGGTGATCGCCGCCGTCGCCGGCGCGCTTCCGGAGAAGACGATCTGACGACCGGCCTCCTGCACGCCGCCGGCGTCCACCGGCCGGATCTGCACCGCCGTGGTCGGCGACAGCTTGAAGCTGAACGGCGCGGGCGTCTTGCCGGCCACGAAGTAGTTGGAGACGTTCAGCGAAGCCGCCGTGACGCCCGAGACTTCCGACAGTTTCGGCAGCCGAACCCTGTCGCGATAGGTCAGGCCAAAGCCATAGGCGAACAGCGGATCATAGCGTTTGTCGCCGCGATTGAGCGAGGTCTGGGCGGCGCTTTTGGGCCAGCTGAACGACAGCTTGCCGTGGAAGTCGGCGCGCGGCTTGCCGGCCTTGTCACCCACGATCACATCGGCGATCCCGCCGCCTTCCGAGCCCGGCAGCCAGGCGCTGACAAAGGCGTCCGAGGCGTTCAGCTCCGGGTTCACCCACAGGGGGCGGCCCGTCAGGAACACCGCCACCACCGGCACGCCGGCGGCCTTCAGGCGCTTGAGCAGGGCCAGGTCGGTCTTGTCGCCGGCCTGGTATTCCAGGGTTTTCAGATCGCCCACGCCCTCGGCATAGGGCGTCTCGCCGAACACCACCACGGCCACATCGGGCTTGCTGTCGAACCTGCCGTCGACATTCAGCATAGCCTTGCCGCCGCCGGCCTCTACCGCGTCCTTCAGGCCCGACCAGATCGACTGGGCGTTGGGGAAGTCGCTGTTCTTGTTGTCGGTGCCCTGCCACGACAGGGTCCAGCCGCCCGACTGACGACCGATGTCGTCGGCGCCCGAGCCTGCGACCAGCACATTGGCGCTCGACTTGATCGGCAGCACACCATTGTTCTTCAGCAGCACCAGCGACTTGCGCACCGCCTCGCGGGCCAGGGCGCGGTGCTCGGCGTTGCCCATCACGCCGTCGCGGTCTTCCCACGGGCGGGCGGTCTTGAAGAGGCCTAGCCTGGCCTTGACCCGCAGGATGCGGCGCACGGCGTCGTCGACCCGGGCCTGCGAAATCTCGCCCGACTTCACCTGGGCCAGGGTGTTGTCGAACAGGGCCTTCCAGCTGTCGGGAGCCATGTACATGTCCAGACCCGCATTGGCGGCCTGGGGACAGTTGGTCGGGACGCAGCCGGCCACCTGGCCATGACCGTTCCAGTCGCCGATCACGAAGCCGTCGAAGCCCATCTGGCCCTTCAGCACATCGGTCAGCAGGGTCTTGTTGCCGTGCATCTTGATCCCGTTCCAGCTGTTGAACGAGGCCATCACGGTCATGGCGCCGGCATTGATGGCCGGCACATAGCCCTGGGCGTGGACGGCGATCAGTTCGCTTTCCGAGATCTTCGCGTCACCCTGGTCGACACCCTTCTCGGTGCCGCCGTCGGCCAGGAAGTGCTTGGCGCTGGCGGCCACGTGGCCCTTCTGCAGCACCTGGCCTTCGCTGACCGCGCCCTGCAGGCCCAGGATCATCTGGTCGGCATACTGCCGGACGATTTCAGGGTCCTCGGAATAGCCTTCATAGGTCCGGCCCCAACGGTCGTCGCGCGGCACGGTCAGGGTGGGTCCGAAGGCCCAGTCAAATCCTGACACCGCTGTCTCCCGCGCCGTAGCCACGCCGATCCGGCGGATCATCTCGGCATCCCGGGTCGCGCCCAGGCCGATATTGTGCGGGAACAGGGTGGCGCCCACGACATTGCCGTTGCCGTGCACGGCGTCGATGCCGAACATCAGCGGGATGTTGGTCCCGCCGCGCGTGGCGGCGGCCTCGCGGAAGGCCCGCACCGTGGCCACCCACGGTTCCTTGGCCGAGCGGTCGGGCGCGCCCAGCGGCGGCGAGCTGCCGCCCGCCAGGATCGAGCCCAGCGGATAGGTCTTGAGATCCTCGGGCTTGATGGCCGAGGTGTCGGCCTGGATCATCTGGCCGACCTTCTCCTCCAGCGTCATCTTCGCCAGCAGGCCGTCGACAAAGGCTTCGGTCTGGGCGTCGACCAGACCCTGGCTTTTGGCGGCCGGCCACCGGGCAGGATGAGCCGTCGCCTTGTCGGTCGGGGCGAAGACAGGCTGGGCGAGCGCCACGCCGGTCAGAAGGGTGGTCGCCATCAGCGCGACGATAAGGGTCCTGGTGTTCATGCTCCCGCTTCTCTTTTTTTGCGTCACGCGCCTAATGTTACCGGTATCTCAAACCCTACGCGGTTTCATGCACGGACTGATTGTCGCGATAGATCGATGACAGTGATGTCGTGGCAGGAAACAATGAGGGTTGCCCAATACGTCCTGCTGGCCGGGGCGATCCTGGCCACGGCTGTAGGCGGCGCCGACGCCCAGGCGGAAACCCTCGTCCTTTCCTCGTCCGACAAGTCGCTTTTGATAACGTTGTCAGGCGAGAATGGGCAAGCCCGCTTTGCGGCGCCCCATCGCGGCAAGGCCCTGCTGAAACCCTCGCCGCTTGGGCTTTTGCTCGACAAGGGCGGCGCGAGAGCGGGACCCTACCCCATCGCTTCAGCAGCAATCTGCGTCAGGCTATGCGTCGGTGTTCGACGACCCAGCCTTCGGCTCATGATCCCGGCGTCGCCCATGAAAAAAGGGGCGGACACGAAGTCCGCCCCCTCTCAGGTCGCAGCCGTTGGCGCGTACGGGACAAGACGCGTCCCGTCGCTCCGGCCGTCGTCTTGGTTTAGCGGAACAGGCTCAGGATCGACGAGCTCGAGGAGTTCGCGATCGACAGCGCCTGGATGCCCAGCTGCTGCTTGGTCTGCAGCGATTGCAGGCGAGCGCTTTCCTTGGCCAGATCGGCGTCAACCAGGTTGCCCACGCCGGCGTCGAGGCTGTCTTGCAGCTTGCCGACGAAGGTCAGGTGGGTGTCCAGGCCGGTCGAGCTGGTGCCCAGCGAAGCCAGCTTGTTGGTCGCCGTGCCCAGCGCGTCCGTGACCGTGCCGATCATGGTCTTGGCCGCGGCGGCCGTGGTGAAGGTCGAACCGGTCGTGAGACCGATGCCGGCCAGGGTCAGGGTCTTGGCGTTGACCGTAAAGCCCGAACCGTCCGAGTTGGCCAGGAAGGTCAGCTTGGCGGTGGTGCCGTCGGCGATGCTGACGCCATTGAACTTGGCGTTCGTGGCGGCCTTGGTCACCTGATCGCGCAGGGATTCAAAGTCGGCCTTCAGAGCGTTGAAGCTGGAGGTGTTGAGCGAGGTGTCGGAAGCGGCCAGGGCCTTTTCCTTCATCTTGCCCAGCAGGTCGGTGATGGTGTCGCCGGCGGCCAGGGCCACGTCGATGGTCGACTGACCACGCTGCAGCGAATCCTTCACCGAGTTCATCGAGGACGCGGTCGCCGATTGATTCTTGGCGGTCGCCCAGATGGCCCCGTTGTCCTTCGCGCTCGCCACCTTCTTGCCGGTGGAGATGCGTTGCTGGACCTGTTGGGTCTCCATGTTCGTGGAGTTCAGGTTTTGCAGAGCGATAAGAGCGCCCTGGTTCGTGTTGATGCTGTTCAGCGCCATTACGAAGATTCCTTCTAGGAGGTCTCCGGTGTCGTTTTGACTACCGGCGGGCATTTCGCCCGACGATTAGTATCCAGCAGCAGTCTTTCTATTTGATTTAAGGCATAGTGTCGCATGCTTAATACACGGCAGATATTCGTTAATCCTAACGAGGCGCTAACCCGCCCTGAACGGCATTGATGAGTCTAACTAGACTCACAAATTCGCGCCGGCGGGCCGGGGAGTCTTGGATCGCCGTTAAAACTGGATTCACCAGAATCGACATCTCAACGCGGGGCGCGGCAATGCTCAGTTATGAACGCCGCGCGGGTCGGCAAACGTTCGACCGCCTTGGCGATGTGCTTCTTCATGCCGGCAGACGACCCGCCACATCGGCGGTCGAGCGCGTGTATCGTCGATGCCCAGCAGGTGGTTGAACAGCCGGATCGGCGGCACGGTCGCCTCGCCCACTCCGACCGTGCCGATCTGCTCGGACTCGATCAGGGTGATGGGGCCGTACGCGCCCTTCAGCAGCCGGGACAGGGCGGCGGCGGCCATCCAGCCCGCTGTGCCGCCGCCAACAATGACGACCCGACGCGGCGCGCGCTGATTCACCCGACTACCCCCTGAGAACCCCGCCGCATGAGGGCTCACCTCACGCGGCGGAGCAAGAAGACCAATCGGGTATTTTCAGCGGCGGTTTGCGATGGTCCAAATAATATTATAAATGAGCGCAAGAGGCGTTCGAGTGCCGGATCCAACCGGCGATAGGGATGGTTATGAGTGACGGTAACGCGGGCAAGCGCCTGCGCAGCAGCGGATCCTACGGCAAGCTGGATCGCGATGGCTTCATCCATCGCAGCTGGATGAAGAGCCAGGGCCTGCCTGACGACGTGTTCGACGGCCGTCCGGTGATCGGCATCTGCAATACCTGGTCCGAGATCACCCCCTGCAACGCCGGCCTGCGCGACATCGCCGAGCACGTGAAGCGCGGCGTCTGGGAAGCCGGCGGCCTGCCGCTGGAGTTCCCCGCCATCTCGCTCGGCGAGACCCAGATGCGGCCGACGGCCATGCTGTTTCGCAACCTGCTGGCCATGGATGTCGAGGAGTCGATCCGCGGCAATCCGATCGACGGCGTCGTGCTGCTGGGCGGCTGCGACAAGACCACGCCGGGCCAGATGATGGGCGCGGCCAGCGTCGATCTGCCGACCATCGTCGTCTCGTCGGGTCCGATGCTGAACGGCAAGTTCCGCGGCAAGGACATCGGTTCAGGCACCGACGTGTGGAAGTTCTCCGAAGCCGTCCGGGCCGGCGAGATGAGCCTGCCCGACTTCATGTCGGCCGAGAGCGGCATGAGCCGCTCGCCCGGCACCTGCATGACCATGGGCACCGCCTCGACCATGGCCTCGATCGTCGAGGCCATGGGCATGAGCCTGCCCTACAACGCCACCATTCCCGCCGTGGACGCCCGTCGCCGGGCCATGTCCCACGAGACCGGCCGCACCATCGTCCGCATGGTCCTTGACGGCCGGACCATGTCGCAGGTCGTCACCCGCGCCTCCTTCGAGAACGCTTTGCGCGTCCATGCCGCCATCGGCGGTTCGACCAACGCCGTGATCCACCTGCTGGCCCTGGCGGGTCGCCTGGGCGTGGACCTGACGCTGGAGGACTTCGACGTCCTTTCGCGGGACGTGCCGCTGCTGGTCGACCTGCAGCCTTCGGGGCGCTTCCTGATGGAAGACCTGCACTATGCCGGCGGCCTGCCCGCAGTGATGAAGGCGCTGGAGCCCTTCCTCGACCCGACCGCCCCAACGGTCACCGGCGCCCCCATCGGCGCCCAGTACGAAAAGGCTGAGGTCTGGAACGCCGAGGTGATCCGCCCGCTCGACGCGCCGGTGAAGGCCGACAGCGGCATCTGGGTGCTGCGCGGCAACCTGGCCCCCGGCGGCGCGGTGATGAAGCCCAGTGCGGCCAGCCCGCACCTGCTGAGCCATCGCGGCAAGGCCGTGGTCTTCGAGTCCATCGAGGACTTCCGCGCCCGCATCGACACCCCCGATCTGGAGGTCGACGAGACCTCGATCCTGGTCCTCAAGGGCTGTGGTCCCAAAGGCTATCCGGGCATGCCGGAAGTGGGCAACATGCCGCTGCCGACCAAGCTGCTGGAGAAGGGCGTCAAGGACATGGTTCGCATCAGCGACGCCCGGATGAGCGGCACGGCCTTCGGCGCCGTCATCCTGCACGTCTCGCCCGAGGCCAATGCCGGCGGCCCCCTGGCCATCGTCCGCAACGGCGACGAGATCGTGTTCGACGGCCCCAGCCGCAGCCTGAACCTGCAAATCTCGGACGCCGAGATGGAAGCCCGACTGGCCGTCTGGCGCGCCAACCCGCCGCCGGTGGCGACGCGCGGCTACGCCAAGCTTTATATCGACCACGTTCTTCAGGCCGACAAAGGCTGCGATCTGGACTTCCTGGTCGGCGCCTCCGGCTCGGTCGTCACCCGCGAAAGCCACTGATGGACCCGTCAATCTCGATCTTCGGCGACTGGGGCACCTCGCGGCTTCGCCTGTATCTGCGTCAGGGCAAGAGCGTGCTGGATCGCCGGGATGGTCCCGGGGTCAGCGCGCTGACCAAACCGCCGGAACAGACCTTCCTCGATCTGGTCGGCGACTGGCGCGAGGCCGGCCCGTCGGGCGCAATCCTGTGCGGCATGGTCGGCTCGCGCATCGGCTGGGTGGAAGCCCCCTATGCTCCCTGCCCGGCCACCGCCAATGACCTGCGCGAACGGGTGCTGAAGATCGAGGCCGACGGCCTGCCGGTGTCGATCATCCCGGGCCTGTCTTGCGTCAATCCGCTGGGCGGTCCCGACGTGATGCGCGGCGAGGAAACCCAGATCCTGGGCGCCCTCGAACTGCATCCCGCCCTGAAGACCGGCCGCCACCTGCTGGTCCTGCCCGGCACCCACAGCAAGTGGACCGTGGTCGAAGACGGCGCGATCACCGGCTTTCTCACCGCTCCGGTCGGCGAGGCCTTCGCCCTGCTGCGCCAGCACTCGACCCTGGCCGCCGGCGTCGCCGCCGACGTGCAGGGCTCGGACGCGGGCTTCGCCATGGGTCTGGCCCGGATCGTCGAAAAGGGCCCCGCCCTGCTGCCGCACCTGCTGTTCGAGACCCGCGCTCGCCAACTGCTGGACGGCCTGCCCGCCGCCGACGCCATGGGCTTCCTGTCGGGCCTGCTGATCGGCGCCGACGCGGCCGCCGCCCGCCAATGGTTCGGCGCGCTGGGGCAGGTGACTCTGGTCGGCGCCCCGACCCTGAATGAGTTCTACGGCCAGGCCATTGCCGCCCAGGGCGGCCACACCGTGGCTGTCGATGGCGACGCCGCCGTGCTGGCCGGCCTCTCCGCCTTGTCCTCCTCCAAGAGCAACGAGTCCCATGTCCTCGCCTGAAACGGTCACCGCTCCCCCGCCCATCGTGGCGATCCTGCGCGGCGTGAAGCCCGATGAAGTCGTGGCCATCGCCAAGGCCCTGGTCGAGGCCGGCATCCGCGCCATCGAGGTGCCGCTCAACTCGCCCGATCCGCTGGAGAGCATTCGCCGGCTTTGCGAAGCCTATGGCGATGTCGCCCTGTGCGGCGCCGGCACCGTGCTGACACCCCAGGCCGTGGATGATGTGGCGGCGGTCGGCGGCAAGCTGATCGTCACGCCCAATACCGATCCCGAGGTCATTGCCCGCGCCGTGGCGCTGGGCCTGACCGCCATGCCCGGCTTCGCCACGCCGTCCGAGGCCTTCGCGGCCGTCAAGGCGGGCGCCAGGGCGCTGAAGCTCTATCCGGCCAGCAGCTTTGGTCCCAGCCACATCAAGGCGGTCAAGGACGTGCTGCCCAAGGACATCCTGGTCTATGCCGTCGGCGGCGTGGGGGCGGCCAATCTGGAACCGTGGCTGACCGCAGGCGTGGCCGGCATCGGCGTGGGCGGCGAGCTCTATCGACCCGGCTATTCGGCCCAGGAGGTCGGCCAGAAAGCCGCCGCCCTGGTCGCGGCCTGGAACAGCCAGACCTAAGGCGCCCCGCCAACAAAGCATCGCTCCTGCATTGCAGCCAAAGAACGATGCAAGATTGGTCAGACAACTGCGGGAGAGCCGTGTATTCGTGTGACGCACCCCTTGTTCCGGGCCTGAACGAACCACGCTAAACAGGACCGATTCAGATCGCGCCGACCCGCAGGAAAGACGACTAGCCGATGCGTACCCAGCCTGGCCTCAGTTTGACCTACGGTCTGGTCGAGGCGCTGGGTCAGGCTATTGTCACGGGCGAATATGCCACCGTCGGCTTCCCCACCGAAGGCGAACTCGCCAAGCAGTTCGGAGCCAGCCGCACGGTCACCCGCGAGGCGGTCAAGATGCTGACCGCCAAGGGCCTGCTCAGCGCCCGTCCGCGCCACGGCACCGTCGTCGAGCCGGAGGCGGACTGGAACCTGCTGGACCCCGACGTCCTGCGCTGGCTGCTGGAACGCAAGTTCTCCCTGCGCCTGCTGGCCGAATTCACCGAGATGCGCCTGGGCATCGAGCCCGCCGCCGCCGCCCTGGCCGCCCGCAACGCCGACGAGGCGGGGCTGGAAGAGATCCGCAAGGGCCTGCGCCGGATGAAGGCCGCCGCCGAGGGCGAGGACGACGCCCTTTCGGCCGACATCGCCTTTCACATCTCGATCCTCAACGCGACCAAGAACCCGTTCTATCGCGAGCTGCACGAGCTGGTGAACACCGCCCTGCGCATCTCGATCCGGTTCACCAACCGCATCAAGGGCCGCACCGCCAGCATCCCGTCGCACGAGGATGTGGCCGAGGCGATCATCGCCCGCGACGCCGACAGGGCCTCCACCGCCATGCGGCTGATCATTGTCGACGTGCTGGAACTGATCCGCGCCGCCTCGCCGTCCACCGAGTCGGAAGCCGCGCGCCGCGAGGCGTGAGCCGTTGCAGCTGTCTCGATACAGCCTCAACCGATCTCGAAACGGACGATGTCGTCGCCCGATAGCGACGGCGGCTTGCTCCGAGCTGCGGCAACGCCTTAGATCAAAGGATGGACAAGGGGGCGATCCATCCGGGCGAAGCCGCCATCGGCCTTGATCGGCTCACCGAGCGTGAGCGCGAATGCCTGCGCCTTGTTGATCGCCACATGAGCTCCAAGGAGATCGCCCGCGAACTGGGCCTCTCCAAGCACACCGTGGACTGGCATCTGGACAAGGCCCGCAAGCGCCTGGGCGCGCCCGACCGCTACGCCGCCGCGCGCCTGGCCAGCGACCGGATCTCGCCGCCCGCCCCCGATACCCCCCCTCCGATCGGATCGGGGTCCTATCCGTCGCGGCTAGGCGACGCTCTCTCCTCGCGGTCAGCTGACCGTATTGAGGAAGGAGCGTTCAGTGACCGAGTTGAACCCACACCAGAAGGATGCGATCGGCCGGGTGGCCCATCTGCACGAGGACATACGGCGCTTCCAGCAGAGCTGGCCCGCGCTGAACACGCCCCCCGACCAGACCCCGCCGTTCACCTGGGGGCAGCTGGAGCGGCAGCTTTCCAGCCTGTCGGCGACCCCGAACAGCGCGGCCATGGTCCGCGACCTGGTGACTGCGACCCGCAAGCAGGCGCCGTTCAAGCCGGCGGAAATGGTGCTGCGCGAGATCCTGTGCATCGCCAGCGCGGTGATGGACGAGACCTTCCGGGACACGCCGGAACACCCGGACTGCTACTCCCCGGACTTGGAGGAGGGCCCAATGCGCTAACACCGCTCAAGCGCCTGACCTTCATCGGCGCCGTGATGATCGTGACCGCCTTCGCGTTCGGTTCGATCCTGGCGGGGCTGCACGCCCTGCAAGCCATCGCGCCCTAAGACCCGCGCCCTCCGGCCCGGGCTCAAAAGCCAACACGTCTTCATCCCTTTGCAACGCGCCGACCCCGTCGGCGTGAGGAGATCACTCATGCTCAAGCAACGCCGCCTGGCCGCCGAGACTGTGGCCGAAGCCCTGTTCGCCGCCGAAAAGGCCATCGACGCCGCCATTGCCAGCACCGCCGCCCTGGCCGGTCTGATGCCCGCCAGTCGCCAGGACGCCAACATCTCGGCCTTGGTCGGCCAGGACGCCCTGATGGCCGCCATCGAAACCATGCAGGCCCTGGGCTTGGCGCGCGGCAATATCGTCGACACCCACAGGCGCCTGTCGGTCGCTCAGCGCGATATCGGCCTGGCCGCCGTGTCGTTCGGCAATGCCGGGGACAAGCCGCCTTCGCCCGAAGGTCGTCTGAGCCTGACGGCGGTGGAGACCAGGGCGGCCTGACCAAGGCGCGGTGACGACGGTTGCAATTGACATCAACCCCGTCACCCTGCGGCGGATGATCTTTCATTCGCTGTATCAATGGCTGGGAATCGTCTGTCTGGCCGTGGCCGCCGCGCCGGCGATGTGGCGCGGCGGCTGGCCCGAGCGGACGGCGGCGATCGCCATGGTCGCGGCCTGGCTGGGCAGCGGCCTGGTCCAGAACGGCATGCAGCTCTGGGGCCTGCAGATCGGCGTGATGCTGATCGACCTGGTCCTGCTGGCCGTGCTGCTGGCCATCGCCCTGAGGTCGGACCGCTGGTGGCCGATGTGGGCCAGCGCCTTTCACGGCCTGGGCGCCCTGCTGCATTTCGCTGTGCTGGTTGACGCCAAGGTCTGGGGCCGGACCTATTTCATCGCCGGCAGCCTGTTCAGTTTCCTGACCCTGGCGGCCCTGCTGGTCGGCGGGATCAACAGGATGCGTCGCCCCCTCGCCGACTGACGCCGCGTCACGGAAGACAAGCCCCTGGATTTCTGGTCCGCTCCCGCAAAACAGGGAGAAACACCATGGGCGAAGCCTATATCGTCGCCGCCGCACGTACCGCCGGCGGCCGCAAGGGCGGGCGACTGGCCGGCTGGCATCCGGCCGATCTGGCCGGCGCGGTGCTGGATGCCCTTGTCGACCGCAGCGGCATCGACCCGGCCCTGATCGAGGACGTGATCCTGGGCTGCGTGGGCCAGGTGGGCGAGCAGGGCATCAATATCGCCCGCAATGCGGTGCTGGCCTCGCGCCTGCCCGAAAGCGTGCCGGCCACCTCGGTGGATCGCCAGTGCGGCTCGTCGCAACAGGCCCTGCATTTTGCCGCCGCCACCGTGATGTCGGGAGCCATGGACGTGGTGATCGCCGCCGGCGTGGAAAGCATGACCCGCGTACCGATGGGTCTGTCCTCGGCCCTGCCCTACAAGAACGGCTTCGGGACCTATATGAGCCCGCGCATTCAGGAACGGTATCCTGACATCCAGTTCAGCCAGTTCGCCGGCGCAGAGATGATCGCCCGCAAGTATGATCTGAGCCGCGAGGCCCTCGACGCCTTCGCCCTGTCCAGCCACCAGCGCGCCATCGCCGCCACCAAGGCCGGCAAGTTCGCCGCCGAGATCGTGCCGCTGGAAATTGCCCTCGCGGATGGTGCGATCGAGCAGCACACCACCGACGAAGGCATCCGCTATGAGGCCACCCTGGAGTCGATCGGCGGCGTCAAGCTGCTGCAGGAAAACGGCCGCCTGACCGCCGCCACCTCCAGCCAGATCTGCGACGGCGCGGCCGGCCTGCTGGTGGTCAATGAGCGGGGGCTAAAAGCCTTGGGTGTCGAGCCGCTGGCCCGCATCCACCACATGACCGTTATCGGCCATGACCCGGTGATCATGCTGGAAGCCCCGATCCCGGCCACCGAAAAGGCCCTGAAACGGGCCGGCATGAAGGTCGACGACATCGACCTCTACGAGGTCAACGAAGCCTTCGCCTCGGTGCCGACCGCCTGGCTGCAGGTGCTAGGCGCCGATCCGGCCAAGCTGAACGTCAATGGCGGCGCCATCGCCCTGGGCCACCCCCTGGGCGGCTCGGGGGCCAAGCTGATGACCACCCTGGTCCACGCCCTGCGCGCCTCGGGCGGCCGCTATGGTCTGCAGACCATGTGCGAAGGGGGCGGCCTGGCCAATGTGACCATCGTCGAGCGGCTCTAGGCCCCTATGATCACCCTCTACCACTGCCGCGACGCCAGGTCCTTCCGTCCGCTGTGGGCGCTGGAAGAGCTGGGGCTTGAGTACGACCTCAAGCTCCTGCCCTTCCCGCCGAGGTTCCTGGCGCGGAAGTTTCTCGACGAGAACCCGCTGGGTACGATCCCGCTGCTGATCGACGGCGACACCCGGATGACCGAGTCCGCAGCGATGATCGAATATCTGTCGATGCGCCATGGTGAGGGACACCTCTCGGTGGGGCCCCAGGAGCCCGGTTATGGCGCCTATCTGAACGGCCTGCATTTCGGCGAGGCCACCCTGACCTTTCCCCAGACCCTGGTGCTGCGCTATTCGCGCCTTGAGCCCGAGGAACGCCGCAACCCCCAGGTCGCCGCCGACTATGCCCGCTGGTTCCTGTCGCGACTGAAGGGGCTGGACCTGATCCTGAAAGACCATGCCTTCGCCGCCGGCGACCGCTTCACGGGCGCGGATATCTCGATCGCCTACGCCCTGCTGCTGGCCACATCCCTGGGTCTTTCGGACGATTTTCCGCCCGCCGTCGCCGCCTATTGGACGCGGATGAGCGACCGTGAAGGGTTCAATCGCGCCCTGACGGCCCAGTCGGGCGCCGCGCCAACGCTCTAAGCCGCGCCTCCATATCGTCTTACGATCATTTAACTCAGCGACCCACGCTTTGTCGGCTAGAAGGCCCTGAAGGCTTTCTGGGACATCGGGGACGATCGTGGTTTACGGGATCAAGGGGCGCGTCATGCGTTCGAGCGCGCTGGTTGTGGTCCTGAGCCTGGGCGCCCTGACGCTTGCCGGCTGCGGCGACGACAAGAAGCCCAAGAAGGCCGCGCCCCCGGCTGGAGCGACCGCGACCCAGACGGTCAGCATCGCCACCGTCGTCTCGCAATCCGTGCCTCGCCAGATCAACGCCACCGGCACCATCTCGCCTTGGGAAGAGGTCGTCGTCGGCGCCGAGACGGGTGGTCTGACGGCTATCTCGGTCAATGCCGAGGAAGGCGACACCGTCCAGGCCGGCCAGGTCCTGGTCAAGCTCAACGACACCCTGCTTTCGGCCCAGATGCGCCAGCAGGACGCCGGCGTCGCCAGCGCCAGGGCCACCCTGGCCGAGGCCGAAGCCTCCCTGCGCCGCTCGCGCGAGCTGCAGGCCAAGGGCTATCTGTCGCAAGCCTCGCTGGACACCAGCCTGGCCAGGCAGCAGACCGCCAACGCCCAGGTGGCCTCGGCCGAGGCCGCGCGCGGCGAGACCGCCGCCCGCCTGGCCCAGACCGCCATCCGCGCCCCGGTGGCGGGCCTGATCAGCCGTCGCAACGTCACCAAGGGCCAGATCGTCAGCACCGGCGCTGAAGTCTTCCGCATCGTGCGTGACAGCCGCCTGGAACTGGACGCCGAGATCCCCGAGACCGATCTGGCCCTGGTGAAGGCGGGCATGGCCGCCACCATCGTCTCCGACAAGGTGGGCCAGACCACCGGTCGGGTGCGCATCGTCACCTCCGAGGTGAATGGCCAGACCCGCCTGGGCGTCGCTCGGGTGGCGCTGTCCAGCATGGGCGGCTTCCGCACCGGCATGTTCGCCCGCGCCACCATCCAGGCCGGAGACCAGGCTGCCCTGACGGTTCCCAGCGCCTCGGTGCTGTATCGCGAAAACCGTCCCGGCGTGTTCGTGCTCGACGCCAAGAACCACGCCCGCTTCCGGCGCATCGCCATCGTGGCCGCCACGGCCGACATGATTGCCGCCACCGGCTTGACCGCCGGCGAACGTGTGGTCGTCGAGGGCGCCGGCTTCCTGGGCGAAGGCGACGCTGTGCGGATCGGCAGCGCTGTCCCGACGGCGTCGGCCGCCGCCAAGTCGGCCCGCTAGGAGCCTGACGCGATGAACAACATCTCCGCCTGGGCGATCCGAAACCCGATCCCCGTCATCCTGCTGTTCCTGCTGCTGACCATCGCCGGGATTTCCGGCTTCCGCAGCATGCGGATCAACAACAATCCCGACGTCGACCTGCCGTTCGTCGTCGTCACGGCGGCGCGCCCCGGCGCAGCGCCCAGCGAACTTGAAACCCAGGTCACCCGACTGATCGAGGACTCGGTCGCGGGCCTTGGTCGGGTGCGCCACATCAACTCGACCATCACCGACGGGGTGTCCTCGACCTTTATCGAGTTCGAACTGGGCGTCGATCACGAACAGGTCACCAACGATGTTCGCAACGCCATGTCCGGCCTGCGGGGCGACCTGCCCCAGGACATGCAGGAGCCCAACGTCACCCGGATCGACATCTCCGGCGATCCGCTGATCACCTATGTGGTCAAGGCTCCGACCCTGACACCGGAACAGCGCAGCTGGTTCGTCGACAACGAGGTCAGCCGCACCCTGCTGGCCCTCAAGGGCGTCGGCGAGGTCAATCGCCGCGGCGGCGTTGATCGCGAGATCCAGGTGGCCCTGGATCCCGACCGCCTGGCCGCACGCGGCGTCACCGCCGCCCAGGTCAGCCAGGCCCTGGTGTCCAGCAATGCCGACCTGCCTGGCGGCCGGGTGACCATTTCGGGCTCCGAGCGCGCCATCCGCACCCTGGGCGCGGCCGGCTCGATCGACCAGCTGCGCGAGACCCGCATCCCCCTGTCGGCGGGCGGCACCGTGCGCCTGGGCGACCTGGGCACAGTCGAGGACCGCTGGGCCGAGCCTCGCTCGCGCGCCCGCTATGACGGCCAGGAGGTCGTGACCTTCAACATGGTCCGCTCACGCGGCGCCAGCGAGGTCCAGACCGCACAGAAGGTCCGCAAGGCCGTCGAGAAGCTCGACATGGCCCATCCGGAAGTCGAGATCGACGAGATCACCTCAGAGGTAAAATACATCGAGGACAGCTATCTGGCCTCGATGGAGGCGCTGATCCTCGGCGCCGTGCTGGCCGTTCTGGTGGTGCTGCTGTTCCTGCGCGACTGGCGGGCGACCTTCCTGGCGGCCGTCGCCATCCCGATGTCGCTGCTGCCGACCTTCGCCCTGATGGCGCCGCTGAACCAGTCGCTCAACAGCATCACCCTGCTGGCCCTGTCCTTGACCGTCGGCATCCTGGTGGATGACGCCATCGTCGAGATCGAGAACATGGTCCGCCACATGCGGGGCGGCAAGACGCCCTATGCGGCGGCCATGGAGGCGGCCGACGAGATCGGCCTGGCGGTCGTGGCCACGACCTTCACCATTGTGGCGGTGTTCGCCCCGGTCGGCTTCATGCCGGGCATCATCGGCCAGTTCTTCAAGGCCTTCGCCCTGGCCGCCTGCGTCTCGGTGCTGTTCTCGCTGGTCGTGGCCCGCCTGCTGACGCCGCTGATGGGCGCCTACATGCTCAAGGCCAACGGCAAGCACGAGGATGCCGACCCGTTCTGGATGGCGCCTTATCTGAAGAGCCTGACCTGGGGCCTGGACAATCGCTGGAAGGTCCTGGCGATGGGCATCCCGATGATTTTGGCCTCGTACTTCCTGGCGAAGGCCCTGCCCTTCGAGTTCCAGCCGGCCGCCGACCGTGGCCGCGCGCCGTTCTCGGTCCAGCTGCCGCCGGGCGCGACCCTGGACGAGACAGACGCCATCGTGCGGCGCATGACCCGCGAACTCCGGGCCCGTCCCGAGGTTCGCGGTGTCTATGCCTCCATCGGCGGCAATAATGCGGTCAATACCGCCACCCTGAACGCCGATCTGGTGCCCAAGGGCGAGCGCATGGACCAGCAGGAGTTCAGCCGCCTGATGGTCGACCAGTTCGCCGCCATTCCGGGCGCCCGAATTGGCGCAGGCTCCAACAGCGGCGGTGGTCCCAGCGACGGCACCAGCTTCAGGCTCAGCCTCGTGGGCGACAACGGGCCGGCGCTGGACGCCGCCGCCCGCAAGGTCGAGGCCGAGATGCGCAACGTTCCGGGATTGGCCCATGTGGTCAATACGGCGGCCATTGCCCGGCCCGAGATTGTCGTCACACCGCGCCCCGACCAGGCCGCCCGCGCCGGCGTCTCGGCCGGCGTGATCTCGCAGGCGGTGCGCGTGGCCACCATCGGCGACATCGACCAGAACCTGCCCAAGTATAATCTCGGCGATCGGCAGGTGCCGATCCGCCTGCGCCTGACCCAGGACGCCCGCGAGGACATGGCTATCCTGCAGACCCTGCAGGTGCCCAGCGCCGGCGGCCCGGTGCCGTTGAACGCCGTGGCCGACGTGCGCTTCGGCGCAGGTCCGTCGCAGATCAGCCGTCAGGACCGCTCGCGCGTCGCCACCATAACCGCCGAACTCGACGGCATCGTGGTGGGCGAGGCCAGCAAACGGGTCCACGCCCTGTCCTCGGTCAAGAACCTGCCGAGCGGCATCCAGGAAGTGGCCGCCGGCGACGCCGAGTTCATCCAGGAGATGGTCACCGGCTTCGCCGCCGCCCTGATCACCGGCATCTTGCTGATGTACGTCGTGCTGGTGCTGCTGTTCCGCAGCTTCGCCCACCCGATCACCATCATGGTCGCCTTGCCGCTGGCCATTGGCGGCGCCTTCGCCCTGCTGGTTCTGGCCAAGTCGAGCTTCTCGATCTCGACCCTGATCGGCATTCTGATGCTGATGGGTATCGCGGCCAAGAACTCGATCCTGCTGGTCGAGTACGCGATCATGGCCATGCAGAACGGCATGACCAAGCGCGAGGCGATCATCGATGCGGCGCACAAGCGCGCCCGGCCGATCATCATGACGACGGTCGCCATGGGCGTGGGCATGCTGCCGGTGGCGGTCGGCTTCGGCGCCGATGTCGAGTTCCGCGCCCCTATGGCCATCGCGGTGATCGGCGGCCTGATCACCTCGACCCTGCTGTCGCTGCTCTATGTTCCCGTCGTCTTCATCCTGATGGACGGTCTGAAGGTGCGCGCCGAACGGCTGACGCATCGCGTGTTCGGCAGCAGCGCTCACACGGCCCATCCGCCGGCGAACAAGTCCACCCTGGTCGACGGCTAGGGACGATCCGCGCTGTGAACCTAGATCGTGGTTCGCAGCGCGGTCGCCACCGTCGGGGCCAGCCGCTCGGCGATCACCCGCGCGCCCGCAGCATTGGGATGGATGCCGTCGCGCTGCATCAGGCGCTGGGCCCCGACCACGCCGGTGACGAAGTCCGGATGGAAGACCACGCCGGTCTCGCGCGCCAGGGCCGGATAGAGGCCGGTGAAGTCGCGCGCATAGGACGCCCCGATCAGCGGCGGAGCCCGCACGCCGGCCAGCACCACGCGGATGCGGCGGGCCTTCAGCTTTTCGATGATGCGTTTCAGGTTGGCCTTGGTCCGCGAGGGGTCTGCGCCCTGCAACAGGTCGTTGCCGCCCAGGGCCACTACGCAGACGGCGGTGTCGGCGCCGACGCTGAAATCGACCCGCGCCAGGCCGCCGCCGCTGGTGTCGCCCGAGACGCCCGCCCCGCGCACCGCCGCCCGCACGCCCATCCGGTCGAGGGCGCTCTGCAGCTGCGCCGGCAGGGCGTCGCGCGCGGGCAGACCCAGGCCGGCGGTGATCGAGTCGCCCAGAACGGTGACGATCGGAGGCTTCTCCGCCGCCGTCGCACCGGTCGAAACGGCGAACACCGCGCCAAATCCAAAAATGGTCCCGCGTCGGGTGGGGGCAGGCCGTGTGAAGATCGTCATGAGTCCCTATGTGGGGTTGGGGTTCGCAAATTTAACGCACGAAACAAGGAAACTTCATGACCGCCGATGTCGCGCCGCTCGCCCTTTCGTCGGTGACCCTGACCCTGCCCTCCTCCGCAGGCCCTGTGAATATCCTGCGCGGCGTCGACCTGCATGTGGCGGCGGGTGAGCGCGTGGCGATCATCGGGCCGTCCGGCTCGGGCAAGTCGTCGCTGATTTCCGTGGCCGCCGGGCTTGAGCGCCCGACCTCGGGAACCGTCAATCTGTTTGGTCAGGACCTGGCCAGGCTGGACGAGGACGGCCGCGCCCGCCTGCGCCGGGGCCGCGCGGCCCTGGTGTTCCAGAGCTTCCACCTGCTGCCCAACATGACCGCCGAAGAGAACGTCGCCGCGCCACTGGAGATCGCCCGCGCGCCCGACGCCCTGCCCACCGCCCGCGACTGGCTGGCTAAGGTGGGGCTGTCCTCGCGCCTGACCCACTATCCGCACCAGCTGTCGGGCGGCGAGCAGCAGCGCGTGGCCCTGGCCCGGGCCCTGGCGGCGCGGCCGATCCTGCTGTTCGCCGACGAGCCCACCGGCAATCTCGACAGCCGCAACGCCGGCTCGGTGGTCGACCTGATGTTCGACCTCCTGGCCGAGTGTGGCGCTGCCCTGGTGATGGTCACCCATGACCCGGTGCTGGCCCAGCGCGCCGACCGCATCGTCCGCATGGCCGACGGCAAGGTTGTTGAGGCCGCTGCGTGAGCGCTCTTTCCTTCCGCCTCGCCGCCCGCGAGCTGCGCTCCGGCGTCCGGGGCTTTGGCATCTTCCTGGCCTGTCTGGCCCTGGGCGTCGCCGCCATCGCGGCGGCCGGATCCACGGCCGAGGCCTTCCGCCAGGGCCTGGCCTCGCAGGCGCGGGAAATCCTGGGCGGCGATATCTCGACCTCGGTCGAGAACCGCGACTTCACCCCACAGGAGCGCGCGGCCTTCGCGCGGCTGGGCACGGTGTCCTACACCGCCCGCGTGCGGGTGATGGCCCAAGCGCCATCAGGGGAACGCCGGCTGGTCGACCTGCGCGGCGCCGACGCCGCCTATCCCCTGGCCGGCAAGGTCGAGCTGGAGAGCGCGGCTAGCCTGGCGCAGGCTCTTGCCACGCGCGACGGCCTGCCGGGCGCGGCGGTCGAACCGGCCCTGCTGGATCGTCTGGGCCTGAAGATCGGCGACACATTCGAGGCCGGTCCCCTGACCCTGGTGGTTCGCGCCGTGATGATCCGCCAACCCGACAGCGTGGCGCGCGGCTTCGTGCTCGGCCCGCGCGTGGTGGTGCGTCGCGACCTGCTGGACCCGACGGGCCTGCTGGCGCCGGGCCTGCCGTCTGACCAGGCCGCCCGCATCGCGGTGCGCGACGGCGTCGATCCGGTCGTCGCCGGCAAGCAGCTGGAAAAGACCTTCGGCGAGTCCGGCCTTGGCGTGCGCGACCGCTCCAACGCCGCGCCCGGGGCGCGCAAGTTGATCGACCAGCTGGAATACTTCCTCGGCTTCATCGGCCTGGCCTCGCTGGTCGCCGGCGGCCTGGGCGTGGCGGGGGCGGTCTCGGCCTATCTGGCGACGCGCGAGCCCTCCATCGCCGTGCTCAAGGCGCTGGGCGCGGATGGGGCCCTGATCCGAAACACCTATCTGATCCAGATCGGACTGCTGGCCGCCCTGGGCGTGCTAATCGGTCTGGTGATCGGCGCCATCGTGCCGCTGATCCTGGGCCAGATCGCCGGCAGCGCCCTGCCGATCCCGGCCCTTTTCGCGGTCTATCCCCTGCCCCTGGTCAAGGCCGGCGCCTTTGGCCTGCTGGCGGCGGCGGCCTTTTCGCTAATCCCGCTGGCCCGCGCCCGCGCCACCCCGCCCTCGGCCCTGTTTCGCCGCGCCCTGGGCGTGCGCGCGCCGTTCGGACTGGAGACGATCGGCGCAGCCGTGAGCGGCCTGGGCCTCGCCGCCCTGGCCGTCGCCACCGCCCCCACCCCCATCGCCGCCGGGATCATGATCGCCGGCGTCGCCGTGGCCTTCGTCGCCCTCTGGGCGCTGGGCCTGCTGGCCGCCTGGCTGGCCGGCAAGGTCCGGGGTCTGGCGCGCGGCCCGATCCGTATCGGCTTGGCCAACCTGGCCGGCCCCCGCTCGGCCGCCCGCACCGCGACCCCGGCCATCGGCCTGGGCGTCGCCCTGCTGGCCTGCGTGGTGCTGATCCAGTCGGCCCTGCTGGCTCAGGTCCGCGAGGTCGCCCCCAAAAGCGCCCCGGCCATGGTCTTCACCGAGATCCCCGGCGACGAGGTCGCCGCCTTTGACGCCGAGGTCTTTCGCGCCGCCGGTCGTCTCGACGACCAGAGCTATCTGCGCATCCCCTTCGCCACCGGCCGCATCATCGCGCTCAAGGGCAAGCCCATCGACCTGCAGGCCATCAAGGCGTCCGAGCGCTGGGCCTTCGACAGCGACGTGAACCTGTCGGTTCTCGACGCCGAGCCGAAGGACGCCGGCATCGTCGAAGGCCGCTGGTGGCCGGCCGGCTATACGGGCCCGCCGCAGGTGGCCATGGAGGTCGAACTGGCGCAGGGCGCGGGCCTGAAGGCCGGCGACACCATCACCCTGTCGGTTCTGGGCCGTGATCTCGAGGCCAAGGTCGCGGTGCTGCGCAAGGTCGAGTTCGGCGGCTTTGGCCCGAACTTCTCGATCATCCTGGACCCGAAAAGTCTGGAAGGCGCGGTGCTGCGCAATATCGCCATCGCCAAGATGGACCGCCCCGCCGAAGCCCGACTGACCCGCGCCCTGGGCAAGAGCTTCCCGGCCGTCAATGTCATCAGCGTGCGCGAGCAGCTGGAAGCCGCCGCCGGCCTGTTCGATCGTCTGGCCCTGGCCATTCGCGGCGCGGCGGCCGTCGCGGGGCTGGCGGGGCTGCTGGTCCTGGCCGGAGCCATCGCGGCCGGGGCGCGAGCCCGGGCGCGCGAGGCGGCGACGCTGAAAGTGCTGGGCGGCACGCGCAGCCAGATCCTGTCGGCCTATGTCGTCGAATATGGCGCGGTCGGCCTGATCGCCGGCGCGGCGGGCGTGCTGCTGGGCCTGGCCGCCGCCTGGCCGGTGGTCGTGCTGGTGTTCAAGGCGCAATGGAGCATCGACTGGGCCGGGGTGATGGCCCTGCTGGCCGGAGCGGCGGGTCTGTCGGCGGTCGGCGGCCTGCTGGCTGCGGCCCAGGCGCTGTCGCGACGTCCCGCCCCTGTGCTGAGGGCCGACTGACCCTGGGGAAGCTCGACGTGTCGCAACAATAGTCTAGCCTCTGGGCAGGACCCGTCCGCCAAAGAACGCGGAACGCTTTGAGGCGTTACCATCAGGTCTCAGGGAGAATTCCATGTCGCGTCTTCGTCACCCCGCAGCGCTTACGGTCATCGCCCTGACGGCGCTGGCCGCCTGTAGCCAGAGCGAGTCCCAGAACGCCGCAGCCGGCTATGGTCCCGACCCCGCCCTGCCCGCGCCGACCAAGACGCTGCTGCCGACGGTGAAGGTCTCGCCCGTCAACCGCTGGGCCAATGGCGCGACACCGATCGCCGCCCAGGGTTTCCGGGTGCAGGCCTTCGCCTCTGGCCTGGATCATCCGCGCTGGATGCTGGTGCTGCCCAACGGCGACGTGCTGGTCGCCGAGAGCAATCGTCCGCCCAAGGCCAAGAAGAAGGGCTTTGATATCCGTGTCTGGGCGGAAAACCAGATCATGGGCAAGGCCGGGGCCACCGTGCCCAGCGCCAATCGCATCACCCTGCTGCGCGACGCCGACGGCGACGGCGTGGCCGAGGTCAAGACACCGTTCCTGACCGGCCTGAACTCGCCGTTCGGCATGGCCCTGGTCGGCGAGACGCTCTATGTGGCCAATACCGACGCCGTGGTCGCCTTCCCCTATGTGGCGGGCGCGACCAGCATCGCTGCTCCAGCGCGCAAGATCGCCGACCTGCCCGCTGGCCCGATCAACCACCACTGGACCAAGAGCCTGATCGCCAGCCCGGACGGAACCAAGCTCTATGCGGGCGTCGGCTCCAACAGCAATGTCGGCGAGAACGGCATGGCGGCCGAGGAGCGCCGCGCGGGTATTCTTGAGGTCGATATCGCCACCGGCGCCAGCCGGGTCTATGCCTCGGGCATTCGTAATCCTGTCGGCGTCGGCTGGAACCCGGTCACCGGCCAGCTCTGGACCGCCGTCAACGAGCGCGACGAGATCGGCAACGACCTTGTTCCCGACTACATGACCTCGGTGCAGGACGGCGGCTTCTATGGCTGGCCCTACAGCTATTACGGCCAGACGGTCGACACCCGCGTCAAGCCGCCCCGGCCTGACCTCGTCGCCAAGGCGATCAAGCCCGACTACGCCCTGGGCGCGCACACCGCCTCGCTGGGCCTGACCTTCTATGAGGGCGCGACCTTCCCCGAGCGCTATCGCGGCGGCGTGTTCATCGGCCAGCACGGCTCGTGGAACCGCAAGCCCCAGTCCGGCTACAAGGTGGTGTTCATCCCATTCCAGAACGGCAAGCCCGCCGGCCCGCCCGAGGACTTCCTGACCGGCTTCCTCAATGCCAAGGGTGAAGCCCAGGGCCGCCCGGTGGGGGTCAATATCGACAAGACCGGCGCGCTGCTGCTGGCCGACGATGTGGGCAATGTGATCTGGCGGGTCAGCGCGGCGCGCTGATCCACACTGACTTGCACAACAAGACTGACTGGCGGTAAGCTGACCTATCTCTGATGGGGTCTGCCATGAAGATCGAACGCCTGCCGCCCGTTGTCACCTCGCTGGGTCACACCAACCACCCCTACATGACCGGGGCCTGGACGCCGCAGCACGAGGAGGTCAATGCCTGGGACCTGGAAGTGCTGGAGGGCGCGATCCCGACCGACATCGACGGCGTCTATCTGCGCAACACCGAAAACCCCGTGCACGCGCCGCTGGGCCGCTATCACCCGTTCGACGGCGACGGCATGGTCCACCAGATCGAGTTCAAGGACGGCCAGGCGACCTACCGCAACCGCTTCATCCGCACGCGCGGCTTCGAGGCCGAGCAGGAGGTCGGTGAAAGCCTGTGGGGCGGCCTCGCCGACGGACCGGGCACCTCCAAGCGCCCGGGCTTTGGCGCGCATGGCGGTCTGAAGGACACCGCCAGCACCGACATCGTCGTCCATGGCGGCGAGGCCATCGCCACCTTCTACCAGTGCGGCGAGGCCTATCGGCTGGATCCGCTGACGCTTGAAAACCTGGGCGTCGCCGCCTGGGCGCCGCTGGACGGCGTCTCGGCCCACCCCAAGGTCGACGAGGCCACCGGCGAGCTGTTGTTCTTCAACTATTCCAAGCACGCGCCCTACATGCACTACGGCGTGGTCGACGCCTCGGGCAAGCGCACCACCTATCAGGCCATCGACCTGCCGGGTCCGCGTCTGCCGCACGACATGGCCTTCACCAAGAACTATTCGATCCTCAACGACCTGCCGGTGTTCTGGGACCAGAATCTGCTGGAGCGCGACATCCACGCCGTGCGCCTGCACAAGGGCGTGCCCTCGCGGTTCGGGATCGTGCCGCGCCATGGCGGGCCGGTGCAGTGGTTCGAGGCCGCGCCGACCTATGTGCTGCATTGGCTGAACGCCTATGAAGACGGCGACGAGATCGTGCTGGACGGCTACTTCCAGGAAAACCCCACCCCGCGCCCGCTGGAAGACGCGCCCGACGGCCACGGCCACCTGATGGCCTATCTGGACGAGCACAGCTTCCGGCCCAAGCTGCACCGCTGGCGCTTCAACCTGAAGACCGGCGAGACCACCGAGGGCCATCTGGACGAGCGCATTCTCGAGTTCGGGATGTTCAACCAGCAATATGCCGGCAAGCCCTATCGCTATGCCTATTCGACCACCGCCAAGCCGGGCTGGTTCCTGTTCAACGGCTTCGTCAAGCACGACCTGGAAACCGGCGAAAGCTGGTCGATCCAGCTGCCCGAGGGCCGCTACGCCAGCGAAGCGCCGTTCGCGCCGCGCATTGGCGCGGTGGACGAGGATGACGGCTATCTGGTCAGCTTCATCATCGACGAGAACCGGGGAACCTCGGAGTGCGTACTGGTCGACGCCAAGCGCTTCGAGGTCGTCTGCCGGATTGCTCTGCCGCACAAGCTGAGCAGCGGGACGCATAGCGTCTGGGCGGGTCGGGCGATGTTGCGCGCCTAAAAAATCCTGTCATCCCGGAAGCCTCGCAGAGGCTATCCGGGACCCAGGGCCACTGCACTGCATTTGCCCCTGGGTCCCGGCGCGCCGCTTCGCTGCGGCCGGGATGACAAAGCTATTTTGCGGTTTCAACCTTCTTCGGAAACCACGGCACGAAGCCCGAGGTCCGCTGCACATAGGCCTCATAGTCCGGGCGCTTGCGACGCATGCGCCCCTCGACGGTCGGCACGCCGCTCCACTTGGTCAGCAGGAAGGTCATCAGCACCGGGGCCGGCAGGGTCCAGGCGCCCAGGCCCGTCCCGGCGGCGATCAGATAGAGACCCCACCAGACGCAGGCGTCGCCGAAATAGTTGGGGTGGCGGGTATAGCGCCACAGGCCCTTGTCCATGACCTTGCCGGCGTTCTCCGGCTTGGCCTTGAAGGCGGTCAGCTGGGCGTCGCCGATGGTCTCGAAGGCGATCCCGACCACCGCAATGGCGGCGCCGACAAAGGCCAGAGCGCCCAGCGGCGCGGCCGAGCCGTGGCCAAGCTGCACCGGCAGGGCGATCACGAACTGCAGGCCGTATTGCAGGGCGAAGACCAGCAGCAGGGACGCCTTGGCGAAGCTCCATTGCCGCTCGCTCTGCGCCAGGGCCATCATCGTCACATAGCGGCGGTCCGGTCCGTTCTTGCGCCAGCGCCACAGCAGGTAGCCGCCCAGCCGCAGCGCCCAGATCCCGCACAGGATCAGCAGCAGGTTGCCGTGCGGCGTGGGTCCCATCTGCAGCCACGAGGTCAGGGCGATCAGGCCCATGCCAAGGCCCCACCAGCTGTCGATGAAGCTGACATCCTTCAGCTTCAGACCGATCAGCCACAGCCCGAAAAAGGCGGCGGCCGAGACGGCGGCGTTGATGGCGAGAAGCTGGAGGATGGGGGTCATGGGTGTCCTGATAAACTAGATGCTCCCCCTTCGGGGGAGCTGTCGCGGAGCGACTGAGGGGGCCAACGCGGCCGACCTCCAGCTTGCCCCCTCCGTCGGCTTCGCCGACACCTCCCCCAATGGGGGAGGACCTTCCGTTCGGCTAGGTCCCCACCACGAAACTCACGGTCGTCGTGGTGGATCCGCCGATGTTCAGAGTCTGCACCGTCCTGGCGCCCTCGACCTGGGAGTCGCCGGCCGCGCCGGTTACCTGCTTGAAGGCGTCAAGGGTCATGCGCACGCCGGTGGCGCCGACAGGGTGGCCCGCCCCGATCAAGCCGCCGGACGGATTGATCGGCAGCCTGCCGCCCATGGCGATGTCGCCGGCCTCGATGGCCTTCCAGCTCTCGCCAGGCGCGGTCAGGCCCAGATGGTCGATGGCCATGTATTCGGTGGCGGTGAAGCAGTCATGGGTCTCGACGGCGTCGATCCCGGAGACGTCCGGTGCGATCCCGGCGCGGGCGCGGGCGTCGAGGATGGCGCGCCGAACCTGCGGAAAGACATAGGGCTCGTTGCGGCTGTTCTCGATCTTGCGGGCATAGCTGATCGGGGCCGAGCGATGGCCCCAGCCCTTGATCTGCGGGAGGCTCTCCAGCGCGATCCCGCGCTTGTCGGCATAGGCCCTGGCGCGTTCGGCCGAGGCCAGGAACACCACCGCCGTACCATCGGTGACCTGGCCGCAGTCCTGCTTGCGGGTGCGGCCCTCGACCACGGGATTGGTCTCGTCGTTCTCGGTAAAGGCCTCGGGCCCGAACCGCCAGTCGCGGGTCTGGGCGTTGGGATTGCGCCGCCCGTTGGCGAAATTGATCTCCGAGATCGCCATCAGGTGCTCATACTTCAGGCCGTAGCGGCGGTCGTATTCCTCGGCGAGATCTGAGAAAGCCGCCGGCCACAGGAACCTGGCGTCCTGATATTCGTGCCCCGCCCAGGCGGCGCTGCCCAGGTTCTCGGCGGCCTTCTGGCCGGGGACATTGCGCATCTGCTCGATGCCGACCACGCAGGCCAGATCATAGCGACCAGCCTCGATCTCGGCGGTGGCCGCCAGGATGGCGACACTGCCCGAGGCGCAGGCGGCCTCGTGGCGAGCGGTCGGCAGGCCGTCAAAGGCCGGATGCACCTGGCCGAACATGCCGCCCAGCAGACCCTGACCCGCAAACAGCTCGCCGGCGAAATTGCCGACATGGCCGGTCTGGATCTCTTCGGGGTCCAGCTGCGTCGCGGCCAGGCCTTCGCCCACGGCCTCGCCAAAGGCGTCCGCCATGTCGCGGCCCTGGCGGCTCCAATTGGCCGCGAAGTCACTCTGCCATCCGCCCAGCACATAGACCAAGGCCGCCTCCCATGCTGCTCACCAGTCAGTCCGACTATACAAGTGACTTCGGAGGAGTCCATGCCCAGCGTTGACAGCCCGCCGCGCGGCGCCGCACCAAGCGCCATGGTCTCAACCGCACCAGCCGCCACCCGGCTCCCGACGCTCGTCCGCAAGAGCTCGGCCGCCCGTGCACTGAACCTGATCGGCGACCGCTGGACCCTGCTGCTGCTCTATGCGGCCTTCATGGGCGTCAAGCGCTTCGACGGCTTCATCGCCATGACCGGCATGGCCCGCTCGCTGCTGGTCGACCGCCTGGGACGGCTGGAGGCGGCCGGGGTGCTGGAAAAGCGCCCCTACCAGCTTCGACCCGTTCGCCACGAGTACTGCCTGACCACCATGGGCAAGGACCTCTACGATTCGGCCCTGATGCTGCTGGGCTGGGAGATGCGCTGGCGACTGGACCCGGACTGTCCTTCGCACCAAATTATCCACAGCCCCTGTGGACAACCTCTGCGCCCGGTCCTGGTCTGCCAGGCCTGCGCCGCGCCGGTGAAGGTGCGCGACATCACCCTGACGCCCGGTCCCGGCGCCGGTCTGGAACCCGCCCCCCGCGCCCGCCATTCGCGCCGGGTCAGCGACACCCAGGGCGCGGACGGCGCCGGCGGCACGCCGCTGCACCCGATGCTGGAGCGCTCGATCGAGGTGCTGGGCGACCGCTGGACCGCCCATCTGGTCGCCGCCAGTTTCTATGGCCTGACCCGGTTCAAGGACCTGCAGGCCGAACTGAAGGTGGCCAGCAATATCCTCACCGACCGCCTCTCACGCCTGGTCGAGCGCGGCATGCTGGAAAAGCGCCTCTATCAGACCCGTCCCGAACGCTGGGACTACAGGCTGACCCGTGAGGGCCGCGACTTCTTCCCGCTGATCGCCGCCCTGATGGCCTGGGGCGACCGCTGGCTGTCGGGCGAGGCCGGCCCGCCGGAAATCCTGACCCACGCCTGTGGCGCACGCCTGGTTCCCGTGGTGCGTTGCGGGGCCTGCGATGGGGCGGTGGATGTGCGGACGACGACGATTTCCTGACGTCTCGCTCAGGACCCGAGCTTCACCAGGCCCAGCTTGTAAAGCCACATCAAGGCACGCACTTTGATCGGATCAACGCCCTGGGCGCCCCTGACGAGCACGCCGACCGTGCTGGTCTGCTCGGCCGCCTGCCGGAGCAGCGCGACGATGGTGTCTCGCGGCAGGGTCACGGGATCGACGACATAGCGCGCCACGCGAAGTTCCAGGAAAGTCTCGATCGCCTCGGCCCGCTCAAGATGCACCTCAACGGTCAAGGTCTCGTCCAGGCTGCCGGTCGGATAGTGAGCGAACAGGTCAAACGGATCGGGCCGGCTCGGCCACAGGGCGGGCGGCGGCGAGCCTGCTCCCCTGCGAAGCTCGCCCAGGCCGTCGATCATCTCGACATAGCGCCCCAGGATGACCGGCCAGTCATAGCACTCCCGAGCCCGCGCCTGCCCGGCTGCGCCCAGCCTTTCCCTCAGGTCGGGGCTCTCGGCCAAGGCCATCAACCGGTCGGTCAGCACCGCCAGATCCACGACCGTCGCCATGCTGACCCTGCCGATATGGAAGTCATAGGTGTCGCGATCCAGGGCATAGTTCAGGGCCAGGTCCGCCCCGGCCCCCGCGGCGGGCAGGGTCACCGGAACACGATAGCCGTCGACCCCGTCGCGTATGGTGTCCTTGTAGCCATCCCAGTCGCTGACCAGCACCGGAAGGCCGGCGGCCATCGCCTCGATCGGCGTCAGGCCGAACGTCTCCTGGATATTGTCGGCCAGGGATACGAAGACGTCCGCCGCTTTCCAGGCCTTGTCATAGAGATCGCTGTCCTGGCCATCGATCTGCAGAAACCTGACGCTCGGCGCCAGAAAACGCCGCGCTTCCTCGAAGGCCTTGGCCACACCCGGCGTGGGATAGATGCCGGCCTCAACGCAAACCAGCCTCTTGTCGGTCCGTCGGCAGCTGTCTTCCAGCGCCTGATAGAAGACGACGGGATTGGCCTTGGCGTGGAAGGTCATCCGCCCGGCGAAAAGGAACATCACCTCGTCTGGAGAAAGGCCAAGCGCGGTACGACCGGCGGCGCGCTGCGTATCGTCCCGTGCGAAATCCGCAACGTTCACACCCAGCGGAATGACGGGCAGCGCCACCGGATTGAACCGTGTGGCCCCGGTATGCTCCGAGAACCAGGCCCTGAGCTCATCCTGCAGTTTTGAGACAACGCGGTGGGCTGCGGTCGACGTACAGATCAGCGCATCCCAGGGCTGAAACGGCGGCAGAACCAGTTGCGCGATCTGGTCCATGGCGCCCGCAGAGGACAGGGTATGCGTCACGCCAATCAAGCTGTAGGCCGCTGGACCTTGCGTATTGCGCGCGTGGGCGAACGGCGCTGTCGGCGGCGTTGGGACATAGACGGCGCCGAGATCGTGCAGAGCTCGATCTCCGGGGGGAGACGTCCACTGCAAGGCGCCCGTGAAGCCGTCGCCGCGAAGCTGCTGCAGCATGGTGGGACCCGATGTCCGCGCGCCGAAGCCATGGACCGCGTCAGCCTGCCAACGCCGCGCCACGCCCTTGATCAGCGCCTTGCCGGCGCTTTGCCGCCCCATGATCTTGCTGTCGGTCGAGTAGCCATCGCTCGCGAAATAGATCGCGAAATTCATCTTGCTCATCGAAGGAACCCGCTCGCGACCGGACTTGCTGGAAGACGTCTCAAGCGAAAGGTTCGAGCCGGGAACGTCAAAGCCTAGTTAGGAAAAGCCACCGCCTGTGTCGATGGCTTCCCGCACGCCTAGCGCCCCACCATCGCCAGGCCCGCCTCGCTGTAGCGCTCGCCCTCGATGGCCGCTTCGGGCACGGCGGCGGCGATGCGCGACAGGTCCTCGGGCGTCAGGGCCACGTCGACCGCGCCGACATTTTCTTCGACACGGGCGATCTTGGTGGTGCCGGGGATCGGGGCGATGTCGGCCCCCTGATGCAGCAGCCAGGCCAGGGCCAGCTGGGCGGGGGTGATCCCCTTTTCGCCGGCGATCAGGGTCAGGGCCTCGACCAGCGACAGGTTCCTGGCCAGGGCCTCGCCCTGAAAGCGCGGCAGGCCACGGCGGAAGTCGTCCTTAGCCAGGCCTGCGTTGGTGGTCAGGGTCCCGGTCAGGAAGCCGCGACCCAACGGGCTGTAGGGCACCAGGCCGATGCCCAACTCGCGGATCGTCGGCAGGATCTCGGCCTCGACGCCGCGCGTCCACAGCGAATATTCGCTCTGCAGGGCCGCAACGGGCTGCACGGCGTGGGCCTTGCGGATGGTCGCCGCGCCGGCTTCAGAGAGGCCAAAGTGCTTGACCTTGCCCTCGGCGATCAGGTCCCTGACCGTGCCGGCGACATCTTCGATAGGCACATTGGGGTCGACGCGGTGCTGGTACAGCAGGTCGATGACCTCGACGCCCAGGCGCTTGAGCGAAGCCTCAGCGACCTCTCGGATGTGCTCGGGGCGGCTGTCGACGCCGACCATGCGGCGCACGCCGTTCTCATCCGGCGCGGCGATCTTGAAGCCGAACTTGGTGGCGATCACGACCTTGTCGCGGAAGGGCTTCAGCCCCTCGCCGACCAGTTCTTCATTGACGAAAGGACCATAGACCTCGGCGGTGTCGAAGAAGGTGACGCCCAGTTCGACCGCGCGCGCCAGCACCTTGAAGGTTTCGGCCTTTTCCGGCGCCGGCCCGTAAGCCCAGCTCATTCCCATACAGCCCAGGCCGATGGCCGAGACCTCCAGACCGTCGCCGAGTTTCCGGGTCTTCATGGTGCAGCTCCTTGTCCGAGTGGACGGCGCGCTTCGACGCCGGCGCGCGTAAGATGGGGCCTGGGACGGCCCTGCGGAAGCCCAGACGGTCGCACCGCGCCGCTGAGCGGCCTCAAGTCATCGCGAGCCACCAGCATTGCGGCCTGGAGTCGCCGCCGAACTCGCTAGGCCGCCAGGGTGAGAAGGCTGCCGGGCGGCATGTCCTGGCGAACCTGCTGATCCAGATCCTCGGTCATCTTGTCGAGGCCCTTAAGGTCGTCCTCGGCCGCCTTGACCTCTTCGGAGCGCTCGAACTTGCCCGGCTGGGTCAGGATGCCCTTGGTCTTGGCAGTCTGCAGCTCGTCCTTCAGGGCCCGGCTGACCTCGCGGGTCATCTTGATGAACGCCTGATCGCCCTGGACGTCCATCTTGGCCTCGTCCTCGATCGTCTTGCGGGCGTTCGCAGCGCCTTCGGGATCGGTCGCGGCGTCGGGCAGGATGGCGAAGCCCTGGCTGTAGAGTTCGCCGGATTCCTTGGCGGCCTTGCCGTAGTCCTTGACGGCCGCCTTCAGCTCCTTGGCCGCCGCGGCCAACGCCTTGGCCATGGCCTTGGGGTCGTTGGCGTAGATCTTCTTCAGCATTTGCAGCCGCTCGACCACCTGCTGGAGCCTGGCCCTGGCCCGGCCCTTGGCGTCGCCGATGGCGGTCTTCTTGCCGAGCCGCTGCTCCCTCTTGAGCCTGTCGAGCGCCTGGGCGGCCTCGGCCGCCTTCCTGGCCTCGGGCGAGCTGGGGGCCGGTGATGCGACCGCCGTCGCCGTCGCCGCCTGGTTCTTCGCGGTCTTGCCATAGGCGATCAGCGCCAAAGCGCCCGCCTGCGTCTTCACCGTCACCATCGGCCTTCCAGCCTCCTGCGGCGGTTCTCCGCCTGTCTGGAGGCCAGACCTAGCAAGCCAAGGTTAAGTTAGGCCTTCTTGACGAACTCCACGCGCAGGACCAGGCCGCGCACCTTTTCGACATTGGCCTCGATCTCGTCGGTGTCACCGGTCAGGCGGATGTTCTTGACCAGCGTGCCGCGCTTCAGGGTGACGCCGCCCGAGCCCTTGACCTTGAGGTCCTTGATCAGGGTGACGTTGTCGCCCTCGGCCAGGATCGTGCCGTTGCTGTCGCGGGTTTCGTCCGACATGGGGAAGTCCTTACAGTGGATAGGGGCTTCCTAAAGAGGCCGGCGGCCCGGCGCAAGGCGGCGCTAGCCCTTGCGGCCCAGCGGATGCTTGGATTTGACCACCTGGGCCAGGTGGTCGCCCGCAACGTGGGTATAGATCTGAGTGGTGCCGATATCGGCATGGCCCAGCAGGGTCTGGATCACCCGCAGGTCGGCCCCGCCCTCCAGCAGATGCGTGGCGAAGGCGTGGCGCAGAACGTGGGGGCTGACCTTCTGGCGGTCGATGCCGGCGGCGATGGCGGCGTCTTCCAGCAGTTGCGAGACCCGCCTGGCGGTCAGCCGGCCCGAGGCGCCCCGCGAGGGGAACAGCCACGCACTGTCTTTCATGCCCTTTGGCAGAAATTGCGGCCTTGCCTCCAAATAGGCCTTCACCGCTGTTCGTGCGGGAGGGTTCAGCGGGGCCAGCCTTTCCTTGCCGCCCTTGCCCTTGACGGTCAGGAAGGCCGGATCGCGGGCCAGGGCATTGAGCGGCAGGGACAGCAGTTCGGAGATGCGCAGGCCCGAGGCGTAGAGCAGCTCGATCATGCAGGCCAGACGCAGACCCTGGCCGCCGTCCTTGCCGGCCGCCGCCGCGATCAGGGCGTCGACCTCGCCGCGTGACAGCACCTTGGGCAGGGGACGGCCGGCCTTGGGCGCGACGACGCGGCGCGAGGGATCGTCGGACCGCCAGCCCTCTTCCAGCACGAAGCGATAGAACTGCCGCACGGCCGAGCGCCGGCGGGCGGCAGTGGCGGGCGACAGGCCCCTCATGCCCAGGTCCTGGAAATAGGCCTCAATGGTCTCGGCCGAGGCGACGTCGAGATCGCCGCCGACGCGGGACAGGTAGCCCCGCGCGTCCTCCAGATCCTTGCCATAGGCCGTCAGGGTGTTGCGCGCGGCGGCCCGCTCGACGGCCATCATCTCGAGGAAGGCGTCGACCCAGCCGGCGGCGCTCATTTGGTCAGCTGCAGGGCCAGAAGCCCCTCGACCACCACGGCGCGAGCGTCCGCCACCAGGCCGACGCGGGCCAGGCCGCGCGCGATCCGGGCGCGGTCGGCGGGCGCGGGGCCCGCCGCGCCGGCCTCGGTGGCGATCGACAGGGCCAGCAGCGCGGTCTCGCCCTTGAGCCCGGCTGCTGCGGCGTCGTCGATCAGCACCAGCCTGGCGGTCGAGCCGGCCGCCCGGCCCACGTCGAAGTTGGCGAACTGGCCACGCGCCTCAGGACTCATCGCCCCGCCCAGCGACGCCAGCAGCAGGGCCGCAGGCTGGGCCGGCGACTTGGCGCCGTTCTGGGCGCCGCGCTCGACCAGCCGGTCCAGGGTCTGGCTGTCGGGCCTGCCCGAAGCGGCCGAGATCATGGCGTCCAGCAGGGCCAGGTCGGTGATCGTCGCGCCGGGGATCTGGTCCTGGGTCAGGCGCGAGCGGATCAGCTGGGCGGTCGGCAAGTCGCCGGCGACCAGGGCTGCGCGGGCGAACAGCACCGGATCGCGCAGCGGCGCCTGGGCCTTAGCCAGTATGGCGATCGACGGGGCCGAGCTCCTGGCGGATTCGATAAAGGCCGGCAGCCCCCTGGCCTGGCGCAGGAAGGCCAGGTCGGAGGTCTCCTGCGCCGTCAGGTCCAGCCCCGCCAGGGGCGGCGGCGGCGGACCCGGCGGGGTGATCGCCGGCTTGACGGCGGGCGACGCCGTGGCGAGGGCCGCTGCGATATCCAGCCCCAGCTTGCGCGACAGGGCGTAGTTGATCCCGTTGCGCAGGTTGGCCCCGCCTGGCGCCGTACCGCTCAGCAGGGCGCCCATCAGGCGCGCATAGTCAGCATCCTTGGTCTGTTGCTGGGCCAGGGAAAAGGTCAGCTGGGCGGCATCGTCCTGGCCGGCCCGCGCCTGGCAAAAGGTCCGCAGCCGCAGCCAGTAGCCAGCGCCACGATCGGCGGTCAGGGCCTCGCCGATCCGGCAGGCCTTGTCGTCATCGCTGCGGATCAGGGCAGCCTCCGCCGCCGCCAGGGACAGCGCAGCGCTGTTGGCCACGCCCGGGGCGCGATCAAGCACAGCGTCGGCGCCGGCGGCTTCGCCCAGGGCGATCAGGGCCATGGCCCGCGCCGCGCCTAGATCAGGATCATTGCCCACGCCCGCAGGTCCGTTGGCGCCGGTCGCCAGCACCCGCCGCGCGAGGTCGGCAAAGGCCGGCGACAGCGGCCTTGCGGCCAGCCTTGGCAACACATCGCGCGCGATGTCGGGGGCCGTGCCCGTCCAGAGGTCGGGACCAAGGTCGGTCTGGGCGGCGGCGGTCGAGAACAGGTCCGGCGGCGCCAGGGACTGCACCTGAACCTGGGCGAGGGCCGGAAGAGCGGCGCCGGCCAGCAGGGTGGCGAGGATCGGGGCGACTGCCCGGCGAGGGAACGAACGCATGCGAGACATCATGCTCCAGTTATGGCGCAACGCCATCTTCAGCGAAACTTGGCTTAAGCGAAACTTGGCGCTTGGGCCGAGCCTCGTGTAAACCCGCGACCGCATCATGACCGACGATCACGCCGCCTCGCTTGAGCCCCTTCGCCACCGCACGATCGTGCTGGTCGGCTTGATGGGCGTTGGCAAGTCCAGCGTCGGCCGCCGCCTGGCCCAGGCGCTGGATATGCCGTTCCGCGACGCCGACAACGAGGTCGAGGACGCCGCCGGCCGCTCGATCCCCGAAATCTTCGCCGAGCTGGGCGAGGCCGCCTTTCGCGACGGCGAGCGCCGGGTGATCGCCCGCCTGCTGGAAGAGCCGCCGCACGTGCTGGCCACCGGCGGCGGCGCCTTCGTCAACGAAGAGACCCGCGCCCTGATCAACCAGCACGCCATCTCGGTGTGGCTGAAGGCCGATATCGAGCTCCTGGCCCGCCGCGTGGGTCGCAAGGACACCCGGCCGCTGCTCAAGAACCGCGAGCCGATCGAGGTGCTGGCCGAGCTGGCCGAGATCCGCAATCCCGCCTACGCCCAGGCGCAGGTTCATGTTCAGACCGGCGATACGCCGCATGCGGTGGCGGTTGACGCCGTGATCAGCGCCCTGCGCGATCGTCTGGACCAGGAGTCCTTTAAGCCATGATCCGCACCGTTCCCGTGGGCCTGGGCGACCGCGCCTATGACGTGATGATCGGCACGGGCCTGATCGACCGGGCCGGCGACTTCATCGCGCCGCTGCTCAAGCGCAAGCGCACCGCCATCGTCACCGATTCGATCGTCGGCGAGCACCATGGCGAGCGGCTGTCGGTCTCGCTGGAGAAGGCGGGTATCGCGGTCGACATGATCGTCCTGCCGCCCGGCGAGGAGACCAAGAGCTTCGAGGGTCTGGCCGACCTGTCCGACCGCCTGCTGCATCTGGGCCTGGAGCGCGGCGACATGATCGTGGCGTTCGGCGGCGGCGTGATCGGCGATCTGGCCGGGTTCGCGGCCTCGATCTACAAGCGCGGCATCGACTTCATCCAGGTGCCCACGACGCTGCTGGCCCAGGTCGACAGCTCGGTGGGCGGCAAGACCGCCATCGACACCCCGCGCGGCAAGAACCTGATCGGCGCCTTCCACCAGCCGCGTCTGGTGCTGGCCGACCTCGACGTGCTGGCCACCCTGCCCGCCCGCGAGATGGCCTGCGGCTATGCCGAGGTGATCAAGTACGGCCTGCTGGGCGACTTCGCCTTCTTCGAGTGGCTGGAAACCAACGTCCACGCCGTGCTGGAGCGCGACACCGCCGCCCTGGTCCGCGCCGTGGGGCGCTCGGTGGAAATGAAGGCCGAGATCGTCGCCGAGGACGAGAAGGAAGCCGGCCGCCGCGCCCTGCTGAACCTGGGCCACACCTTCGGCCACGCCATCGAGGCCGAGATGGGCTTTGGCGACGCGCTGAAACACGGCGAGGCCGTCGGCGTCGGCATGGCCCAGGCCTTCCGGTTCTCGGTCCGCCAGGGTCTATGCCCTAGCCAGGACGCTGTCCGCGCCGAAGCCGCCATCAAGGCCGCCGGCCTGCCCACCCGGATGAGCGAGGTGCGCGCCGAGCCGTTCTCGGCCGACGCCTTGGTCGCCCACTGCGGTCAGGACAAGAAGGCCGAGGGCGGAACCCTGACCTTCGTTCTCATACGAGGGATCGGGGATGCGTTCGTCGCCAAGGACGTGGACCGCGCGGCGCTGCGGGCGTTTCTGGTCGAGGATGGGGCGGTTTAGCGCTTCACGATCTCCAGCAACGCCTCATTGATCCGGCTCTGCCAGCCAGGCCCCTGAGCCTTGAAGTGATCTACGACAGCTTGGTCCAGTCGATTAGTACCTTCCGTCATTCCCGCCCCGCCCTTGTGGCGGGAACCCCTGGTTCAGCTTGCAGGTGAAGCGCAAGCGAAGTGCGCGCGCACTTCGCCTCTCCTGCACTTGCGGCGGTTCGAGGGGTTCCCGCCACAAGGGCGGGAATGACGGAGTAGAGGGTGCGACGCGGAATCGTCCAGCAGCTCTTGAAACCGCCACCCCCCTCCCCATCTCTGCCTCACCAGAGGCGCGCTGAACGCCGCTGGCCGCCTGAACTCAGGCCTCTAGACCCCGATGCTGACAGCATGCGGGGCGATGTTGAAAAGCCCAAAAACCTGTCTTCGCACCCCGAAAGCCCAAGCGGCCTGACGGCGAGACATCCCGGGCCCTCTGCAAGAGATCCGCGTCTGACGACGCTAGCGCCCTGCGGCGCGTCCCATCGAGCCCCCGCATGCAGCCTTGAACCCAAGGCGCCGGGAGAGGCTCAAAATCCCCCAAGAAAGCTACCCATGACGACGACCACCCAAACCCTGCCCACCGTCTATGTGACCGAGGCCGACCACGAGATCCTGTCCAACCTGGCTGACGCCGTCGCCGGCCGCGCCGCCGGCAGCCGCGTGCTGGCCGGCGAGATGGCCCGCGCCGTGATCGTCGAGGCCGGACAAGCCCCCTGCCCGTTCGTAGGCATCGGCTCGACCGTCGATTATCAGGACCTGACCAGCGGCCAGCCGCGCCGCGTGCGCCTGAGCCTGCCGCGCGACGCCAGCATCGACAAGGGCCGCATCTCGGTGCTGACCCCGGTCGGCGCCGCCCTGATCGGCATGACCGCCGGCGAGAGCTTCCACTGGACCGACAATGACGGCCGCCTGCGCGGCGTGCGCGTCATCAGCGTCGAGGACGGCGCCGGCGCTTAGCCCCTCAGCGTGAAACGATGAACTGTTCCAGCTTGCCCAGGGTCTGCAGCCCCAGCTCGACGGCGCCGAAGCCCTTGGCGTCCTGGAACTCGGCGACCGAGCTGAACACCATGCCCAGCGTGACCTTTGTCGCCCCGTCCTGATCCTCGAACGTGGCCCAGGCGTCGGCGTGTTTGGGGCCGTTCTCGCCCCAGTGCAGCGCGTAGCCGATCCGCGTCTGCGGCTGGACAGCGACATAGCGATGATGGTTTGGAAAGACCGTGCCGTCGGGCGCGATCATGTCAAACACCCACTCTCCGCCCGCGCGCAGATCGATCCGTGAGGTGCGGCAGGAAAAGCCGTCCGGCCCCCACCATTGCGGCAGGGTGTCGGGGTTCATCCACGCGCCCCAGACGACCGATCGCGGCGCCCTGATCACCCGCTGCAGCAGCATGGTCCGCTCGGCCACGCCGGTCAGATTGTCGAGCCCCGCGCTGAACCCCTGACGGTAGCCGGCCTCCATGTCCTCGGCCAGCGAGGAGAGCTGCACCGTCACCCGCAGCCGACTGCGCTGGTCGCCGCCCGACACCTCGGCCGTGACCAGCGCCGCAGACAGGGTCACGCCTTCCGATGAAATGACCTCGGAGTTGACGCTGCGCGTCTCGGATTGCAGGATCAGCCAGCCGTTCTCGCAGCGGATGTCGGGCTGGCCCTCAACCTTGCACAGCGAGATTTCGCGGCCGCCCACCCGGGTGTCGGCCTCCAGGAACTCCACCGTCACCGAGGGCGCAGGCGGCGCCCATACGGCCCGCGCCGCCGGGTCGGTCCAGGCCTTCCAGAGCACCGAGACCGGCGCGGCCACCTCCCGCTCGAAGGTCAGGGTGGCGAAGCGGCCCTGGCGGTCATCCCGCGCCGCGCCGATCATCCCGTCGGCCGCAAGATTCTGTGTCACGTCTCATTCTCCTTCATCACAGCCATCACAAAGGCGTCCAGGCGGTCGAGCCGGCCCTCCCAACTGACCCGCTGCTCGTCCATCCAGGTCCTCAGAGGGTCCATCGCCTCGGGCACGAAAGCGCAGGTGCGGACCCGTCCGTCCTTGGACGTGGCGATCAGCCCGGCCGCCTCCAGCACGGAAAGGTGCCGCATCACCGTGGGCAGGCGCAGCCCGGTGGGACCGGCCAGATCGGTCACCTTGGCCGGCCCTTCGGCCAGCCGGGTCAGGATCAACCGACGGGTCGGGTCCGCCAGCGCGTGAAAGCGCCGCGAAAGATCGGGGTCATGCTTAGCCATTGAGCTAACTATTACACCTTCAGCCGATTGCAAAAGCGAAAACTTCGTCGATTGGCTAAGTTTTCCGCCGGGCCGCCGTGGCGTAGAACACCCGGATGATCCTCACCGCCATCCTCGGCCTTGCGCCCATCGTCATCGGCCTGCTGGCGATCTCGGCCATGTTCTCGGCCGCCGAGACATCGCTGACCGCCGCCAGCCGCGCCCGGATGCACCAGCTGGAGCGCGAGGGCGACAAGCCGGCCAAGCGGGTCAACAGGCTGCTGTCCGATCAGGAGACGATGATCGGGGCGGTGCTGCTGGGCAACAACCTGATCAACATCCTGGCCTCGGCCCTGACGACCCAGGTGCTGACCGCCGCCATCCCCGGCCCCTGGGGCGTGGCCGTCGCCACGGCGGTGATGACGGTGATGATCCTGGTCTTCGCCGAGGTGCTGCCCAAGACCCTGGCCATCCTGAAGTCCGACGACGTGGCGCGCTTCCTGTCGGGGCCCACCCTGCTGGTCGTGCGGCTGTTTGGCCCGATCATCTACGCCATCCAGTGGATCGTGCGGCGCACCCTGCGGCTGTTCGGCGTGCGCCTGGACATGGCCGTCGACGTGCTGGCCGCCCACGAGGAGATCCGCGGCGCGGTCGAGTACCACCACTCCGAAGGTCTGGTCGAAAGCGGCGACCGGCGGATGCTGGGCGGGGTGCTGGACCTGTCGGACATGGACGTCTCGGAGATCATGGTCCACCGCAAGTCGATGGTCATGTGCGACGCCGACCTCTCACCCCGCGAGCTGGTGGCCGAGGCGCTGGACGCCCAGCACACCCGCATTCCGCTGTATCGCGACAATCCCGACAACATCATCGGCGTGCTGCACGCCCGCGACCTGCTGCGGGCCCTGGCCGAGTCGGAGGACGGCATCGACGCCCTCGACATCGCCTCCATCCTGCGCGAGCCGTGGTTCATTCCCGACACCACCAACCTCAAGGACCAGCTCAACGCTTTCCTCAAGCGCAAGAGCCACTTCGCCCTGGTCGTCGACGAGTACGGCGCCCTGCAAGGCCTGGTGACTCTGGAAGACATCCTGGAAGAGATCGTCGGCGAGATCGACGACGAGCACGACACCAGCGTCGAGGGCGTGCGCGCCCAGGTGGACGGTTCGGTGCATGTCGACGGCGACGTGACGGTTCGCGACCTGAACCGGGCCATGGACTGGGACCTGCCCGAAGACGAGGCCGTCACCATCGCCGGCCTGGTGATCCACGAGGCCCAGACGATCCCGGAGCCGGGCCAGACCTTCATCTTCTACCAGCACCGCTTCCAGATCCTGCGTCGCCAAAGGAATCAGGTCACCGCCCTGCGCATCAGCGCCAAGCTGGACGAGGGCGTGCATTTCTGAGCGGGCAGACGGAACGCATCTCGCCCGCCCGCGTTTTGTGGACCCTTCGGGCGTCGGTGGGAGAGCCCTTTGCAAGACTTGGCCAGGACCTCGGTCGCGGGGCGGGCGAAAAGTCTTCGAATCGCTCAACGGTTGCGAGACGGCGGCCTGACCTGTGATAGCGTTATCTTAACCCTTTGCGCGGGGTCACCCCTGCGCCCTTCGGAGCTTGCGATATGAAGTCCCTGTCCGCTCTGAAAGTCCTGGTGGTCGAAGACGAGGCCCTGGTCTCAATGCTGGTCGAGGACATGCTCAGCGACCTGGGCTGTACGGTCGTTGGCCCGGCGGCCGAGATCGAAGAGGCCCTGCGCCTGGCCGGTTCAGCCGACATCGATGCGGCCCTGCTCGACGTCAATCTGGGCGGCCGTCCGATCTTCCCGGTCGCCGACGCCCTGAAGGCGCGCGGCGTGCCCTTCGCCTTCGCCAGCGGCTATGGCGAGGCGGGTCTGTCGGAAAGCCATCGCGGCGCTCTGGTCCTGCAAAAGCCCTTCCGCGAAACCGACCTGCGCCGCGTGCTGGAAACCCTGGCCGCCCAGACCGCCCTGCGCTGACAGCCTAATCCAGGTCGCGCGGCCCGAAGCTGTCGGGCAGCAGGCTCCAGAACGGCGCGCGCTGCGTCGTGACCCCATCCTGAACCGAGACGATTTCGCAGTCATCGGCGGCAAACTCGGCGATGCGTTGCCGACAGGCCCCGCACGGCTGCACCACCGCATTCGAGCCAGCGGCGATCAGCACCCTGGCGATTCGCCGCGAACCGGCCGTGACCATCGCGCCGATCGCGGTCTGCTCGGCGCAGGTGCCCGACGGATAGGCGGCATTCTCGACATTGACGCCCAGATGCACGGCCCCGTGCTCGTCGATGACGGCGGCGGCGACGGTGAAGTTCGAATAGCGGGCATAGGCCCGCGCCAGCAGCGCCGGCAAGGCGGCGGCCGTCTCGATTTCGGTCTGGATTTCGATCGTCCGGGCAGTGTCGTCGGCGCTCATGCCATCCCTCTTTCGGCGTCTCTTCGGGAGCGCGACACCGAAAGGCGGACCAAACACCGGTCCCGTCACGCGCCCAATGCTGAATCAGGGCTGAAAGCCCTGCCCGGCCTGACCGCGCCGGGGGCAGAGGCAATCAGTCGCGGGGCCGGCGCGCAAGCCCTGCCGTCGCCAGAAGCTTCAGCTTTCGCCAGGCGCCGTCGCGACGATCGAAAGGGCGTGCACCTGCCCGGCCATTTCCTCGGCCAGCACATGATAGACCATGCGCTGGCGCGCCACGCGGGCCTTGCCCGCAAAGGCCTGGGCCTCGATCACGAGGTTGAAATGGCTCTCGCCCGCACCCGTGTGGCCCGCATGGCCCTGGTGGCGGTCACTCTCGTCCTTCAGGTCCAGCCTGGAGGGTGAAAAAGCCGCTTCGAGCTTGCTTCGAATGGTGTCTGATACGCTGCCCATGTCGCTCTCTCGCATGTCAATCCTTGAACGGAAATAGCTGCAGTTTACTCTGGGCGTCATGGCTCAAGAGTTTGAATATCGCCCGAAGTTTTTCGACATCCGTGTCCGCCCTCCAAAGGAGGGTGAGAGCGCGACGCCGGACGTTCTCGGCCTCAAGCCTGGCGAGAAGCGCTGCGACCATCCCGAGTGCCGTCTGGCCGGGTCGGCCAGGGCGCCCAAGGCCCGCAACATGCCCAACGAGCACTACTGGTTCTGCCAGAAGCACGCGGCCGAATATAACAAGAACTGGAACTTCTTCGCCGGCATGAACGAAGCCCAGATCCGCGCCGAGCAGGAGACCGAGAAGGTCACCGGCGGTCGCCCGACCTGGAGCTTCAAGGCCGACAGCCGCTCGCGCGAGGCCGCCGCCATGGCCGCCCGCGACGCCCGCCACATCGCCGACCCGTTCGGCCTGTTCCGGGCCCAGCAGCGCAAGGCCGAGGCCGACCGCGCCTCCGCCGACCGTCATCTGGGCAAGCTGGAGCGCCAGGCCCTGGGCGACCTCGATCTGGACGGCGGCGCCGACAGCGCGGCCATCAAGGTGCGCTACAAGGAGCTGCTCAAGCGCTGCCACCCCGACGTCAATGGCGGCGACCGCAGCGCCGAGCACAAGCTGGCGCGGGTGATCAAGGCCTACAAGACGCTGAAGAAGGCCGGCCTGACCACCTGATCTCACCGGCTCTTGCGGCTTTCCCCGGCTGCGGCCATTCTCCCGCCGCGTCCGCCCGGACGGGCGCGAAGGACAGCCACACCATGACGGACCGCGATTCGGGGACCACCCTTGTGGACCCCAGTTTGGCGAGCGCGCCCACCCCGGTGACGCCGACACCGTTCGGCATCCCGTGGAGCATTTGGTTCTGGGGCGGGCTGCTGTCCCTCAGCGGCGCCGCCTTCGCCCTGGCCCCGTTCCATGCCGCCGGCATCTTGCGGACGCAGCTTGATCCCGCCGCCGAGCCTTGGGCCCGCATGTTTGGCCTGATGATCATCGCCTATTCGCTGGCCTATCACGTGGCGGGATGGACCGGCGCGCGCACCTATATGCGGGCCTCGGTGGTGCTGCGCCTGGCGTCCCCTCTGGCGATCGGGGTTCTGGTGCTCAACGACGACCTGCCCAAGGCGTGGATGGCCATCGGCCTGATCGATCTGGCCGGCGCGATCTGGACCGCCATCGAACTGAACTGGCGCCCCAAGGCCAAGGCCGCCTAGGGCCTGTTCCGCGACATTTGAAACAGCTATCGGGCCGGATTCCCTGGACCCGCCCGCCAGCGGGTCCAGGCGAAGGCCGCCAGCCAGCAGACCATCGCCCAGGCCGCGCCCACGCACCAGCCGGCCAGCACATCGCTGGCCCAGTGGACGCCCAGATAGATCCGGCTCAGCCCCACCAGCAGCGACAGGGTCACCGCCGCGCCCAGCGCCAGGGCCTTGAGCCGCTTGCGTTCGGCAAACCGGGCGGCCAGCGCGCCCAGGGTCAGGAACACCACGGCCGACAGCATGGCGTGGCCAGAGGGAAAGCTGGCATTGACCGCCTCGACGGCGCGGTAGTCGACATCGGGGCGCTCACGCCCAAACAGCAGCTTCAGGCCCTGACTGATCGCCAGACCGCCCCCGGCGCCGACCACCAGCAGCAGCCCCTCGCCCCAGCGTCTGAGGCAGGCCAGCACGCCGAAGGCCAGCAGGATGAGCAGGGTCAGCACGGCCAGCGAGCCCAGGGAGGTGATGTCGACGGCCGCCACGTGCAGCCAGTCGGGGCCGATCAGGTCGCGCGGCCGCCCGGGCTGGCGCAAGGCGTCGAGGATGGCCAGGTCGATGACCCGGGTCTCGCCCTCGGCCACCTCATCGGCGATCGTTAGAAAGGCCATGGCCGACAGGGCGGCGACCAGCAGGGCTGCGGTCGCGCCCAGTTCGCGCCGCGCCGCCCTCAGCAAGGCCGGCAGGTCACGTCGCAGATCAAGGGCGGAAAACCGGGGCATGGCGCCTCAACGCGCAAGGTCAAGCTTGGCTCCCGCGCCGCCAGCAGCAACGTCCCCGGTTCCCAGGTCAAACATGAACAACAGCTGACTGTGGCCGTTCATGCTGGGGCCACATCGGCGTCACTAGGGTGGGGTCATCGAAAAGGAAACCGCCATGAAGCGCCTCGCCATCACCGCTCTCGCCCTGTCGCTTCTGGCCGGGACCGCCGCCACCGCCGCGCCGCAGCGCTATGACGAGCGTGACAACGTCCGCTACGAGCAAGGGCGCCATGACGATCGCCGGGATGACCGCCGCGATCACCGCGCCGACGACCGCGCCGACCGCCGGGACGACCGCCGCGACCACCGCGCCGACTACCGGGATGATCGCAGGGACGATCGCCGCGACTATCGCAACGACCGCCGTGACTATCGCCACTGGGCCCGGGGCCAGCGCCTCGACCAGCGCTACCGGGACAACCGCTACTACGTCTCCGACTATCATCGCCATGGCCTGCGCGCCCCGCCGCGCGGCTATCGCTGGCAGCGCGTGGACGACCAGTACGTGATGGCGGCCATCGCCACGGGCCTGATCGCCTCGGTGATCATCGCCAACCGCTAAAAAGTGAACATCAGGGGGCGTCGCATCGCGGCGCCCCCTTCCCCTACCCTACGTCAAGGCGCTAATCGGGTGGAATGCCCGAGTTCGCCGAAACCAGCTCCGCCGCCGATCCCCTGATCACCCTGGTCCCCGACAAGTGGGTGACGCTTCGCGACGCGTTCGGCGTCGACAGCGACATGAAGGTTCCGGCCTTCAGCCATCGCGACAGCCACGTGCCGGATATCGATCCGGCCTACCGGTTCGACGCCCAGACCACAAAGGCCGTCTGCGCCGGCTTCGCCAATGACCGTCGGGTGATGGTCCAGGGCTATCACGGCACCGGCAAGTCGACCCACATCGAGCAGATCGCCGCGCGGCTGAACTGGCCGCTGGTGCGCGTCAACCTCGACAGCCACATCAGCCGCATCGACCTGATCGGCAAGGACGCCATCGTCCTGAAGGAAGGCAAGCAGGTCACCGAATTCCGCGAAGGCATCCTGCCCTGGGCGCTGCAGCGCCCGGTCGCCCTGGTGTTCGACGAATATGACGCCGGTCGCCCCGACGTGATGTTCGTGATCCAGCGCGTGCTCGAGGCCGGCGGCAAGCTGACCCTGCTGGACCAGAACCGCGTCATCCGCGCCAACCCGTATTTCCGCCTGTTCTCGACGACCAACACCATCGGTCTGGGCGACACCACGGGCCTCTATCACGGCACCCAGCAGATCAATCAGGGCCAGATGGACCGCTGGAGCATCGTCACGACGCTCAACTATCTGGAACACGACGCCGAGGCCGCCATCGTGCTGGCCAAGAACCCGTCCTACGACACCGTCGAGGGCAAGCGCACGATCTCGGCCATGGTCCGCGTCGCCGACATGACCCGCAACGCGTTCATGAACGGCGACATCAGCACCGTCATGAGCCCGCGCACCGTGATCACCTGGGCTCAGAACGCCGAGATCTTCGACCACGACATCGCCCTGTCGTTCCGCCTGACCTTCCTCAACAAGTGCGATGAACTGGAACGCCCCACGGTGGCCGAGTTCTTCCAGCGCGCGTTCGGGACGGATCTTCCGGAAAGCGCGGCGCGGGTGAAGGTGGCTTAAGAGGCCGATCACGCCACCCAGTTTTGCCGAACGCCCGTCTCGCGAGAGGCGGGCGTTTTGCTTTGGCCTCGAGGCTTGGGGGTAGCCCGCCAACAGCTGGCCGGCGCGGCCTTGTCCCTGTGGCTCTCCGTGCTGGCAGCGGACATACGGAACGTCGGTTCGGGGTGGGAAGCGTTCGTTGCTCCCTCTCCCATAGGGAGAGGGTTGGGGTGAGGGGTTACGGCGTTCGACGGAGTGCCGGCACGCCGTCAAGCCTCGTAACCCCTCACCCTCCCACCGCTTCGCGGCGGGCCCCTCCCTCTCCCTAATGTTCAGGCCGGGGACATCCGTGACAGGTGTTCGGAGACATCCGTGACACATTTTCCGATCTCGAAGGGAGGTCGGAGATGCCATTCACGGGAGTCTCTGCGATGGATTTCAAACGGGAGTTCGTGCGTCTGGCGCAGGCTGAAGGCGCCAATCGCCGGGAGCTTTGCCGGCGGTTTGGGATAAGCGCCAGCCTGGGTTACCGGCTGCTGTCGCGCTATGCGGCGCAGGGCGAGGCGGGTTTGACGGAGCGGTCGCGACGCCCACGCGGTTCGCCTCGGACGACGCCGGCTCCGATCGAGGCGGCGGCGCTGGCGGTGCGGGCCCAGCACCCGGCCTGGGGCGGGCGCAAGATCGCCGCTGTGCTGCGACGCCAGGGCCTGGCCGCGCCTTCGCCCTCGACGGTGACCCAGATCCTGCGCCGCCATGGCGTGACGCTGGGCGCATTCGGCGGCGGCCACGAGCCGTTCATCCGCTTCGAGCACCCCGCGCCCAACGACCTGTGGCAGATGGACTTCAAGGGCTACGTGTCGCTTGGCGCGGAGGGCGGGCGGCTTCACCCGCTGACCGTGCTGGACGACCATTCGCGCTTCTGCCTGGTGCTGGAGGCCTGCGCCAACCAGGACCGTCAGACCGTAAAATCCAGCCTGATCAACGCCTTCCAGCGTTACGGCCTGCCCCGCTGCATCACTGCCGACAACGGCCCGCCCTGGGGCGCGGGTATGAGGGGGGACGGCGTGGGCCGGTCCTGGACCGCTCTGGGCGTGTGGCTTCTGGAGCAGGACATCGCTCTGGGCCACTCGCGACCCTACCATCCCCAGACCCAGGGCAAGGACGAGCGCTTCCATCGCACGCTCAAGGCCGAGGCCCTGTCAGGGCCGCCGTTCGCCAACCTGGAGGAGGCCGCCCGCTACCTGCGCGACTGGCGCACGGTCTACAACACCCAGCGCCCTCACGAGGCCCTGGGCCTGATCACGCCCATCGAGCGCTATGCTCCAAGTCCCAGGCCCTATCGCGACGACATCGCGCCCTTCGCCTATGGCCCCGACGACCTGGCGCGCAAGGTTCAGGACGGCCGCATCAGCTTCAAGGCCCGCCTCATCCGGGTCCCCAAGGCCTTCACAGGCAAGACCATGGCCCTTCGTCCCACCAACATCGACGGCCGCTATGACCTGGTCTTCAGGTCCAAGACCATCTCCACCATCGACCTCAAAACGCCGATGTGATCATCCTCAACCTGTCACGGATGTCTCCGAACACCTGTCACGGATGTCCCCGGCCTGAACATCTAAAGGAGAGGGATTTAGGTCCGCTTTGGGTCGGAAACGGAAATCAGACTACCGCCCGAAACCGGAGGTCCGATCGTAGTCCCGCGAGCGAGCATCGCAAAGATCCGCTCAGGGTCGCCAGAAGATCCCTCAACGCCGGACGAAAACAACGTTTCGCGCCCCGCCGGTCCAGGCGCCGAAGCCAGTGACCTTGCCCTCGGCGTCGCGGGCGAAGACGAAGGTGGTGACGCCGCGCAGGCGGGTGGTGAAGGCGTCGGCGAAGCTGGGCGCCAGCGGCCACTCGACCGCGAACCGCTGGCGCATGACCAGGGCGTCGCCTTGCCGGGCCACGGTGATCAAGGTGTCGAGTTCGGCGCTGTAATAGGTCCCGACATAGTCGGCCAGGGCGGTCACGTCGCCGGTGGCGGGGCGCACGGCGACAAAGGTCTGGGCGACGCCGGCCCTCGTCAGGCTGAACGCGGCCGCATCGACGCCCTTGTGGGTGAAGACGATCACGCCGCCGTCGGCGGTCTGGAAGCGGTTCTGCCCAAGCGGCGTCAGAACCTGCGAGCCGCCGCGCGTCAGGGTCAGTTGCCCGCCGACCGCCGCCAGTCTCACCAGATCGCCGCTGACCGGATCGCGAAACAAACCCTGATAGGGCGTGAGGTCCCTGGGGGCCTGCGCCGCCGCGACGGCCCTGGGCGCGGAGACGGCGGCCTGCGCAGGCGCGTGGCCGGCCGCAAGCAGGGCCTGGGCGGCGATCCGTTCGCCCAGCGCCACGGGGTCGATGCCGCCGTTGTTGCACATCAGGGCTATTGAGATGCCCTCGTCGGGATAGCGCCCCAGCCAGGTCTTGTAGCCGGCCGTCGAACCGCTGTGCGACACCAGCCGGCGGCCGTGGTCGCGGGTGATCTCCAAGCCCAGGCCATAGTCCAGCAGCCCGCCGCTGCTCAGCTGACCGGGAGTCTGCAAGGCCGCTGCCAGGGCCGGGCCGCCGGGCAAGGCCGAGGGCCTGTCCAGGAAGGCGTTCCAGGTCAGCAGGTCGCCGACCGTGGTCAGCAGACCGCCGTTCCCATAGACGCTGGTGAACGGCATGTTGGCGACGAAGCCCGCATCGGTCGGCGCATAGGCGCTGGCCCGGCCAGGCACGACGGTGCGGAAGTTCTCGCGCCACTGCGTGTCACTCATGCCCAGCGGCTGGAACAGGCGCTGGCGGGTGAAGGCCTGAAGGCTGGTCCCGCTGACCCGTTCGACGATCATCGCCGCCAGGGCGTAGTTGGTGTTGGTGTAGAGAAACGCCGCGCCAGGCGCGAAGTTGAGCCCCTTCTGGCGCGAGGCCAGGTCCAGGATCATGGCGTTGGTGTGGACCTGGGCGCCGGGACCGTTGCCGGTCAGGGCCATCAGGCTCCACTGCTCGCGCAGGCCGCTGGTGTGGTTCAACAGATGCCGGATGGTGATCGGCGCGCCGTAGTCCGGCATTTCGGGCAGGACGCGGCGGATATCGTCGTCGAGGCTGAGCTTGCCGTCCTGGACCAGCAGCACGACGGCGGCGGCGGTGAACTGCTTGGCCAGGGACCCGGTCTCGATGATCGTCGCCGGGGTCAGGGGCGCGGCGTGCTCCAGGTCGGCCTGACCGCGCGCCACGATCACCGGCGACGCGCCGGCCAGGGCGACGCCGGCGACGCAACCCGCGCCGCTCGGATCGATGGATGCGAGGGCCGCGTCCAGGTCGAGCCCGGGCGCGGATCGGGTCTGGGCCAGTGAGGCGGAACCCAGGCCAAGGATGACGCAGGACAGGGCGGCGGCGGTGAAGGCTGGACGCATGAAATCCTCGATGAACGCCTCAGCCCCTAGAACCGCGCCACGGGGCCGCCAATCGACTATCGGCGAAACGCCGCCTGCCAGCGGTGAACGACGGTGACCGTGGTCACCCATAGAGCCGACGGAACGGATCTGGGCGTGCGTCTTCTCGGGTCGCTCGATCGACACCGCAGGCGGCAAGGCCGCGCCACCGGCTCCCTCTCAAGACCCCTACAGCTTCACCCCAAACCTCGGCCCCACCGCCATCATCACCGCGTAGAGCCCGATCGTCAGGACGCAGCCGGCCAGCAGGGCGGGCCAGAAGCCCAGGCCGCGCCGCAGCAGGGCCGGGATGACCAGGAACATCGGCAGGGACGGCAGCACGTACCAGAAGGTGGCCTCGACATGGCTGGCCATGCGGGCCACGTCGCGGGTGTCGCGCCACAGCCAGATCATGCCCAGGATCGAGATCAACGGCAGCGAGGCCACCAAGGCAGCAAAGCCCGGCGACTTGCGGGCGATCTCGGAGATCGCGGCGATGATCACGCCCGAGAGCGCGGCCTTGAGGACGAGATAGAGCATGGCGGCGGTCTCCTTGGGGGGCGCGGGACCGGACAAGATACGCTGCCCGGAACCTTGGCCACTGACGGCTCGTTGATCCTGCTACAGCCTCAGGAGCCCGACCATGACCGACATCACCTACACCATCGTGGAGCACGACGGCGGCTGGGCCTACAAGCTGGGCGACGTGTTTTCAGAAACCTATCCCAGCCACGCCGCCGCCCTGTCCGCCGCCCAGCGCGCCGCAGCCGAGCAGGAGGTCTCGGGCGAGACCACCGGCATCACCTATGAAGACGCCAAGGGCCAGTGGCGCGAGGAGATCGCGGCGGGCGACGACCGGCCCACGACCCACGTCGTCGACAACCCATAACGGCGTTGGGCGACTGGCCCCTGTCTTGCTCGCGAAAGCTCCGACGAGCCATTTCGAGACAGGGTCCACGCCGATGTTCGCCAAGAAGAAAGACACCCCCGCCCCCGTCGCCCTGGCGATGCAGGAGCCTCCGCGCGGCCTGGCCGCCCAGGCTGCCGTGGCTACGCCGGTCGCTCGGCCGAAGCCGGCCTCGATGATCGCCCAGGGCGTCACCATCAAGGGCGATGTGGTCGGCGACGGCGAACTGCACCTGGACTGCGTGGTCATGGGCGACATCCGGGTCGGCAAGCTGATCCTGGGCCCCAACAGCCGGGTCGAGGGCAGCGTCACCGCCCAGGTGATCGAGATCCACGGCAATGTGCTGGGCAGCGTCACCGCCCAGGCCGTGCGCCTGTACGGGACCGCGCGGGTGGATGGCGACATCACCCACGAACAGCTGGCCATGGAAACCGGCGCCGAGTTCCAGGGTCGCAGCCTGAAGTTCCAGCGTCCGGCGCCCGTCGCGGCGCCCGCGCCAAGCCACGTCCCGCCGATGCCGCAAGGCGCGCCGGCCTACGTCGCCCAACACTAAGCCGGACGGTAGGATGGCGAGCTGTGGCGCACGCGCCACGCCTCGCCGTCTTCACCCGTCGCGGCCGGAACGCTCACGCCTGATCCCGCCATCGGGGCCCCTCCGCCATCACAGGAAAAGCGGCGGAAGAACCGCGCGGCTCCCCGCCCTTTGGTGGGGGGACAGGACGGCGGGATGCTCGGGCCGGCGTGGCTGTTCACCATCCGGGCTATTGCGTGCAAATGCAGCCACTCCCGTCCCGCCGGCTGGATGCGCCGAAATGTCGCGGCAAGGCGTAAACGGTTAACCGGTCGCGTTAGCCATCTTCCGCAGGCGCCGGGCCAGGTCCTCGGGCCGGTCGGCGATCTGATCGAACAGGGCCTGGACCTCGGCTTCGTGGAAGCCGGCGGCGCGCAGGGTGCGCCAGGCGCCGGCCAGAACCGCCTCGGCGATCTCGATCCGGTCCTCGCCGGAGACCGGCGAGTCAGGCCGACAGGCAAAGGCTCCCGCAAAGGCGGAACCGGGCGCGACAGACAGGATCGAGGCGGCGGACATCGGCAGGCTCCCTTGAATGGAGCGGCATCATGTTCCCTTTTTGTTCGCAATGACAAGCCCCCTCATGCCCAAATGAAAAAGCCCCGGAGCGGGGGCTCCGGGGCTTTCCATGATCTCTGCGCCGACACGGCTCAGGAACGCTGGAGGGGCGCGTCCCGTCCCCTCGGCCAGGCGGCCAAGGCGAAGGCGCTCGTCGTCAGGCCCGGCCGGCCCTCAGAGAAAAAGTGTTCAAAAACGAGACCTTAGCCTGTCCGTTCTCCGGATCTAGCGGCAGACCGTCCGCTCATAGACGACGCCGCTGCGGCGGTCATAGTCGCGGGTGGTCCAGCAATCGCTGCGATAGTCGTCGTAATAGGGGCGGCTGTAATAGCGCGGCGGCGGGGGCGGCGGGGCGTAGCCGTAACCATAGCCGCGACCCGAGCGGGCATAGCGGCCATCGTCGTCATTGTTGCTGGCGATCGCCGCGCCCAGGGCCAGACCCAGAACGCCGGCCACGATGGCCGCCTCGGTCTTGCCACCGCCGTCATGGCCATGGTGGCGATGATGGCGACGCGAATCCGCCGACGCCGTGGTGGCTGCGGCGACCATCGAAAGCGCGGCGAGGCCGGCGGCGACCTGGCCAATCACGGTGCTGATCCTGCGGGCCATCAGCCCCTCCCCTTCGTCTCGATCCGCCCGGCGGCGGCCTGCCTGATACCGTGAAGGCAATCTCGCGCCGCCCGCCTGAACCGCACCTGAACGGACGCCAGGGGAGAAAACCGGCGCCGGTTTATTCACTATTTGCCGCCACACTGGGTTCGTTCGACGGATTCGCTTTCGTCGGGCGGGTCGACCAGCGGAGGCTTCCATGACCAGCAGCGTGGCGTACAAGACGGGCGAAGCCCTTCAGGTTCTGTCGTTCGAGGTCGGAACCCAGACCTATTGCGTGCCGGTCAATTCGGTTCGCGAGATCCGCGGCGTCACCCCGCCGACCCAACTTCCCGACGCCCCGCCCTATGTGCGCGGCGTCATCAACCTGCGCGGCCAGGTCATGCCGGTCATCGACCTGTCGGCCCGTCTGGGCAAGGGCGTGGCCGAGGACGGCCCCCGTCAGGTGATCATCGTCATCGAGAGCGGCAACGACGTGGCCGGCCTGCTGGTCGACGCGGTCTGCGACAGCTTCATCGTCAATGGCGACCAGATCAATCCGCCGCCGTCGATGGGCGAAGAGAACTCGCCGCTGGTCTCGGCGGTGATCACCTCGGAAACCGGCATGACCGTGCTGCTGTCGGTCAGCCACATCATTCCCGAGCGCGCCAGCGCGGCTGCGGCTGCCGCTGCGGACGCCGCCGCCATCGCGGCCTGAGGCCGTCCGGACCTCCAGACCCCAACAATTCGAACGATTGTTCGGATAGCCTCTTCCGCTCTCCCCTGACGGGGCGATAGACTCCCGCCATTGCAGGGAGAGAGCGAATGAAGGCGGCTGTGCTGCGCGAGGTGGGCAAACCCCTCCAGATCGAAACCGTGTCCATCAGCAAGCCGGGCCCGCGCGAGGTGCTGATCCGCACCAAGGCCGCCGGGGTCTGCCATTCCGACCTGCACTTCGTCGAAGGCTCCTACCCCCACCCCCTGCCCGCCGTTCTGGGCCACGAGAGCGCCGGCATCGTCGAGGCGGTCGGGTCTGAGGTCCGCACCGTCAAGGTCGGCGACCACGTCATCACCTGCCTCAACCCCTATTGCGGCCACTGCGAGGTCTGCCTGACCGGGCACATGAACCTGTGCATCAGCCCCGAAACCCGCAGGTCCAAGACCGATGAGCCGCGCCTGTTCAGGGAAGACCTCTCTGGATCAGGCAATACCAAGATGGCCCAGTTCCTGAACCTGTCGTCCTTCGCCGAGATGATGCTGGTGCACGAGCACGCCTGCGTCGCCATCCGCCGCGACATGCCGTTTGACCTGGCCGCCCTGATCGGCTGTTCGGTGATGACCGGCGTGGGCGCGGTGATCCACACCTCCAGCGTCCGTCCGGGCGAGACCGTGGCCGTGATCGGCTGCGGCGGCGTGGGCCTGGCCACCGTCAATGGCGCCGCGATCGCCGGGGCCGGCCGGATCATCGCCATCGACCGCGTGCCGGCCAAGCTGGAACTGGCCCGCCAGTTCGGCGCCACCGACCTGATCAACGCCGACGACGGCGACGTGGTCAAACAGGTGCAGGAACTTACCGGCGGCGGCGTGCAGCACAGCTTCGAGGCCATCGGCCTGAAGGTCACCGCCGAACAGGCCTTCCGCATGCTGCGCCGCGGCGGCACCGCCAACATCATCGGCATGATCCCGGTCGGCACCAAGATCGAGCTGAGCGGCTCCGACTTCCTGGGCGAGAAACGCATCCAGGGCAGCTATATGGGCTCCAACCGCTTCCCGGTCGACATGCCCCGCCTCGTCGACTTCTACATGGGCGGCAAGCTGAAGCTGGACCAGATGATCTCGCGCCGGATCAAGCTGGAAGAGATCAACTCGGCCTTCGACGAACTCAAGCGCGGCGAGCTGGCGCGGTCGGTGATCGTATTTGACTGAGAGGTCTCTGAGACCTTTCGCACAGACTTTTTCGCTCCCTCATCCGACCCCGGCCATCGCCGGGGTCGCTGCCTCCTGCAGGCGGAGAGGGGGCGGGGTATCCGGCGCATGGCCACAGAGATTCGCCTCCGGTCGGGCGTCGTTGGGGCTCATCTGCGCCGGTGCGACAAAATGCCCGTTTCAGCTATTGCCGTGCGTCGAAGCCGGGCTCCCTGGCGCGGATCTCTTTTTGCTTTTCCGGTCGTCATGCCGGGAAGAGGTTTGTTTTTCGACAGTGTTAGCAAAAACAACAATAGCTCTTCTAAAGTTATAGAACTCTGAGGTGTAGATATTAATTGGCTCAGCGTGAATTCTTAAAAAGTATGACCATAAACCCATATTGAGTGCGAGTATATACTTATAAACAACCCCGGATTGCATTTAATTAGTAATGTTACCCAAGGCTAAGTTACGCTCTATTTACCAATCTGGCTCTTTTTCCCCCACAGCAAGGCTCGAATGAAATTGGGCAGGGGAATAGGCAGCATGTTGAAAAAAACCAAATCTGGTGTCCTGGCGCTGTGCGCCACGGCGCTCATCGCCGCGCCGCTCAGCGCCCACGCTGACGCCGCCAAGGACCTGCAGGTCGCGGGCCGCGCGCTCACCTTCCTAGAAAACGGCCCGACGGGCAAAGCCACGCTCGGCGTGGTCTTCGATCCGTCCAAACCCGCCTCGGTGGCCGAGAAGAATGCGGTCATGGCCGCGATCGGCGGCGGACTGAGCGCCGGTGCCCTGACCCTCACGGGCAAGCCTGTCGAAGCCGGCGACGTCGCCGGCGTGTCGGGCGTCGCGGCGCTCTACATCACCACCGGTGTCAACGCCGGCCCGGTCGGCGCCGCCGCCAAGGGCAAGAAGATCATCACCATCGGTTCGGACATGGGCTGCGTCACCAGCGGCGCCTGCGTGATGAGCGTCTCGGCCGATCCCAAGGTGGAAATCGTGGTCAGCCGTTCTGCGGCCGCCGCGGTCGGCGCGGTCTTCAAGGCCGCCTTCCGCATGATGATCCGCGAAGTCTGACCCCAGCGAACGAACGAGACAAACCCATGAAAACGACTCTCTTCGCCGGCGCTTCGGTCGGCCTGATCATCCTGGCTTCGGCCACCGCCGCTTCGGCCCAGTCGATCGACTACGGCGCCATGGAGCAGCTGTTCAACGAACCCGTCACCACCTCGGCCACGGGCTCGCCCCAGCGCGCCACCGAGGTCCCGGTCGACATGACCATCATCTCGGCCGATGACATCAAGCGCTCGGGCGCCGGCGATCTGCCGACGATCCTCAGCCGCGTCGCCGGCGTGGACATCCTGAACTTCGCCGCCGGCCAGTCCGATGTCGGTATCCGCGGCTACAATCAGGCCCGCTCGCCGCGCCTGCTGGTCCTGATCAACGGCCGCCAGGTCTATCTGGACCACTTCGGCTACACCGACTGGGCCTCGCTGCCGATCGCCCTGAGCGAAATCCGCCAGATCGAAGTCGTTCGCGGCCCCAACAGCGCCATCTTCGGCTTCAACGCCGTGTCGGGCGTGGTCAACATCATCACCTTCAACCCGAAGTTTGACGACACCAATGTCATCGAGCTGCGGGCGGGCACGGGCGAAAGCACCAGCGTCTCGGCCGTGAAGACCGTTCGCCTGGGCGACCGTCTGTCCTTCCGGATCTCGGGCGGCGTCGACCACGCCAATGAGTGGAAGAACACCACCTCGGGCACGGGCATTGTCCTGGCCTCGCAGATCCACAACCCGTCGACGGCGCGCGCCAATATCGACGCCGTGGCCCAACTGACCGACAAGGCCAGCCTGCGTGTCGAAGGCTCGATGTCCAACGGCGCTTCAACCCAGGTGATCTCGACCTTCGCCTATGCCTCGCATCGCGTCAAAACCGACTCGATGAAGGCGACCCTGAACGCGGAAACCAGCTTTGGCCTGATCCAGGCCCAGGCCTATCGCAACAATCTGGACGCCCTGACCCCCGGCCGTCGCTACCTGAACAACATCACGGTCTACAGCCTGGAAGACCTGTTCAAGATCGGCGCGGCTCACACCATCCGCGTGGGCGTGGAATATCGCGACAACCAGCTGGACACCGCCTCGTACCAGGGCGCCAAGGTCAGCTACACCGTGCTGGCTCCGTCGGCGATGTGGAACTGGGTCGTCAATCCCAAGCTGTCGCTGACCGCTGCGGCGCGCGTCGACAAGCTGAGCCTGAAGCGGACGGGGTCCTTCCCCGCCGGCGCCCCCCAGAACAACAATGCCCTGTGGGATCGCGACATCACCGAAACCAGCGTCAATCTGGGCGCAGTTTACAAGGCCTCGAACAAGGACACGCTGCGCCTGACCTTCGCCCGCGGCGTTCAGGCCCCGACCCTGCTGGAACTGGGCGGCCTGCTGATCCCGCCGGCCACGCCGGCGCCGACCGGTGGTCTGATCGCCGGCAATCCGTTGCTGGAGCCGGCCCTCGTCAGCAACTATCAGCTGGCCTATGACCGCGCCCTGCCGTCGCTGAACGCCAGGGCCAGCGTCAAGCTGTTCACGCAGAAGACCGAAAGCGTGAAGGGCCAGTTCAGCGGCTCGGCGCTCGATTTCGCGCCGACCGCCACGACCTGGGCCACCTTTACCTACAAGAACGTCTCTGACTCCAAGATGAGCGGCGTCGAGCTGTCGGCTTCGGGCAAGCTGGATGGCGGCTTCCACTGGAACGCCGACACCACCTATACGAACGTCAATGACGCGCCGTTCACGACGCTGTCCTCGATCATCCTGCGCAAGGTGAACTTCGAGGCCACCTCGCCCAAGTATCGCAGCAACCTGGCCGCAGGCTGGTCGAACGACAAGTGGAGCCTGGACGGCTACGCTCACTTCGTGAGCAAGTTCAACTCCTACAACGGCAACCTTCTGGAGCCGGTCAAGGGCTACACCACCGTCGCTGGCCGCGTCGCCTATGAGTTCGCTCCGGGCGCCGAAGTCTCGCTGAACGGCCAGAACCTGCTGACCGAGCGTCAGGAGCAGGCCAAGGGCGCAAGCGGCCTGCAAGCCGAGCGTCGCGTGATGCTGGGCGTCAGCAAGAGCTGGTAAGCGCCAACTAACGCTGGAGAGCGAGGGGCCCCGCCGCAAGGCGGGGCCCTTTTCCGTTGGTCATTCGCGCATTGTCCAGAATATCCGTCCAGGCCTGAACGTCGCGCTCAGAAGGCATAGACCGCGTCGCGTTCGGCCGACGGCCGCACATGGGCCTTCAGGCCCTGGCGCTCGACCACATCGACCGGCGCGGTGAACAGGCCGGCGATATATTGGGTGATACCGACATAGTCGTAGAGATCGAGCTTCGCGGCAGGATCCAGCTCGACGAAGATGTCCAGATCGCTATCCGGCCGTGCCTCGCCCCGCGCGGTCGAGCCGAACAACGCCGCGCGCGAGACGCCCATGGCGCGCAAGGCCGCCTCGGCGGCGCGCAGAACGGCGATGACGGCGTCTCGGTTCATGCGGGGATTGTAGCGGCAAAGCGAGTGAGGCGCGAGTGGCGGGGTGGGTGCGCGTGGCTCGGCCAGCGGTAGGTCAGATAAGTGCACTGTCACCGCAACCCCGGCGTGATCCCTGTCACCGTAGTCGATCCCGCCGTAATCTATCCTAGGCTCAGCGGTTAAAGCATCCGGCGTGATGGAAAGATAAATGGCTCAAAGGCGCTACACCGACCAAGAGCTCTTTCAGCTCGTCTTAGCGGCTGATGAGGAAGCCTTCTTGGCTGGCGACGATCCGTCTGATCGCTCCTGGAAGGTACCGATGACAGTGATGCGGCAGATCGGCTTTGAATCCTACATTGCCGGCGGGCCCGGCACGCCGCCGGAGTTCGAGAAGCTCCGCAGTCTGCACGCGGTGCTCTATCGGCGCACCGACACCGGAATCGGGGGCGTCCATATGGGTGCCTTCATGTTCCGCGACGTGTTCACCAAGATCGAGGTGCCTTTGATCTTCGGCCAAGTGGGTATCGATCCGCTGAAGATGACCGACCTGACGCCCGATCAGGCCCACTGGCTGATGACACGACCGGTCGATCGCGCCGCGTTCATCGACCAGTTCATCGACGTCTTCGACTTTGGTTACGGCTTGATGGAGTTGGGCCGCGACCGGCCGGTGACTTCCGAGTGCCGCAACATGCTCGGACTAGCGCATTTCCAGCTTCAGGCCGCCGCGGCGGTGGTGACTGGCGCCTTTGATCGACGCGGCGCCGTCCAAAGTGCGCTGATCGCCTGCGAGTTGGCCTTGAAGGGTGGCCTAGCCGCCGCCAGTGTCGATGAAGGGGTCCGACGCAACCTTGGCCACGACCTGACGGCTCTTGCCCGTTTGCTGGGCGAGTGCGAACCGGGGTTCGAGGCGGCCCGAGCCGTGCCGGCTGTCCAAGCCCTGCCGGCCTACGTGCACAACCGCTATGCATCCGAACAGCCTGACCGGCGGCAAACGGGACGCATCCTGATGACCGCCCAATACATCGCCGCAGAAGTGATGCGCTCGCTATCGTCCCGGAATTTTCGGGCCGACATGCAAAGCATGCCTGCCCGCACCTGGCCGCCCTTAGTGGTTTCATCCGACGCACCAACGGCCTAAGCGCCGGTGGGGATGGTGGGGATGGTGGGGATGGTGGGCTGCGTACTTCACAACCCGGATTCAGTGAGGAAATTGGGATTTGGGGAATTGCGTACCAATCAAACCGGCCGCTCGATACATCGGTCAAATCCATATGCACCATCACCGTAGTCACCGACATCGCGATTCCTCCGGCCGACGGTGAAACCTCTCACCCTCCCACCGCTTCGCGGCGGGCCCCTCCCTCTCTCAAAGAGAGAGGGTTTCGGGAGATCGTCTATCCCCGCGCCCGGACGAGGATAACCACCCCTCACCCCCAACCAATTCAACGCCCTACCGCCCCCACCCACCGTCACGATCCAAAATCGACGCAGCCCCCCGCAAACCTCCCGCATAATCACACTCGCCCCGTCACTGGGGAGGCCGTCCAGCTGGCGACCTGACGGGTGATGGGGGCGGTTGTACGGGTGCAAGAAGGCGGGTGACGTAAACCCGCCTATCGGAGGAAGGCCAAGCCTCCGCCCGTCCGAAGGTTCGCTCCGGGTTCCTCCGGAATCGGCGTGGCTGCAGCCCAAGGCTGGGTCCGTCGCGAGGCAGGACAAAACCCGGGTGGGGCAAAAGGCTGAACAGGCCTGCGCACCCCGGCCAGAGGGATAACAGCCGCGCGGAGCGCTCCGGCTACGGCCGAAACGGTACTCCACTACAAACCCATCCGGGCCTGGCCCGGACGCTCCGCCGCCTCCCCACACTTGCCGGCTTGAATCCGGCGAGGCTGCGAACCTGTGTCCGCATGGCGGCCACAGGATGACACCAGGCTGGGCTGCCCCTAGGCTGGCGCCGCAAGTCAGGGATTCTCGCCGCATGACCAACACCCTTCGCCGCTCCGCCTCGCTGATCGCCTTCGCGGCGGCGCTGGTCGCCTCGTCCGCCGGCCTCGCCCCGGCCTGGGCGGCCGCAAAGACCGATCACGCCGGGACCGTGCGCAAGCTGGTCGGCTCGCCGGCCTTCAAGAAGGCGGCCCAAAAGCTGGACGCCGACTTTGACCGCACCATCGCCGACGTCATCACCCTGACCGAGATCCCCGCCCCGCCCTTCAAGGAAGAGGCGCGGGCCAAGGCCTATCTGGAGATGCTCAAGGCCCACGGCCTCAGCGATGTGACGATGGACGCCGAGGGCAATGTCATGGGCGTGCGGCCCGGCACGGCCACCAAGGGCAAGGGGCCGTTCGTGGTCATCGCCGCCCATCTCGACACCGTCTTTCCCGAAGGCACCGACGTGAAGGTCCGGCGCGAGGGCACCAAACTGATGGCCCCGGGCATCGGCGACGACACCCGCTCGCTGGCCACCCTGCTGGCCTATGTGCGGGCCATGGACGCGGCGGGCATCAAGACCAGGAGCGACATCCTGTTTGTCGGCAATGTCGGCGAGGAAGGCCCCGGCGACCTGCGCGGCGTGCGCTATCTGTTCAACAAGAGCGCCTATAAGGGCCGGATCACCGCCTTCTTCTCGATGGATGGTTCGGACCCCTCGCGCATCGTCGACGCCGGCACCGGCTCCAAGCGCTATCACGTCACCTTCAAGGGTCCGGGCGGCCACAGCTACGGGGCCTTTGGCACGGTCAATCCGATGACGGCCATGGCCAAGAGCGTGGTCGATCTGTACGCGGTCGAAACGCCCAAGGATCCCAAGACCACCTATTCGGCCAGCGTCACCGGCGGCGGCACCTCGGTCAATTCGATCCCGCACGAGGTGTTCATGGAGTTCGACATGCGCTCGGAAAGCGCCGAGGAACTGGCCAAGCTGGACAAGACCCTGATCGGCATTCTCGACAGCGCGGTGGCGACCGAGAACGCGGCGCGGTCCACCCGGTTTGGCAAGATCAGCTATGACCCCAGGGTGATCGGCGAGCGTCCGGCGGGTAAGACCCCGGCCGAGCAGGCGATCGTGGGCCTGACGGCGGCGGCCGTCACCGCCTTTGGCTTCAAGCCCGAGCACGGCGCCTCCTCGACCGACTCCAACATCCCCATGAGCCTGGGCATCCCGGCCGTGACCATTGGTTCGGGCGGCAAGGCCGGCCGCGCCCACGCTCTGGACGAATGGATCGACATCGAGAAGGGCGAGAGCCTGAAGGGCATGCAGGTCGGTCTGGCCGCCCTGCTGGCCGTGGCCGGGGTCGACTAGGCCTTCAGGCGAGGCGGACTGTCACGGGAACGCCATACGGGGACGGTATCTGGTCCAGACCAAACAGTACGAGGTTTCCCGTGAGCTCGATCGACCGCCGCCACCTGATGCTATCGGCGGTCGGGGCGCTGAGCGCGCCGCCGGCCATCGCCCGGGCCCTGGCCATCGACGCCGACGTGCGGCGCGGGACCCTGCAGGACGTCGAGCACGTGGTGATCCTGATGCAGGAGAACCGTTCTTTCGATCACTATTTCGGCGGCCTGAACGGCGTGCGCGGCTTTGCCGACCGCTTTCCGATCCCGGTCGCCGATATCCCGGGCCGCACGGGCAAGACCGTCTGGACCCAGGCCAACGGCAAATCCGCCGAAGGCCCGCCGCTGATCGCGCCCTTTCCGCTAAGCAGCGCCCAGACCTTTGCCCACATGCGGGTCGAGGGCACGCCCCACAGCTGGCCCGACGCCCAATATGCCTGGGATCAGGGCCGCATGGACCGCTGGCCGGAAAGCAAGCACGCCCATGCCATGGGCTATTACCGGCGCGAGGACATTCCGTTCCAGTACGCCCTGGCCGACGCCTTCACCCTCTGCGACGCCTATCACTGCGCCACCCAGACCGGCACCAACACCAACCGCCTGTTCCTTTGGGGCGGGACCAATGATCCGTTTGGCAAGCTGGGCGGCCCCTCGATCTCCAATTCGCACGACGAGCTGGCCACCAAGGGTGGGGCGGCCGAGGGCTATCGCTGGAGCACCTATGCCGAGCGCCTGATGGCCGCCGGGATCACCTGGCGCGTCTATCAGGACATGGACGACAACTTCACCGACAACCCGATGGCCGGGTTCCAGAGCTTCCGCGACAGCCACGCCAAGGCGCCGGGCGCCGATCCCCGCTTGGCCGATCTGGGCCTGTCGACCCGCAAGCTGGACGGCCTGCGCGAGGATGTGCTGAACGGGACCCTGCCGCAGGTCTCCTATCTGGTCGCCCCCGCTGCCGATTCCGAGCATCCCGGCCCGTCCAGCCCGGCCCAGGGCGCCGACTACACCGCCCGGGTGCTGGACGCCCTGACCGCCAATCCCAAGGTCTGGGCGCGGACGGTGCTGCTGGTGATGTTCGACGAGAACGACGGCTTCTTCGACCACGTGCCGCCGCCGTCGCCACCGTCGCTAGACAGGGCAGGCGCGGCGCTGGGCGGCTCGACGGTCGACACCACGGCCGACTACCACCAGGTGCGCAACCCGACCGAGGCCAAGGACGAGCGCGAGGACCTGATGGGTCGCCCCTACGGCCTGGGCCCCCGCGTGCCGATGTACGTGATCTCGCCCTGGAGCCGGGGCGGCTGGGTCAATAGCCAGGTGTTCGACCACACCTCGGTGATCCGGTTGCTGGAAAAGCGGTTCGGCGTGATGGAGCCCAACATCTCGCCCTGGCGCCGGGCGGTCTGCGGCGACCTGACCAGCACCTTCGACTTCCGCACCCCCAACACCAAGCCTTTCGTGGCTGCCCTGCCCAAGACCCTGGAAGACGCCCGTCGCGCGGGAGCCCTTCCGGGCCGCACCACGCCGCCGACCCCGCTCCTGCCGCTGGTCCCCGAGCAGGCGGCGGGACCGCGCCTGTCACGCGCTTTGCCCTACAGCCTCGATGTCGCCGAAGGCGCACGGGACGGCGCTTTCGTCCTGCGGCTTGCCAATGCCGGCAAGGCCGCCGCCGTGCTGCATGTCTACGATCGCCTGCGGCTGGACCAGCCGCCGCGCCGCTACACGATCGCGCCGGGCAAGCGCCTGGAAGACGCCTGGCCGACCGGCGCCTATGATCTGTGGATCCTGGGCCCCAACGGCTTCCACCGCCACCTGATCGGCGCCGCACCCCAGAACGAGCCCGTGGCCGAGATCATGGCTGATCCCGTCCGGCGCGCCCTGACCCTGACCCTGCGCAATGACGGCCCCACGCCCCGCCGCATGGTCGTCACGCCCAAGCCCGCCGGTCCGGCGTGGCGGATCACGCTCCAGCCCGGCCAGGCCGCCAAGCGCGTCTGGCCGCTGAAGTCGACCGGCGGCTGGTACGACCTTTCCGCGCGGATCGAGGGCGACGCCGGCTATCTGCGACGACTGGCCGGACGGCTGGAAACCGGCGCGGACTCGTTCACCGACCCGCTGATGGCCGGCGCGGCGCTGATGGATCAGTCAGACTAAAGCGCGACCAGCAGGATCGGCAAGACCGCCCCCGCCGCCAGCAGGACCCAGCCCGTGCGCTTGTCACGTCCATAGGCCTGGGCCATCCAGACGCCGAGGATCGTCGACGCCGCCAGGCCGAGGGCGACAATCAGGAAGACCGCCCTGAGGATCGTCACCGAGACCTTGGCCTTTTCCTCGGCCTTGGCGGGCGCCGCGGGACCCGCCGGCTTCGGCTTGGCCGGCTCGGCTGCCCGCTTGGGCTTGGCCTCGAAGACCTGCTTCATGTGAACGCGGCCCAGCTTTTCGAACAGCGGGGCAGGCTGATAGCCGGGCTGGGCCTCGTGCAGGCCATAGAGCTGGTAGGCGCCGGTCAGCGCGAAAAATACCACGCTGGGCGCGATGAACAGACCCAGCCAGCTGTGAATGCGCCGGATCAGCGCGAGCCTCAGGGCGGGATTGACGCGCGGCTTGGCTGGACCGGTCATGAGGCTCTCTTCACGGATCTGGAGGCGCGGCGGCCATGGATCGGCCCCGCGACCGCGCGATGATGGCACGCGGGCCAAGCGGCGCTAGTGACCTGGATCAACTAACCGCCTCGAAGGCGTCTAGCGCAGTTTCGGCGCGGCTTCGGTCTTCAGTTCGGCCAGGGCCAGCTTGGGCGTGTCCTCGCTGGCGGCGACGGACCCGCCATCGGCCAGCATCCGGTCGATGCGCGACTTCTTGGCCTTGAACGACGCCAGTTCACCGCCGCTCAGGATCGTGCCCTGCGGCACCTTGGCCCCGATCGGATTGACCCGCTGGCCGTTCAGCCAGACTTCGTAGTGCAGGTGGGGACCGGTCGACATGCCGGTCGAGCCGACATAGGCCACGACCTGACCCTGGCGAACGCGCATGCCGGCCTTGATGCCCGGCGCATAGCGCGAGATGTGGGCATAGCCGGTGTCCCACTTGCCGGCGTGGCGGATGCGCAGCCAGTTGCCGTAGCCGCTCCAGCGACGGGCCTCCAGCACGACGCCGTCGCCGGCCGCCAGGATCGGCGTGCCATGCCCGGCCCCGAAATCAACGCCCTTGTGGGCGCGGTTGAAGCCCAGGATCGGGTGACGCCGCGCGCCGAAGGTCGAGGTGATGCGCGCCCCGTCGACCGGCGTCCGCAGCAGGAAGCCCTTGATGTTCTTGCCGGTCTCGTCAAAGAACTGAGACTTGCCATCGCGCTCGAAGCCGTAGAAGCGCTGGCCCTTGACCTCGGCATATTCCAGATCGCCGGCCTCGATGGTGCGGCCGCTCTCGGTGACCTTGCGGTCGAACACCAGGCAGAACTTGTCGCCTTCGTGGATGTCCCGCGAAAAGTCGATCTTGTGCGAAAACAGCTTGGCCGCGTCGCTGATCACCCGGGGCGTGCCGCCCACATTGGCGACGCTTTCATAAAACGAGCCGTTCATCTCGCCGCAGGCGACCTTGGTCTCCTCGGTGACCTTTTCCTCAAGCTCGCGCAGTTTCAGGGCGCCGTCGAAGGTGCGCGAAACGGTCAGGGTCGAGGACGGGCTGGTGCGCATCGACAGGCCGATCAGGCGGGCGGGGCCACCCACGCCATCACCACGACCACTGCGACGCTGGGCGATGGCTGCTTCGAAGGCCATGCCGGCCTTGATATTGACGGTGTCGATCGCGCCATGCAGGGCGGCGACCACCTGACGGGCCTCTTCCGGCGCGACGCCGGCGCGCTCGACGGCGTTCTCAAGGGTCTCGCCAGGACGAACCTTGACGGGGATGCTCTGCGGACGGTCGAAGCCGGGCTGGGCCTCGGCGCTGGCGAAGGCGATATGCTGCAGGGCGACCAGGGCGGCGGGATCCAGCGCGGCCTTGACGGGAGTCGGGACGTCAGCGGCCGTCAGCTTCCAACCCAGGCCCAGAGCGGCCAGGCCGGCGACGGCTGTAAACAGCCGGGGCGCCAGACGAAGGGTCGGGCGTCGCGGATCAAATTCTTGCATCGGTCCCCCGTCGGTTTCGATGCCGCGCAAGGTCAAAATGACACGGCTGGGTAGCCCCCCAGCAATCGCTGCGCCGGAACATGGCCGTGACCCTTTCCGGCGGCAAGCACTATTCTGCGCTTCGGTCGTTTTGTCACGGAAGAGGTTCAAAGCCCGGCCGATCTATGGCCAAGCCTATGACTGTAAAAGAAAAACGCCCGCCTTTGGGGCGAGCGCTTTGCTTGTACGAAAAAGAATCGGCGCGCCGATCAGGCGGCGGCGACCTGCTCGTTCGGATCGCGCAGCACATAGCCGCGGCCCCAGACCGTCTCGATATGGTGCTTGCCCTGGGCCGAGGCGGCCAGCTTCTTGCGAAGCTTGCAGATGAAGACGTCGATGATCTTCAGTTCCGGCTCGTCCATGCCACCGTACAGGTGGTTGAGGAACATCTCCTTGGTCAGGGTCGTGCCCTTGCGCAGGGAGAGCAGCTCCAGCATCTGATATTCCTTGCCGGTCAGGTGAACGCGGTTGCTGTTCACTTCGACCGTCTTGGCGTCGAGATTGACCACGATGTCGCCGGTCTTGATGACCGACTGGGCGTGACCCTTGGAACGACGGACCACCGCATGGATGCGGGCGATCATTTCGTCCTTGTGGAAGGGCTTGGTCATGTAGTCGTCGGCGCCGCCCGAGAAGGTCTTCACCTTCGTGTCGATTTCCGACGAACCCGACAGGATCATGATCGGCGTGTTCACCTTCGCCACCCGCAGGGTGCGCAGAACATCCAGGCCGCTCATGTCAGGCAGATTGAGGTCGAGCAGGATCAGATCGTAGTCATAGATCTTGCCCAGATCGACGCCTTCTTCGCCGAGATCCGTCGTATAGACGTTGAAGCCTTCAGACTTCAGCATCAGCTCGATGGTCTGCGCTGTTGCGCTGTCATCCTCGATCAACAGTACGCGCATGAGCCCCTCCACGCCACTCGGTGGCGTTATTCGACGTCTTGGCGGAAGCCGCCTGATTAACCCTGCCTGCACTTTGCGGCGAGTTAATTTAAGACTGGTTAATGGTGAATGATCCTGTTGGCAGAATGGTTAATCTGATTTGCGAATCGGGTGCAAGCGGTCGCTGAGTCGCAGCGCAAATTCGTCGGGGATGACTTTCAGGCCCGCCAAAGCGGATTCTCCCGCACCGCGAAATCGCTAAAACCCCGCCCCTCCACGGTTATCGCCCCCAGGGCCAAGCCCCGGGTGAGGATGCGGCGCCGCTGGGCATCGCGACGCCATTGCGGCGTTCTGTCGCTGAGATTTTCGAGGGCTTTCCGACGTCGTCGCGACGGCCTCCGCGACGGTCAGTCGCGGGTCTGGATTTCAGAATTCCGGAGACAGTCGGCCGACGTGCATTTCGACGTCTTGTGGCCTTATGGCGACTTTCACGCAGACACCCCTGCCGATGCCATGCTCCAGCGTCCCAGGCTTCGACCGTGCGGCGTTCCACCACACCTTCAACGCGGCCATCGCAGCGTTTTTCACCGCCAACCTGCCCCCGGCACATCCCTAATTTCACAGGTGGTTAACGCTGTCGGTCGAGGATGGAGCCTCACTGCCGAGAGCTGATTTGCGTAGCCTGATCGCCGCCATTGAACGTATCGACCCGCTGACCATTTCCGGTCGCGTCGCCGCCGTGAATGGCCTCCTGATCGAGGCCCGCGGCGGCCTGACGCGGCTGGCGGTCGGGGCTCGGGTCGAGATCGACCGGCTGGGCCTGCCCGTCCTACCGGCTGAGGTCGTCGGCTTCCGCGAAACCCGCGCCCTGCTGATGCCCTTCGGTCCCGTCGAGGGCGTTGCCCCCGGCGCCGAGATTCGTATCATGCCCGAAGGCGCCACCGTGCGGCCGACCAAGGCGTGGCTGGGCCGCATCATCAACGCCTTTGGCGAGCCCATCGACGGGCTTGGCCCACTGCCGCAGGGCGAGGTGCCCTACCCGCTCAAGGCCGCCCCCCCACCCGCCCATGCCCGCGGCCGGGTCGGCGAACGCATTGACCTGGGCGTGCGGTCGATGAACGTCTTCACCACCACCTGCCGCGGCCAGCGCCTGGGCATCTTCGCCGGCTCGGGTGTCGGCAAGTCGGTGCTGCTGTCGATGCTCGCGAAAGAAGCCACCTGCGACGCCGTCGTCGTCGGCCTGATCGGCGAACGGGGCCGCGAGGTGCGCGAATTCATCGAAGAGACCCTCGGCGAGGAAGGCCTCAAGCGCGCCATCGTCGTGGTCGCCACCTCGGACGAGCCGGCCCTGACCCGCCGCCAGGCCGCCTACATGACCCTGTCGATCTGCGAGTATCTGCGCGACCAGGATCTGGAAGTGCTGTGCCTGATGGACTCGGTCACCCGCTTCGCCATGGCCCAGCGAGAGATCGGCCTGGCCGCCGGCGAACCGCCGACGACCAAGGGCTATACGCCCACCGTCTTCACCGAACTGCCCAAGCTTCTGGAGCGCGCCGGGCCTGGCCCGATCCGTCCCGACGGCAGCACGGCAGCGCCGATCACCGCCCTGTTCACCGTGCTGGTGGACGGCGACGACCACAACGAGCCCATCGCCGACGCCACACGCGGTATCCTGGACGGCCACATCGTCATGGAACGCGCTATTGCCGAGCGCGGCCGCTTCCCGGCGATCAATGTGCTCAAGTCGATCAGCCGGACCATGCCCGGCTGCCAGTACGACCATGAGCGGATGATCGTCAAAGGCGCCCGCCAGGTGATGGCCGCCTATGCCAACATGGAAGAACTGATCCGCATCGGCGCCTATCGCGCCGGGGCTGATCCCGTGGTCGACCGCGCCATCCGCCTCAATCCGGCGATCGAAGAGTTCCTGAGCCAGGACAAGGACGAGGCCACCAGCCTCGACGATTCCTTCGGACACCTGGGCAGTATCCTTGAGAGTGACCACGCATGACCAAGTGGGCCGCATCCCTGATCCGGATCTCGACCCACGAGGTCGAGACCCTGCAGAAGCGACTGGCCGACATCGTCGAGCGCCGCATGGCCGCCGAACTGCGCGTGGTGATGCTGGACGCGGAAGCTGAAGCCGAAGCCAAACAAGCCGAAACCTGCAGCGAAGCGGCCTGGATGATGACCAGCTATCGCGAGGGATCCAAGCGCAAGCGCGCCACCATGATGCTGCAGATCGAACAGTGCCAGATCGAGGAACAGGGCGCCCGAGACGCACTATCCTTCGCCTTCGAGGCGCTGAAGAAGTACGAGCACGTCGCTGAGGCGGCCAAGGTTCTGCAGCGCAAGAAGATGAGCGCGTTCGAAAACGCCCAGCTGGACGAGCTGGGCCTGCGCCGCAAGGCTGTCGCGGGTCGCTAGAGGACGCCGGCTTCCAGTTCGTCAAGATAGAGGAACTCGGGAGCCTTCACGCCGGCCATGCGGCGGATCTCCACCAGGCGCGGCGACTCGAAGAAGCGGCGCGCGTCGTCGTGCGAGGTCCATGTCGAGAAGTGGACGATCCGATTGGGGTCGCTATCGTATTTCAGAACCTGATAGCTGCGTTCACCAGCCTCGCGCCGGATGTCGGCGGCGTTGTCGAACACAATCTTCCAGGCCGGATAGTCGGCCACTTCATGGATGATCAGAACCTGGGGCATGCCGTCAGTCGGCTTGTGAGGTCTCGCGCGGAGGACGGGCGCGAATCAAGGCGTGGTCGGCGTCGCTGGTCTGGCGCAGGGCGCGCAGGTCTTCGCTGATCCGGAAGATGGCCACATAAAACTCGCAGAAAGCGCGCCAGAGCAGCACCATCGCGCCGGCGACCAGCAGACCCGCGATCAGAACCGGGAAGGCCAGAAGCAGAGAGCCGATGCCGGGCTCCTTGAGCGCCAGGCCCACGGCGGCGCCGACGACAGAAAAGCCGAACAGCGCCACGACGCCAAGGCCGGCCCAATAGATCAGGTGGATCACCGGACCTGTCACCAGCCGGTCGAAGGTCAGGAGGTCCCAGAACAGGGCGCTACTGGATTTTGTCTTGTTGGCCGGAGGCATAAGAACAGACCCGAAATCGGCGACAAAACCGCCGTCTTGGCGCATCGCTATCAGCGCGAAGCCCGCTCGGCAATGCCGAGCGGGCCAGAGCTTCAGAAGGACGAAGCCTTTACTGAGGCTTGGCGCCGGCCAGAGTCGCGTCGATCTGGGCCTTGGTCGCCGTGGTCGTCAGGGCTCCGGCGTTGGAAGACAGACTGGCGCTGGGCAGGGCGAACTTCACGCCCCCGTTCGTGACAACCAGATTGACCGAGCCATCGGCTGCGGCGCTGACACCTGAAATCGTACCGACCGATACGCCGGCCGGGTCTTTGACCTCGGTCCCGACCTTAAAGTCGCCGGCGACCGTTGCCGAGGCAGGCGCGGCGCTGGTGTCGGCGCTGGCCTGGGCCGGCGGGGTGGCGGTCGTCGTGGTGGCTGGCAGGGCCTGATCCGCCGCCGGCGAGGCCGCTTGCGGGGTCTGCTGGCCTGGCGTCGGCATGGCCGTGGCGCTTTGAGCGAAGGCTGCGCCAGCGAAAGTCAGGGCCGCGGCGGCGGCGAAAAAGGCGATTTTCTGGCTGTCCATTTGAAGGCTCCGTCGGTGTCGGTCAGCCCCCTAACCGGGAAACTAACGTCGCCGCACGGCTGCGGTTCCGACGGGCGCCCGGCACTGCAGGCTGTCAGGACGGATCACCGGCGCGCCGTCAGACCATGCCGACGGTCTTCAATCGCGCCCGCGGATGGATCTCGTTCTGGCTCATCACCACGGTCTGGCCCCGGAAACGCTCGATGATCGAACGCACATAGGGGCGCACGCCAGGGCTGGTCAGCAGAACAGCGGCCTCGCCCTGCAGGGCGGCGCGCTCGAAGGCCTCGCGAACCCCCCGGATGAATTCCTGAAGACGCGACGGCGCCAGGGCCAGTTGCTTGTCGTCGCCGGGCCCGACCAGGGATTCGGCGAAGGCCTGTTCCCACTCGGCCGACAGGGTGATGATCGGCAGGGCGCCGTCGTCGCCGCGATTGGCCCAGCACAGCTGGCGGGCCAGACGGGCGCGGACCTGTTCCACCAGCTGGGTGACCGAGCTGGTGTGCGGGGCGGCCTCGCCGATACCTTCCAGGATCTGCGGCAGGTCGCGGATCGAGACGCGCTCCTTGAGCAGGGCCTGCAGCACGCGCTGCACGGTGGTGGCGGTGGCCACCGACGGGATCAGGTCGTCGACCAGCTTCTTTTGGCCTTCCGGCAGGTCCTTCAGCAGCTTCTGCACCTCCGAGTAGGAGAGCAGGTCGGCCATGTTCTCCTTGAGGATCTCGGTCAGGTGCGTGGTCAGCACGGTGGCCGGATCGACGATGGTATAGCCGCGGAAAGTGGCTTCCTCGCGCAGGTCGTCGGCCACCCAGGTGGCAGGCAGGCCAAAGGCCGGCTCACGCACATGCTCGCCGGGCAGTTCGACCTGGCCGCCGCGCGGATCCATGGCCATCAGCATGCCAAGGCGAACCTCGCCGGCGCCGGCTTCCATCTCCTTGATGCGGATCGCATAGCCCTGGTTGGCCAGGCGCATATTGTCGAGGATGCGCACCGGCGGCATCACGAAGCCGAACTCGGTGGCCAGGGTCTTGCGCAGGGCGCGGATCTGGTCGGTCAGGCGGCGGCCGTCCAGGTCATTGATCAGGGTCAGCAGGCCATAGCCCAGCTCGATCTTGACGTCATCAATCGCCAGGGACGCGCTGATCGGCTCTTCCTCGGGCTCACTGGCGATGGCTTCAGCCAGGGCCGGATCGAGCTGCGGCGGTTGCTTGGCGGTCATCGAGCGGCGATAGGCCAGGAAGCCCGCGCCCAGCGAAAGCGCTGCAAAGGGAATGATCGGCATGCCGGGGATCAGGGCCATGACGCCCGACGAGGCCGAGACCATGCCCAGCGCCACGGGGTTCATCGACAGCTGCTTGGTCAGGGCGGCGTTGGCCGAGCCCTCGACGCCGGCCTTGGAGACGACCATGCCCGCCGCGATCGAAATGATCAGGGCCGGAATCTGGCTGACCAGACCATCGCCGATGGTCATCAGCGTATAGGTGGCCGAGGCCTCGCCGATCGGGATCTTGTGCTGGATAACCCCGATCAGGATGCCGCCGATGATGTTGATGGCGGTGATGATCAGGCCGGCGACAGCGTCGCCCTTCACGAACTTGCTCGCGCCGTCCATGGCGCCGAAGAAGGTCGATTCCTGCTCCAGGTCCTTGCGGCGCTGCTTGGCGGTGTCCTGGTCGATCAGGCCGGTCGACAGGTCGGCGTCGATGGCCATCTGCTTGCCGGGCATGGCGTCCAGGGTGAAGCGGGCTGCGACTTCGGCGATCCGGCCAGAACCCTTGGTGACGACCATGAAGTTCACCACCACCAGGATGATGAAGACGATCACGCCGATGACGAAGTTGCCCTGCATCATCAGGTTGCCGAACGCCTCAATGACCGCGCCGGCGCCGTGCGCGCCTTCGTGGCCATGGCCCAGGATCAGGCGCGTCGAGGCAATGTTCAGCCCCAGGCGATACAGGGTCGCCACCAGCAGGACGGTCGGGAACGAGGTGAATTCCAGCGGTTTCTTGATCAGAACCGCCGTCATCAGAATCAGGACCGAGCCGGTCAGCGAGATCGCCAACAGCAGGTCCAGCAGCATGGGCGGGACCGGCAGGATCAGCAGGACGATGATGCCGACGACGCCGACCGCCAGGCCCATTTCGCCGCGCAGAATCCCCGCCCACAGCGAACTGGCGCTGGGCATCGAAGAACTGGTCTTGGGCAGGGCGGCGTCAGCCATTCAGTGCGTCGATCCCTTGGAGCAGGCTCTTCGCGCATGAAGCGATTTGCGCGCGGTCGCCAGTTCCTTAATTCAAATTAGCCATGTCAGGCGCCGGACCGATGGTCGCGGCGCCCGCAGGGATTCAGGCGGCGGCGGAGCCCATGCCGCCCTGCGGCGGCGGCACCGAAATGCCGGCGTCGCCATATTCCTTGAGCTTGTTGCGCAGGGTCCGGATCGAGATGCCCAGGATATTGGCGGCGTGGGTGCGGTTGCCCAGGCAGTGCTCCAGGGTGTCGATGATCAGGTGCTGCTCGACCTCGGCCACCGTCGAGCCGACAAAGGCGCGCGACACGGCGTCGGCGGCCATCTGGGCTCCGCGCGCGACCGCGGCGTCGGGGTTGGGGGCCATGGGCTGACCGTCCGGCAGGCGAATAGCGAACTCTTCGATCTCCGCGCCAGGCGACAACAGCACCGCGCGGTGCATGGCGTTTTCCAGCTCGCGGACATTGCCCGGCCAGCGGTGGCCGATCAGCCGGCGCTTGGCCTCGGCCGAGATCGGCTTTTCGGCGACGCCGTTGGCGGCCGAGTACTTTTTGATGAAGAACTCGCACAGGCTCATCACGTCGGCCGGGCGCTCGCGCAGCGGCGGCAGGCGCAGGTTCACGACGTTGAGGCGGTAAAGCAGGTCTTCGCGGAACGTGCCGTCCTTCACCGCAGCGGTCAGGTCGCGGTTGGAGGTGGCGAGGATGCGGATATCGACCTTGACCGGCTTTGAACCGCCGACGCGGTCAATCTCGCGCTCCTGGATGGCGCGCAGCAGCTTGGCCTGCAGGCGGGTATCCATCTCGCTGATTTCGTCCAGCAGCAGGGTGCCGCCGTTGGCCTCCTCGAACTTGCCGATGCGGCGGGCCATGGCGCCGGTAAAGGCGCCCTTCTCGTGGCCGAACAGCTCGCTTTCCAGCAGGTTCTCGGGGATGGCGGCGCAGTTGACGCTGATGAACGGCGCCTTGGCGCGGCGCGACTTGCTGTGGAGGTAACGGGCCATCACCTCCTTGCCCGAGCCGCTTTCGCCGGTGATCAGGATCGAGGCGTCGGAGGGGGCGACCTGGTCGGCCAGGCGGATGACGTTCTCCATCGACGGATCGCGGACGATCATCGGGCGCTCGTCATCGGTGACGGCGGCCAGGACGGCGGCGATCAGTTCGGCGTCCGGCGGCAGGGGAATGAATTCCTTGGCCCCGGCCTTGATCGCGGCGGCGGCGCGCATCGGATCGGCGTCGACCCCGCAGGCCACGACCGGCACCCGGATGCGCTCGGATTCGTTTGCCGCGATCAGGCCCGCAATATCCAGCGAGTAGTCGACCATCAGCAGGTCAGCCCCCTGCCCCGCGCGCAGGGCATGGGTCGCCTGCTCGATGGTCTCGACGTGCGAGACCTTGGCGCCCGTGTTCATCGCCATTTTCACGGCGACGGAGAGCTGTCCGTTCAGTTTACCAACGACGAGAAGCCGCATGATCTTGTCCTCCTTGACGCGTCAGGCTCAGCCCGCCGCGTCACCGTCCTTGATGATTTCCGTCATGGTCACGCCCAGGCGCTCGTCGACGACGACCACCTCGCCCCGGGCCACCAGCCGGTTGTTCACATAGATGTCGATCGCCTCGCCGACCTTGCGGTCCAGCTCCAGAATGCTGCCCTGGCCCAGTTGCAGCAGCTGGGCGACGGACATGTGGGCGCGCCCGAGAACCGCCGAGATATTGACTGGCACATCGAACACCGGCGCCAGGTCGGAAGCGATCTTGTCGCTCATTTCGACGGGCATCTCCGAAGCCAGCATCTGGCCCCCGAACTCGTCGAGCGTGAGATTGTCTTCGGCCATGGCAGTCAGCTTTCGCTAGCGGGAAGCAGGGGTTCAGCGTGGAGTCCCTCGGCGGCGATGGCCGCTTCGAGGGCGTCGGCGACACGTCGCGTCGCCTCGTCAGGATCAAAGGACGCCCGGCCATCACCCCAGTCGAAGGTGAAGGCGGCGGGCGGCATGTTGCTGTCGGCGCGAGCCGCGATCTGACCCGGAAAGCCGATCGCATGAGCGGTCTCTTCGAGCGCGGCCTGAGTGCGATCGACCAGATCCGCCGACACGCGGACGATGATCCGGGGCTGAGCCTCGACTTCGCGGGCCAAGGCCACCAGGGCCGCACTGGCCGGCGCTTCGGGAAAGCGTTCCAGGGCGGCGTCGGCGATCTTGCGACCCACAGCCAGGGCCAGCAAGGCCGAGCCCGAGCGATGCTCATGGGCCACGGCGGCGAGGGTCGAAAACGCTTCGCGCACAGCGCCGGCGATCTCGTTCAGGGCGTTGGCGGCGTGCTGTTCGGCACGCGCCACAGCCGAGCGTTCGCCCTGCGCATAAGCCTCGGCCTTGGCGAGCTCGACGTCTTCAGGCGTGAAGCTGCGCTTGGGCCGGGCCGGAGGCTCGCGCATGCCGCCGCGATCGTCGAACACGGTGTCGAAGGCGAAACGCTTGTGGGGGATGTCGTTCATGCTGCCATCTCCCCTAGTAGATCAGCTCATCGTCGCTGCCCGAGCCGGCCAGCATGATTTCGCCCTTGGCGGCCAGGTCCTTGGCGACCTGAACCATCGCCACCTGGGCCTGGTCGACGTCCTTCAGACGCACCGGACCCATGCTCTCCATGTCTTCGCGCATGATCTTCGACGCACGTTCAGACATGTTGGAGAAGAACATCTCGCGCAGCTTGTCCGAGGCGCCCTTCAGGGCCAGGGCCAGCTGTTCCTTGCTGGTGGCGCGCAGCAGGGTCTGGACGCCGCCTGGATCCAGCTTGGACAGGTCTTCGAACACGAACATCAGGGCGCGGATACGCTCGGCGGCCTCGCGATTGCGCTCTTCCAGGGCGGCGATGAAGCGGGCCTCGGTCTGACGATCGAAGTTGTTGAAGATCTCGGCCATCATCTCGTGGCTGTCGCGCTTGGACGTGCGCGCCAGGTTGGACATGAATTCGGTGCGCAGGGTCTGCTCGATCTTGTCGAGGATCTCGCGCTGCACCGGCTCCATCCGCAGCATGCGGGTGACGCATTCCAGGGCGAAGTCTTCCGGCAGGGACGCCAGCACGCGGGCGGCGTGGTCGGACTTCACCTTGGACAGCACCACGGCGACGGTCTGGGGGTATTCGTTCTTCAGATAGTTGGCGAGCACCGCCTCGTTCACATTGCCCAGCTTGTCCCACATGGTCCGACCCGCAGGACCGCGGATCTCTTCCATCAGGGCGTCCACCTTTTCAGGCGGCATGAACGAGTTCAGCAGGCGCTGGGTCTGCTCGTACGAACCCATGATCGCGCCCGTCGAGCTCATGCCCGAGACGAACTCGACCAGCAGCTCTTCGACGACCGACGCCGAGACCGTGCCCAGGCCGGCCATGGCCTGAGAAACTTCCTTGATCTCCTCGTCATCCAGGGCTTCCCAGATGCGGGTGTGATCTTCGCCAAGCGACAGCAAAACGATCGCGGCCTTTTCAGGTCCGGCCAGTTTGCTCACATCGTTGACGGACGCTTTCATGGCCATCAGGTCGACTCGTGCAGCCAGGTGCGCAGGATCGCGACCGATTCATCAGGATGCTTGTCGACGAACTCGGACACCCGCTTGATCGAGGAGGCCTTCACCTGACCCTCGATCTTGGCGATGTCGATGCGCTGGTCGATCTCGGCGCCGGGTCCAGCGATGGCCATCGGCTCGCCGGACTTGTCGATCACAACTTCCTGGGTCGAGCCGTCCGAGAGGGTGACCATGCGGGTCACCTGTGGCGCGCCCAGCGTGATCTGCTGCGGTGAGGGCGTCATCATGTTTTTCACGAACGGGCGGACCGCGAACAGCAGGATCAGGATGGCCACGATGCCCAGCACGGCCAGCTCAGCGATGCGCATGATATCGTTCTTGCCAAAGGCCGCCAGCAGTCCGTCCTTGCCCAGCGCCTGGTCCTCAGGCTGCGGGAAGCGGATATTGGTCACCTTGACCTGGTCGCCTCGCGCGGCGTCGAAGCCGATGGCGGTCTTGACCAGATCTTCCAGCTGGGCGCGCTCTTCCTCGGTGCGGGGCGTATAGGCGCCGGGCTTGCCGTCCTTGCCTGCCGGGGCGGTGACGCCATCGATCGCAACGGCCACGGCCAGCTTCTTGATCGTGCCCGGCTCGGTCACCTCGGTGCGGACCGATTTGGAGATCTCGTAGTTGGTGACGCTCTCGTTGTTACCCGTGCGCGAGCCCAGCTGCTGGAAGCCGTTGGCGCCGCCGCCGCCCGGGATGTTCTGGGCCGCCGTAACGCCGTTATTGTCGTCGTTTTTGGTTTCGCTGCTGTTGGCTTCGTTGGTGCTTTCCGAACGGATCACCTGGCCCTCGGGATCGAACTTCTCTTCCTGGACGGTGATGCGGTTCAGATCGAGCTCAGCGGTGACATTGACGCGCACCTTGCCGGGGCCCAGCACGCCTTCGATCATGTCCTTGACGGTCTTGGCGATGCGGGCCTCGGCCTCGGACTTGCGATCCTGGGCCAACTGACCGGCCAGGCTTTCGTCGCTGGCGGCCGACAGGGTCTTGCCGTGCTGGTCGATGACGTTGACCTTTTCCGGCTTCATGCCGGCGACGGATCCCCCGACCAGATTCTGCACGGCTCGGACCATCTCGGCCGACGGCTCGCGGCCGCCCGTGCTGATGGTGACGGCGGCCGAGGGTTGCTCGGCGTCCTCTTCAAAGATCTGGCGCTTGGGCAGCACCAGGTGGACCCGGACCGAATTGACGCCCTGCCACTCCTTGATGGTGCGCTCAAGCTCGCCCTGCAGGGCGCGCTGACGGTTCAGCTGCTGGACAAAATCGGTCTGGCCCAGGGCGTTGCTGCTGTCGAAAATTTCGTAGCCGACCGAGCCGGAGGTCACCAGACCCTTGCCGGCGACCAGCAGGCGGGCCGAGGCGACCTTGTCGCGCGCCACCATGATGGTCGAGCCATCGCCCTTGGTCTCGTACTTCACACCGGCCTGATCCAGGGCCTGGGTGACTTCCGAAGCTTCCTTCAGGTCGAGGTTGGAATACAGGAGCTCAGTAGGCTCCTTGCCCATGAACATGACCAGGGCGACCAGAATGGCGACCACGCCGGCGCCCACGCCGATCAGAGCGGCGAGCCGGCCAACGCCGAACCTCTGTATCGCGCTCAGAAAGCTATCCACTCAGGCCAATCCCCCAGAAAGCCACCCCGACGGGGGACAATGGCGCCGGTTGCCTGCAGGCTTCCGTCGCTAGGCAGGATTTACCCAGTTCAAGGTAAACGAGGCGTTTATATTTGGCGGACCCGAGCCGGTCCTGAAGCGCCAAAACGTCGCGGCCGCGCCCTGGGAAGGGCGCGGCCGCTGAACGTTCCAGAACAGGCCTCCAACCACCAACGGCCGGAAAACCCATATCTTTCAAGCCCGCCGTTAGCGGTACTGCTGGAGCCGGGTGGTCCGCAGACCCGCCAGGCCATGCTTGTCGATCGATTGCTGCCAATTGAGGAATTCCTCATTGGTCAACTTGTATCGATCGCACGCTTCGTCGAGCGAGAGCAGACCCCCGCGAACGGCGGCGACTACCTCGGCTTTCCGCCGGATCACCCAACGCTGGGTTTCCGGAGGCGGCAAGTCGGAGAGAGTTAGAGGCGCACCGGTCGGACCGATAACGTACTTCTCACCCCGGCTGTTCGTGCGCTGCTGCTGCAACATGGCTTTACGCCTTTCCCACAACCATCACTGTTGAAGGTCACTATAGGCGCCAGCCAATAACAGCGGCTTAATTCCAATAGTAAAGAAAGGCCTAAACACCAGCTTCCCCCTGAAGTCTTTAGTGTGCCGATGTGGAACACGGCTATTAAATCGAGTTAATACCTATAACTATCGCTTAATGCTCAAGAGTTCCTCAAGCATCTGGTCAGCCGTCGTGATGATTTTTGATGAAGCGGAGTAGGCTCTCTGTGTCGTGATCAGTCCGGTGAACTCAGTGGACAGATCGACAGTCGATGCCTCCAGTGTGGAAGGCGCGATGACACCAGCACCACCCTGCCCTGGGGTCTTCAGGCTGTAGGTGCCGCTCTCGTTGGTCACGCGGTAAGCATTGCCATTCACGCCCTTCAGGCCGTTGGCGTTCGAGAAGGTCGCAACGGCGACCTGGGCAATCCGGCGGGTGACGCCGTTGTCGAAGATCGCCGAAACATAGCCCTCGTCGTCGACCTCGATATTGGTCAGGTTGCCAAAGGCGGTGCCGTTGGTGTTGACCGACTGGACCACCGACTGGCTGTTGAACTGGGTCAGGCCGCCAGCGGCGTTGGCCAGGTCAATCTGGATGCTCTGAGCGTCGATGCCCAGGGCGTCGGCCCAGCGCGGCGGCTCAGGCGTCGGCGGCAATGTCGGGGCGGGAGCGACGTAGTTGGGATCCGAGGCGCCGATCGAGATCGAGGTCGGCGTGGTGCCGCCAAACAGGTTGCCGACGGTGGAAAGCTTGCCATCCGTCGTGAAAACCACCTTGCCCGAGCTGATCTGGCCGTTGGGATAGTTGTCCAGGTCGCCGGGCTTGGCGCGAATTTCGGCGAACCATTCATTGGGGCCGTTGCCCTTCAGCAGGGAAAGAGTGACCGTGCGCTGGCCACCCTTGGAGTCCGAAACCGGAACCTGGATTTCGAAGTCCGGCTTGACGCCCTTCAGCGGGTCAAGGGCGTAGTCGGACATGGAGTTGTTGCCGGCGTCGTAGATGTTGCCGGCAATGACTTCCGCATCTGTGTTCATGCCGAACGCCGTCAGCGTCACAGTCGGCGTCGCCGCGCCGGTGCCGCTGGTTTCCACGTTTGGCATGGTGCCGGGCAGGGTGCTGCTGACGAAGGCGCCGGTGGTGGTGTCATAGACGTTCTGACCGGCGGCGACGAGGACGCCAGCCTTGCGGATTTCGACGTCATAGGTGCCGTCGGTGCCGGTCGCAGCGTAGGCGACGGTGTAGTTGGCGTTCGTCGGGGTGCTGTCGGCGATGGCGTTCTTGGTCAGGATGACCTTCGATTGGGGCGAAATCGGCTGTTCCGAGCGCAGGTTGGCGTTGACGGCCGCGCGGGTGGTCTTTTCGGCCGTGCCGCCGACGGTGCCGACATTGATCGAGTCCAGCTGGGTCAGGTCCGACGGGTCGGGCGTGATGTCGCCGGTCACCGGGTCGGCCAGCCAGCCTTGCAGATAGAGGCCGGCGTCGTTCTTCAGATAGCCCAGATTGTCCAGCTGGAACGAACCGGCGCGGGTGAACGAGCGGGTGTCAGTGGCAGTCAGGCCTTCCGGCTTTTCGGTGCCGACGAAGAACCCCGAGCCGGAGATCGACAGGTCAAGATTGGATGTCGAGGACTGGGTCAGGCCCTGTTGGGTGATGAACTGGTGGGTCAGCGCCTTGACGCCACCAGCGCTGTAGGTCGCGTTCTTGCTCTGCGCGGTGACCAGGGTCGAGAAGTTGGCGGTGGAACGCTTGTAGCCAACCGTGTTGACGTTGGCGATGTTGTCCGAGATCGCAGCCAGGGCGGACGAGTTGGCGATGAGGCCCGAGACGCCCGAAAGCATGGCGCTGTTGATGCTCATGACGAAATTCCTGCGTTGAATATCAAATGACTGGGGGTTCAGCGCGGTTTGCGTTTGGGCTCGGCGGAAACCATTTCCGGGGAGAGCCGCGTCGGCGTCATTCTGACGCCCGGTTCATCGGGTGGTGACGGTTAGGCCGCAGCCGCCGTCGCGTTGGGTGTTGTGGTGTTGGCGGTCGTCGTGGCCGCCGGAGTCGGGGCCGGAGGGTTGGTGACGCCGATCACGGAATCGACCGGGTACTTCGCGCCGCCGATGGTCACCATGTTCTGGCCGCTATCATTGGTGATGGCCGTCACGATGCCCTCGATACGACCTTTCGACGTCGCGGGGATCGTGCTGCCTTCGCCGTCCTTGGCGGTGATCTTCAGGGTGTAGGCGCCGCCTGCGGGCTGGGCGGTGCCGTCATCGCTCTTGCCGTCCCATTCAAGAGTGTGATCCCCCTTGGACATATCCTCGGGCAGTATGGTCCTGATGGTCTTGCCATACTTGTCGATGACCTCGACCTTCACACTGCTGGCCGCGCGGCTCTGTTCGTAAGACCAGGTGGCCTCGCCGTCCTTGAGCACGGCCTTGTCGGTTTCGACTGTGGCCAGCTTGTCCATCATGGCGACGGCCTGGGTCATGCCGCCGTCGTTCATGCCCACCAGGGCCGCCAGCAGGTCATTGGTGACCAGTTGCTGCTCGACGCCCGTCATCTGGACGATCTGACCCGTGAAGGCGTTGGAATCCATTGGCGACAACGGATCCTGATTCTTCATCTGGGTGGTCAGCAGCTTGAGGAAGGTCTCCTTGCTGCTGGCCAGGGTGTTGCGGGAGTTGTTGATCTTGTCGAGCGTTGCGTTGGAGCCCGAAACTGCGGCGGTGGCCATGGCGCGGTCTCTCTCTAAATTCTGATGTCCAGACCGCTGTCGGGGGCCATTCGAAGCCCGGGCAGCAGATCTGAAGCGGAAAGGATGGGAGCGTCGTCGTTCTGGGCGGACTGGAAGGCCTTGCCCGACCAGGCCCGGCGGCCGTCTTCGCCGCCGTTGAAATTGAAGAAGGCGTTCTGGCCGTTCTGGCCGCCCTGGCTGGACACATCGAAGCGCAAGGCGTTGTCGGCGATCGTGAAGCCGGCCTGCGACAGGGCCTGGCGCAGCTCGGCCGACTTGCTTCGCAGTTCGGCGGCCGCCTGGGCGGTGTCGAAGGCCATCGAAGCGGTCAGCGCGCCGTGACGGCCGATCTCGATGCGAACATCAACCTTGCCCAGGCCTTCCGGCGTCAGGGCCACGTCAAAGCGCGTGGTCTGGGCGTCGAGCTTCTTGAGGATCTCGGCCGAAAGCTGAGCCACCGTCTCCGGCGAACCGCGCGTCTCGGCCCGCAGGGCCGGAGCGACCTCAGGGCCGGCGGCGACGGTCGCGGCCGTGGTCTGCGAGATCGTGGGGGCATCCGGGGTCGCCGCGGCGTCGATGGCGCCGGCGCTCAGCGCCTCCGCGCTGGCCTGACCCTGACCCTGACCGCCTTGTTGGGCGTCACCACCCTGATCGGCGCCAGCCTGGTCGGCGAGCGAAGCGGTCTCGACACCCGCGATCTTGACGGTTTCAGCTTCGGTTGACGCGGCAGGTTCGGCATCGATCGGTGCGATCGTGGCCGTCGCGACCTTCGTGACGGTCTCGGCTGCGGCCTGGGCGACGACCTTTACGGTCTCCTCGGCCGGCGGGGCGGTTTCGACGACAGGCGCGGCGACAACCGGCGAGGCTTCGACCTCGGCGGCGATAACAACGGGCTCTGCGGTGATCGTCACGTCGACCGCAGGCGCGGCGACGGCCGGAGCGGCCTGGAGCGCCGGCTTGGCGGCGACGGTCGGTGTCTGAGTGGCCTGTGCAGCCAGAGCGGCGATGTCGACGCCGGCGTCTTCCGCCGCGATCGGCGCTTCCAGCAGGGCGCTCTCGGGAATATCGATTGTGGCCGTCGCGGCAGGCGCCGAAGCGGCGCCCCTCGCATCGGCGACAGGCGGCGTAACGACGCCCTGGCCCGTGGTCGCCGCTTCGGCGAGCGTGGGGGCGATCAGCGACGCAGCGTCAAGGGCGGCTTCGCTCGGGGCTGGAACGGCTGCTGAGAGTGCTTGAGAAGCGACCAAGTCGGAAGGGATCGGCGCCGGTGCGGAAACGAGGGACGCTGTAGCGTCAACATCCGGAAGGGTGGAGGCGACAAAGGTCTCTTCCGTCTGCGGCATCATCGCCGCGACGAGGGTGGCAGCGGCCAGCCCGGCCGCTTCGGCCTGGGCGGCGGCCTCTGCGACGTCTTCCGCTGCCGCGTCCTCAGCGGCGTCCTCAGCGGCGTCCTCAGCGGCGTCGCAAGCCTGAGCCTGGGCTGCGGCGGCGGCGGCCTCTTCTGCCTTGGCGGACGCAGTGTCAGCCCTTGCGGCCTTGTCGGCGAGGTCGGCCTTGTCGGCGGTCTTGCTCGCCCCTTGGGTCGGAGCGTTCCTGGGCGGGGCCGGCTCGTCACTCGCCGTCATAACAGCGAGAAGCGCATCAAAGCCTTGATCCACGCCCTGACCGCCAGCGCCCGATGAGGGGCTGAAGGAAGGTGTGGCGGCGGTGGCGGCGATCACGGTCATTCGTGGGCTCGGTCCGTTGAGTGCAGCGGTTCATGACGAACGCGCCTTTGTCTGGACCTCCCTGAGCAACCGTTGGGCCAACCCGCTATTGCAGATTATCATGTTGTTTTTATTGACTTTAATTCCTTGTTTATAACTTGAAATCGTCGGTCGGCGGCGCTTTTTGCCGAGTCGAATGGGGTTGTCAGGGGCGTGGCTTGCCGCGTCGCCCGGTCGCGCCCCCACTTGGCGCCCTCCTTGCGCATCACAACTTGCCGAATAGCCGGCGCTTGGAACAAAATGCCATGAATTTCAGTGGCTTGGCACATATCGAGGGCTTTGGCCCCTCCCCCGCCCGGCACTTTTCGCCGGGCAAGGGCGCGTCGCGTGGTTCGCGGATTGCCGGGCTGTCGGGAGCGTTCGCGTGACTCTGAATTCCATCATGAACACGGCGAGCTCGGGGATGATGGCGGCCCAAACGGGTCTGCGCGTCGTCTCGGACAATATCGCCAACGTCAACACCTCGGGCTACGTCCGCAAAACGATCAGCCAATCGAACCTGATCTCGAACGGCGTGGGCGTCGGCGTCAGCATAGACGCCATCAAGCGCGCGACCGACCGCTTCCTGCAGTCGGCCAGCCTGAACGCGATATCCGACGCCGGCCGGGCCTCGGCTCTGTCCGAAAACCTGAACACCGCCCAGAACCTGTTTGGCGACCCCAGCGGCGACAACAGCTATTTCGGCAAGCTGGACGACATCTTCTCGGCATTCTCCAAGGCCTCGGATGACCCATCCTCGAGCCTGCTGCGCACCCAGGCCCTGACGCGGGTCGACGATTTCCTGGGCGAGTCGAGCCGGATCACCTCAACCCTCTCCAGCCTGGGTAAGGACGCCGACAACCGGATCGTCTCCGACATCGAGCGGGTCAACGACCTGCTGCAGCAGATCAACACGCTCAACACCGATATCACCCGGGCCAAAGTGGCCGGCGCCGATGGCACGGGCTCGGAGAATGTCCAGAGCGGCCTGATTGACGAGCTTTCGAGCCTGATGAACATCCAGGTCAGCCAGCGCGCCAACGGCGGCGTCATCGTGCGCTCGACCGAGGGTCTCAGCCTGGCCGGCGACGGCGCGGCGGTGATCTCGTATCAGAAGTCGAGCACGGCGACCGGTTTCCTGCAGGTCATCCAGGCCAATGGCGGCGACATCCCGGTCGCGCTCAACATCTCCAGCGGCGAGCTCAAGGGCCTGCTGGACCTGCGCAATACCGAGCTGCCCAATCTGTCCGACCAGCTGGGCGAGTTCGTCACCCGCGCGTCGGAAGAGCTGAATCGCGCCTCCAACGCCGCCTCGTCCGTACCGGCCCCGTCCTCGCTGACCGGTCGCAATACCGGCCTGGACGAAGCCACCGCGCTCGACCACTTCACCGGCAAGACCACGATCGCCATCACCGACTCCAGCGGCGTCATCCAGCGAAAGGTCGAGATCGATTTCGACCTGGGCACGATGACGGTAAATGGCGCGGCAGGCCCCAGCTTCACCAACACCGACTTTATCGCCCAATTGAACACTGCCCTGGCCGGCCAGGGCACGGCCTCGTTCGGCAACGGCGCCCTGAGCCTCAGCGCCAGCGCCGGCAACGGGGTGGTGGTCGCCGACGACCCGACCACGCCGTCCAACAAGATCGGCAAGGGCTTCAGCCACTTCTTCGGCCTTAACGACATCGTCCAGACCAAGAGCTTCTCGCCCTACGAGACAGGCCTGACCGCCAGCGATCCGCACGGCTTCACGACTGGCGACGTGATCACCCTGCGCCTGACCGACACCGACGGCGGCCGCATCCGGGACGTCAACGTCTCGGTGCCCGCCGGCGCCACGATGCAGGACCTGATGGACTCGCTGAACGCCCGCAACGGCGGCGTAGGGCTCTATGGAACCTTCGCCCTGGACGCCAAGGGCGCGATGAACTTCACGTCCTATTCCGGCTCGACGGTCAGCCTCTCGGTAGCCTCGGACGACACCGAGCGCGGCATGGGCGGACCGTCGATCACCCAGCTGTTCGGCGTAGGGCCCGCCGAACGCAGTACCCGCGGTGAGCGTTTCGTCGTCAATCCGGCCATGGATCAGGACCCCACCCGCCTGCCCTTCGCCAAGCTGAACCTCTCGGCGGGCGCCGGGGTGATCGCCCTGGCCGTCGGCGACGGACGCGGCGCCCTGGCCCTGGCCAAGGCAGGCGACACCATGGCGGATTTCGCCGCCGTTGGCGGCGCCTCGGCTACCAAGACCAGCCTGCTGCGCTACGCCGCCGATTTCAGCGGCTCGATCGCCCGCAAGGCCGCCGCCGCCGAAAGCCGCAAGGACGCCGCCGAAGCGGTGGCTATCGAGGTCGACACCCAGCGCCAGGGGCAGGAGGGGGTCAATCTCGACGAGGAACTGATCAATCTCACCACCTATCAGCAGGCGTTCAACGCCTCCGCCCGCCTGATCCAGGCGACCAAGGACATGTACGATGTCCTCGTGAACATCCTCTGAGGCTGACCGATGACCCGCGTCTCAACCGGCTCCAACTACAGCATCATGACCAGCAACCTGATGCGCGCCCAGCAGCGTCAGAACATACTGGGCGAACAGGTCGCCAGCCAGAAGGTCGCCAACGACCTGAAGGGCTATTCCAAGAACGCCGAGGTGCTGACCGCCATGCGCAGCGCACAGGCGAAGATCGAGGGCCTGATCGACCAGACCAAGCTGGTCGCCAACCGGCTGGACATGCAGGACACGGGCATAGGCCAGGTCGCGGACGGCATCCAGACCGGGCGGGCGGCGATCGAGAACGCCATGGCGGCCGGCGGCGCGACCCTGATGCAACAGCTGGAAGCGGCCTTCAGCAACGTCACCCAGGGCGTCAACACCAAATCCAATGGCCGCTACGTGTTCGCCGGCGCCTTGACCGACACCGCCCCGACCACCGCCAACTCCATGGCCGACCTGACCGTCGCGCCGACGACGGCCGACCTCTTCAAGAACGACACCTATATCGCCACCAACCGCATCGACCAGCAAACCACGGTGCAAACCGGCGTCCTGGGTGACGCCCTGGCCACCAAGGCCTTCGACGCCTTCAAGCAGGTGCAGGCCTATGTCGAGGCCAATGGTCCGTTTGGCAGCCCCCTGACCAGCACCCAACACACCTTCCTTGAAGGCATGGTCGGCACCTTCAAGGCCGCCCATACCGATGCTCTCAACACGCAGGGCAAGAATGGCCTGGTCCAGAAGCGTTTTGAGAACGCCGGCGTTGAGCTCAAGGACCAGGCCGACACCTTGACCGGCATGGTCGGCGGCATCGTCGATGTCGACATGGCCGAGGCCGTGACCCGGCTCGAAGCCGCCCAACTGGCGGTCCAGGCTGCGGCCCAGGTGTTCGCCAGCCTGCAGAGCTCGTCGCTGTTGAACGTTCTGAAGTAGGGCAAACCTCGCAAAGCCGGCCCTGAAGCGCTATATGGCCGCGATGGACGCCGACATTCTCGATCATGCCCTTCCCGGGGCCCTGGCCGACCGCGCAGTCGAGATGGCTCGCGACGCGGTGGGGCTTGCTGCGGGCGCTCGCGTCGTTGTGGCGATGTCGGGCGGCGTGGATTCCACGGTCACTGCGGCCCTGCTGGCCCGGGCAGGCTATGACGTGGTCGGTGTCACCCTTCAGCTCTATGACCACGGGGCGGCCATCGCCAAGAAGGGCGCCTGCTGCGCGGGCCAGGACATCATGGACGCCCGGATGGCCGCCGAACGGATCGGCATCCCGCACTACGTCCTCGACTACGAAAGCCGCTTCAAGGAGCAGGTGATCGAGGAATTCGCTGACGCCTATCTGCGCGGCGAGACGCCGATCCCCTGCGTGCGTTGCAACCAGACGGTCAAGTTCCGCGACCTGCTGGACGTGGCCCGCGACCTGGGCGCCGAGGCCATGGCCACCGGCCACTATGTCCAGCGCGGCATGTCCGGAAACCGGCCGCAGCTGCGCCGGGCCGGCGATCCGTCGAAAGACCAGAGCTATTTCCTGTTCGCCACCACGCGCGACCAGCTGGATTTCCTGCGCTTCCCGCTGGGCGACATGCCCAAGAGCGAGGTGCGTCGCGTCGCCGCCGAGCTGGACCTGGCCATCGCCGACAAGCCCGACAGCCAGGACATCTGCTTCGTGCCCGAAGGCAAATACACCACGGTGATCGACCGCATCCGCCCGCACGGCGCGATCCCGGGCGACATCGTGCACATGGACGGCCGCGTTCTCGGCCGGCACGAGGGCGTCACCCGCTACACCATCGGCCAGCGCCGGGGCCTGAACATCGCCGTCGGCGATCCCCTGTTCGTGGTCCGCATCGACGCCGACCAGCGCCAGGTGATCGTCGGCCCGCGCGAGGCGCTGCTGACAGCCTCGCTGGTGCTCAAGGAAGGCAACTGGCTGGGCGGCCAGGACAGCCTCGAGGCTGCAGCGGAAGCCGGCCAACCCGTCCTGGCCCGCGTGCGCTCAACCCGCGAACCGGTGCCGGGGCGTCTTGCGATGGTCGACGGCGAGCTGCGCGTAGTGTTCGACACCCACGAAGAGGGCGTCGCCCCGGGTCAGGCCTGCGTGCTCTACGACCCCGCCGATCCGGATCGGGTGCTGGGCGGCGGCTTCATCGCCAGCACCGTACGGGCGCAGGTCGCGGTTTAGCCTAGTCGAGGGGGCAATCAGCGATGTAGCCCCAGCGCCAACCAAGCCAACCCGGATAGACTTTCAAGCAGACAGCCGCGCCGGGCGCGGCGTTAGCGAAGCGCTGTTTGCTTAGATCCACATCCTCAAATTGCTCACCACCCAGAGACCGCGCCCGCAGCGTTACGACTGGATGCTTGTCGTCGCTGTCACTACGATTGATCACGGTCGTTCGGATCAATTCCGACTTGCTGCGATCAAGCAGGACGTTCGCAAAGCTGATCGATCCCCACGCCCACGAGTATATTGGCACGCCGACAACAGCAGCGACGAGAACGGTCTTCCACCATCGGTTCTCTCCCGCAAGCCGAGCGGAGACCAAGGCCGCCAGCAAGGCAGCGCCGCCGGCCGCCCAATATCCTGGCCATGGGTCGAAGGTTTGGATATCGAGCATCGCGCGCAGTGCGATAACGATTGAGGCCAAGAGCGCGAGGGCAAACGGCCACACAACGACAGAAAACATGCTCCGCCAGCGTCGAAAGATCGCGGCAACGACCAAGGGCATGAGACCCAAAACGCAGATCGCCAGCTCATACGGCTTAGGCCAAAACAACGCCCAGATCATGACGCCGATGGTCAAGAGGGAGAGCCATCGGTCCGATCTTCTTAGTCTCGACAGGGTCTCTCGCCTTTGCGCAACGGTATCGCCGAACCGCGCGTCGGCCTCCAGCTTCGCCTCTTCGGCCAGCGCCTTCTCCGCGTCGAAGTTCTTCAACGTATTGAGCCAGGCCACCCAGGCCGGGTTGGACAGCACCTTCCAGGTAACTTCGAAGTCTTGCTTTTCGCCATGGCGCGAACACAGGATCAGACCGTTTTCACCCCGCCGAATGCCGGTGACATCAGCACGATTCAAAATCTGAATGCCGAATAGTTTTCGGACCTCGACGCGGTCGTGCAGCAGAAGAGTGCGCTCGACATGAACCGAGATCGCGCCGTGCAGTAGACAGAAGAACCCGAATGCAAAGCCTCCGGCGAAAGCCAGCTTTTTCCAGAGCTCAGGCTCGAAAAGCAGGAAGCCGACCGCAGCAAGCGCAGCCACCGGCATGGCCAGCCCACACCCGACGGTCGTAGCCCACACCTTTATTGGGGACGCCCGCACCTCACCGTCTGGCGCGATGCCCCTCGCCCTTCGGACTCTCGCCAAACTCGCCCCCGACGCTCGCGATGATTGTGTTCGGGGTAACCCACAACGCCTAAAGCGGCAACTGCACCGTGCTCTTGACCTCTTCCAGCACGGCATAGGTCCGCGTCTCGCGCACGCCGGGCATCTTGACGAGGATGTCGCCCAGAAAGCCGCGATAGGCCTCCATGTCGCGCACCCGGGCCTTGATCAGATAGTCGAAGCCGCCGGCCACCATGTGGCACTCCAGGATTTCCGGGGCGCGGCGGACGGCGGCGGCGAAATCCTCGAACACTTCGCCGGTCGTGCGCTCCAGCATCACCTCGACGAAGATCAGCAGGGCGCGATCGACCTTGGCCGGGTCCAGCAGCGCCGCATAGCCGGTGATGAAGCCGCGCTCGCGCAGGCGTCGTACTCGGTCGAAGGTGGCGGCCGGCGACAGGTTGCACTGCTTGGCCAGCTCGGCATTGGTGATGCGGCCATCGGCCTGCAGAACCCTCAACAGGCGGCGATCGGTGTCATCAAGAGCGGAACTGGCCATTCGCGCCTTTCCTCGAAGATTGTTCGTAAAATTGTCACGTAAAGCAAAGCACATTCAGAAAACATGCGGCTATACCACACAGCGTCCTAGCCGGTTCCGCCCCGCCGTTTCTCCAGACGGCGCCCGGAATCCGCGAAGACCCTGTCCCCGCCTGATTGGGGACACCAGCGGCGCCTTTCCCCCAGGGCGCCGCCGAGAGCGGAAGGGACGCGCGTCTCCCCCCTAGTCGCGTCCCTTCCCACCTCTCTCTTTCAAGGTCATTCTGCCGCCAGGTCCTGCGTCGCTACGCCGCCCGGCAGAGCCGCCTGGAGAAAAAGCGCCAAATGGGGCCATTGCGCTGAAGTTTCTACGGTCTGATTTCGCGACAAACGAAGCACATTCGCATCAGGCCTCCATATACCGTTGATCATCATTCCACCCCAAGGGTAAGCGCATGACCGACTGGGACAGCCTCGACAACGGCAAGTATCGCGACGAAGCCGCCGTGATCGGCGATCTTCTGGCTGCCGAGGCGATGACCTCCGAAGATCGCGCCGCCGTCCGCGCCGAGGCCGAGGCCCTGGTGCGCGGCGCCCGCCGCAGCGTTCGCAAACAGGGCGTGGTCGAAAGCTTCCTGCAGGAGTTCAGCCTGGGCACCCGCGAGGGTCTGGCCCTGATGTGCCTGGCCGAGGCCCTGCTGCGCACCCCCGACGACGACACCCGCGACAAGCTGATCGCCGAGAAGATCGGCTCGGCCGATTGGGCCAGCCACCTGGGCGGCTCCGACAGCCTGTTCGTCAACGCCTCGACCTGGGGCCTGATGCTGACCGGCAAGATCGTCGAGCCCGACGACCAGGCCCAGAAGGACCTGCCCGGCTTCATCAAGAAGATCGCCGGCCGCCTGGGCGAGCCCGTCATCCGCGCCGCTGTCGGCCAGGCCATCCGCATCATGGGCGAGCAGTTCGTGCTGGGCCGCACCATCGAGGCGGCCATCAAGCGCGCTGCGCAGGACAACGACATCTGCAGCTTCGACATGCTGGGCGAAGGCGCCCGCACCGCCGCCGATGCCGAGCGTTATGAAAAGTCCTATGCCGACGCCATACTGACAGTCGGCAAACTGTCGAACGGCGTCGGCCCAGAGGCCGGCCATGGCGTGTCGGTCAAGCTGTCGGCCCTGACCCCGCGCTACGAAGCGACGCAGGAAGCCCGCGTCTGGGACGAACTCTATCCGCGCGTCCTGCGCCTGGCCCTGATCGCCGCCAAATACGACATCAACTTCACCATCGACGCCGAGGAAGCCGACCGTCTGGCGCTGTCCCTGAAGCTGCTGGACCGCCTGTGCCGCGAGCCGGAGCTGGGCGCGTGGACCGGTCTTGGCCTGGCCGTCCAGGCCTACCAGAAGCGTTGCCCCGAGGTGATCGCCCGCCTGTCCGCCCTGTCGCAGGAGACCGGCCGTCGCCTGATGGTGCGCCTGGTCAAGGGCGCCTATTGGGATAGCGAGATCAAGCGCGCCCAGGTCGCCGGCCGCCCGGACTATCCGGTCTATTCGACCAAGCCCGCCACGGATCTTTCTTACCTGGTCTGCGCCAAGGCCCTGGTCGAGGCCGCGCCGCACCTCTACGCCCAGTTCGCCACCCACAACGCCCACACATTGGCGGCCGTGGTGCGGATGGCCAAGAACGCCGGCGTGAAGATCGAGCACCAGCGCCTGCACGGCATGGGCGAGGCTCTGTATAAGGCCGCCGACGACCTCTATGACGGCATCGTCCTGCGCGCCTACGCCCCGGTGGGCGGCCACGAAGACCTGCTGCCCTATCTGGTCCGCCGCCTGCTGGAAAACGGCGCCAATACCAGCTTCGTCCACGCCCTGCTCGACGAGCGGGTGCCGGTGGAAAAGGTGGTCGTCGACCCGATAGACGCCGTCGAGGCCCATCCCGACCGTCACGCCAAGATCCCGACCCCGATCGAAGTCTATGGCGATCGCCGCCGGAACAGCGCCGGCGTCGATCTTTCCATCAAGGCCGACCGCGAGCGCCTCTCCGCCGCCGTGACGGCGCTGGACGCCCTGACCCTGTCAGCAGGCCCGCTGATCGGCGGCCGGATGACGGCCGGCGCCGCGCCGCAGCCGGTGGTCAGCCCTTCCGATGAAGGCCGGGTCGTGGGGGTGGTCTCCGAGGCCCAGCTGCCGCAGATCGACCAGGCCTTCAGTCTGGCGCGCGCCGCCCAGCCGGCGTGGGATCGTTCGGGCGGCGCCGCCCGCGCCAAGGTCCTGCGGGCCATGGGCGACGCCCTGGAAGCCAATATCGACCGCCTGATCGCCATCCTGTCGCGCGAAGCCGGCAAGACGCTGTCGGACGGCATCGCCGAGGTGCGCGAGGCCGTCGACTTCTGCCGCTACTATGCGGTGCTGGCCGAGGATCAATTCGGCGAGGGCGAACTGCTGAAAGGCCCGGTCGGCGAGACCAATGTCCTGCGCCTGGCCGGTCGCGGCGTCTTTGTCTGCATCAGCCCTTGGAACTTCCCGCTGGCCATCTTCACCGGCCAGATCGCCGCAGCGCTCGCCGCCGGCAACGCCGTGCTGGCCAAGCCCGCCGAACAGACCCCGCTGATCGCCATGGAGGCCGTGAAGCTCTATCACGCCGCAGGCCTGGACCCCCGCCTGCTGGCCTTGCTGCCGGGTCGGGGCGAGACCGTCGGCGCCGTGCTGACCGCCCACGATGAGCTGGACGGCGTGGCCTTCACCGGCGGCACCGATACCGCCTGGCGCATCAACCAGACGCTCGCCCAAAGGCAGGGGCCGATCGTCCCGTTCATCGCCGAGACCGGCGGTCTGAACGGCATGTTCGTCGACACCACCGCCCAGCGCGAACAGGTGATCGACGACGTGATCGTCTCGGCCTTCGGTAGCGCCGGCCAGCGCTGCTCGGCGCTTCGTCTGCTGTTCCTGCCGCATGACACCGCCGACCACATCATCGACGGCCTGAAGGGTGCGATGGACGCCCTGGTGCTGGGCGATCCGGCCCTGGCCGTCACCGATGTCGGCCCGGTGATCGACGCCGAAGCCCAGGAAGCGCTGGAAAGGCACAGGGTCCGCCTCAAGCGCGAAGCCAAGATCCTGCACGTCCTGCAGGCCCCCGCCACCGGCGCCTTCTTCGCGCCGGTTCTGGCCGAGATCCCCGCCGCCGACTTCCTGGAGCGCGAGGTGTTCGGCCCCATCCTGCACGTGGTGCGCTACGCCCCCGAAGACCTGGAACAGGTCGCCGGCGCGCTCGCGGCCCGCCGCTATGGCCTGACCCTGGGCATCCACTCGCGGATCGAGAGCTTCGCGGCCGACGTCCAGCGCCTGGTCCCGGCCGGCAACACCTATGTGAACCGCTCGATGACCGGCGCCGTCGTCGGCGTCCAGCCGTTCGGCGGCGAAGGCCTGTCAGGCACCGGCCCCAAGGCCGGCGGCCCCCATGCCCTGCTGCGTTACGCGGTCGAGCGGGCGGTCAGCGTCAACATCACGGCGCAGGGCGGCGATCCGGCGCTGCTGAATCTGTAGTCACGCGACAACCGTCACCAGGCGGTTGTTAGCGGTATCGAGACACGGCATGGTCCTCCGGCACGCGCCCGCAGAGCGCGTTCCGGAGGACGCCCATGCCCCTTTCCCGCCGCGCGCTTCTGGCCGCTCTCGCAGCTTCGCCCGTTCTGGGCGCGGCCGCCGCCAAGCCCAAGGGCTTCGTGGGCGTAGCCGACGGCAAGCTTGTCCTGGACGGCAAGCCCTACCGCTTCGTCGGGAGCAATCTCTGGTACGGCGCGTGGCTGGGCTCGCCCGCCGCCTATGGCGACCGGGCGCGGCTGGGACGCGAACTGGACAAGCTGAAAAGCCTTGGCGTCACCAACCTGCGGGTCCTGGGCTCGGGCGAGACGTCGCCGGCCAAGGTGGCGATGGATCCCACCTTCCGCGGCCCCGGCGAGGATTACAGCGCCGACCTGCTGACCGGCCTGGATGTCCTGCTGGCCGAGATGGCAAAGCGCGACATGAAGGCCGTGATCTATCTCAACAACTTCTGGGACTGGTCAGGCGGCATGCCGGCCTATCTGAACTGGACCGGGAACGGGACCTGGTTCCAGCAGGGCGACCCGGCCCATCCCTGGCCGGAATATCCCGACTATTCGGCCCGGTTCTATGGCGACGCCAAGGCCAACGCCCTGTTCCGCCACTACATCAAGGCCGTGGTCGGCCGCACCAGCACCGTCACCGGCAAGCCCTATCGCGACGACCCGACGATCATGGCCTGGCAACTGGCCAACGAGCCGCGTCCGGGTGGCACGGAAGCGTTCGGGGTCGCGAACCTGCCGACCTATTACCGCTGGATCGACGAGACGGCGGCCTACATCAAGACCATCGATCCCAAGCACCTGGTCTCGACCGGCAGCGAAGGCGCCATGGGCTGTTTGGAGCGCGAGTCCTGCGTGGTCGAGGCGCATAGGCCCGCCGCCATCGACTACATGACCCTGCACGTCTGGCCCAACAACTGGAGCTGGATAGACTTCAAGAACCAGCCCGGGACCTACGAGGCGGGCGAAGCCAAGTGCCGCGAGTACGTCACCCGCCACATCGCCCTGGCCAAGGGCCTGAACAAGCCGCTGGTCATCGAGGAGTTTGGCCTGATCCGCGACGACCGCGCCTTCACGCCCGGCGCGCCGGCGACGTACAAGGATCGCTTCTACCAGACGATCTTCGACCTGACCCTGGCCGACATGAAGGCCGGCGGCCCGGTGGCCGGAACCAACTTCTGGGCCTGGAATGGCGAGGGCCGCGCCCAGCAGCCCGACGCTTGGTTCAAGCGCGGCGACACCCACTTCGTCGGCGATCCGCCGCAGGAGGAACAAGGCCTGTTCGGCGTGTTCGACGCGGACGTTTCGACCCTGGCGGTGATCAAGGCTCACGCCGGCGCGATCGCTCGCCTGTAAATCCTGTCCACCGGTGTCATGGGCTGTGATACCTCTGCCTCCAAGCTCGCCAGAAGCCGCCGGAGGATACCCATGGACACCCGCCACACCCTCGACCGGCGCGACCTGCTGATCGCCGCCGGCGCGGCGGCTCTGGCCCCATCGGCTACCTTCGCGGCCGGCGCGGCGCGCTCACCGGTCGTGGCGACAGCGGCGGGCAAGGTGCGCGGGGCGAGCGGCGACGGGGTCCATGTCTTCAAGGGCCTGCGCTACGGGGCGGACACCGGCGGCGCGCGGCGGTTCATGCCGCCGGTCAAGCCGCTGCCCTGGACTGGCGTCCAGGACGCCCTGACCTATGGCGCGGCCTCAATGCAAACCGGCAAGGGCGAGGACGGCGAGGCGCTGTCGGAAGACTGCCTGTTCCTGAATGTCTGGACGCCCGCCAAGGCTGAAAAACGCGGCCTCGCCGACGGCGGCAAGCGGCCGGTGATGGTCTATATCCATGGCGGCGCCTATAACGGCGGCTCGGGCGGCAGCCCGCTGTATGACGGGACCAGACTGGCCAAGCGCGGCGACGTGGTGGTGGTCACCGTCAATCACCGGCTCAACGCCTTTGGCTATCTGTATCTGCCACGTATCTTCAATGACCCCAGCGTCGCCGACAGCGGCAATGTCGGTCAGATGGACCTCGTGCTGGCCCTGCAATGGGTGCGCGACAACATCGCGGCGTTCGGCGGCGATCCGGGCAATGTCACGGTGTTTGGACAGTCCGGCGGCGGGGCCAAGATCGCCACCCTGATGGCCATGCCGGCGGCCAAGGGCCTGTTCCACCGCGCCGCCACCATGAGCGGCCAGCAGGTCACGGTGGGCGGTCCGTTCAACGCCACAAAGCGGGCGCAGCTGTTCCTAGACAAGCTGGGGATCCGCGAGCTGGCCCAGCTGCGCGCCCTCCCCGCCGACCAGATGCTGAACGGCCTGAAGGCGGTTGACCCCGTGGCGGGCTCGGGCGGCGTCTATATGGGTCCGGTGCTGGACGAGCGCTCCCTGACCCGCCACCCGTTCTTCCCCGACGCCGCGCCCCAGAGTCTGGACGTGCCGATGATGTGCGGCAACACCCACGACGAGACGCGCGGCTTCGTCGGCTATGACAAGACGATGCTGGACATGAGCTGGGACGACGTGGTCGCCCGCCTGCCCGGCCAGTTCAACGCCCGTATCGACATCGACCCGGCCACGGTCGTGGCGGCCTACCGAAAGATTTATCCGGACTATTCACCGGCGGACGTGTTCTTCGCCGCCGGCACGGCGGGCCGCTCGTGGAAGGCGGCGATCATCCAGGCCGAGGAGCGGGCCAGGGCCGGCGCGCCGGCCTACGTCTATCAGGTGGACTGGCGCTCGCCCCGCGACGGCGGCGTCTGGGGCGCGCCCCACACCATCGACATCGCCCTGGTGTTCGGCACGCTGACGGCCAAGGGCTCGCTGGCCGACGGCGGCGCGGGCTCGATCGCCATGTCCAGCCAGATGAGCGACGCCTTCATCGCCTTTGCCCGCACAGGGAATCCCAACTGCGCGGCGATACCGGCCTGGGAGCCCTACACCCTGCCCAGACGCCAGACGATGGTGTTCGACACACCCTCGAAGATGACCGACGATCCGCGCGGGGCGGAACGGGAGCTGTTCAACAAGGTCCCGTTCACCCAGTTCGGGACCTAGGCTGCGACCTCTTCGTCTTCGTCCTCATCTTCATCGTCGGGATCGATCGCGAGGGCGGCGTCGCGCAGCGACTCGGCCTGTTCGGCGATCTCGGCAATGAGGTCATCATCGACGCCAAGGGCTTCGAGAGCGGCGGCCAGATGCCCGATGACCAGGTCCAGTTCGTCGTCGCCCAGACCCAGTTCGCTCAGCCAGGCCAGAGCGGGTTCAACATCGTCGCGGCCGTCGGCGCGGCCGGCGTCCATCGACACCGCCAAGAAGGCGCGCCCGCCCGCCGTGATCACCGGGCCGAACACGTCAGCCAGCCGGTCGTCGGCCTGGGCGCGCTGGAAGAAGTCGTCGAGCGCGGCCTGGGCGATCGTCTCGCCGCCGATGCGCTCATAGGGGGTCAGGTTGCTGGTCATGACATGTCCTCGCCGGAGCCATAAGAGAAACCAAAGCGAACTGGGAACACGACGACGCTAACACGCGCCCCGGCCGGGAGCGTGATGGGCGCATGACAGTGCGGAAGTGATTTTGTGACGCACCTTGACCGGCCGGAATTGAGGCCGAGCGCCGTCGAATGAGCCTGGATCTCGCGGCTAGAAAAAGTCCGGCTCGCCGAGCCGAAGCTGATCCTCGTACGCCGCCAATCCCGAAAGCACTCCCCCGCGCCAGTCAGGATCAATGGTTCGTCCCAGATCAAAGGCAAGCCAGGCATTCATCGGGTCATAGCCAGCGTAGTAGGTGTCTCCGACGTCCTTGTAGACATTGCCGGCCCAAGGATAGGCCGCGATGTGCATCCAATAGTTGTCGACAATATCTACCGGCATCGCATTGCGGATCGCGGCATCCCATTTGCCGGCCTGCGATGTCATCCGAAAAAGGTTCGCGTAGGTCACATAGCGGAAGGTCCCGAACGTCATCCTATCAAGGTCGGTCGCGTTCGCGAGAAACCGCGCGGCTGCCTCGCGATCGCCAGGCGCCTGAGCATCGCCGGCGAGTCCGCCTGAATCCCAGAGCATGTTGGCGGCCGCATCCGCCTTCGCTTTTGTGAAGAGCGGGATAACCTGGCTTCTGACTGTTTGGCCGCGTGGACCGGAGAATTCGCCGCCATACTGCTGTGTCATGGCGAGGAACAGCAACATGACATCCGATGAACGCCCCTCGCTGGACGCGTCCTTCATTGACGCCAGGAGTGCGTCGAAGGTCGGCTTTTCTGGCTTGGCCTTGCCATCGATCCCAGCGAGCGCTTGCCGAAGACCTCGCCCGAACACCGTCTCAGCCTTGGCCCGTTCATAGAGATCGGACGTAAGCCCTCCGGGAAGCGGAAGGCTCATTTCGATCCGGCGGGCGTTCGTGATGGTCAATGTCTTGTGGGCCGCCGTTCCTACCATCCGAATCTCGATCTCAAGACGCGCGGGCAGTGCGGAGCCAGATTTGAGGTCGCGCCTAACCTGGGGATGCAGAGTTTGTGAATTGGCGAAGTATCGCGCCAAGGCTCGGCTTTCGTCGCCGCTTAGAGAGGTTGCAACACCCTGCACCTTCACGACGACCTCGTTGCCCAGTCTGTACTCAGCACCATCAGGGACCTGCCGTCGCTGGAGCCGATCCTTGACCTCGTCCTGAACGCCAAGCTCCGCCTCGGGCCAGTAGGGATTGGCGTCAACTTCCGACGCCTTGGCGGCGGTTAGCACTTGCGCCAGATAGCGCCTGTTTTGGAGTTCCAGCCCGAGGAAGGCCGGAAGAGCGTAACAGCTGAAGCTCTGAAAGATGGGCTTGTCGTCAGACCACGTGAAAACTCGACAAAGGGCGTGATCCAAGAGGGTGTGAGCGCCGGCCTCGACCACGTGGGTGAAGGTCGGAGCAAGGGCCACCGTTGTGGACTTGACCTGCTTGCCGCGCGGGCCTCCGGTCTCCTCAGTTCGAATGTCAAAGACCAGGGCCAGCTCTGGATTCAGCGACCGCGCAGCCCTGACCTGATCGGAACTCCAGTGTGGCGGCGCCAGGACGTCAGCCGCCCAGGTGGGCCACGCGAAAGACGACGCCGCGACGACCGCCGCAGCCAACCTTGTCAGAGACCGCACTCAACACCCCCGGCGCACTCACGCGGTCAGATAGCGGCAGAGCGAATCGACGATTGCAATCTCTAATTGACATCGCCAACGACGAAGGCTTTGGCGCGCCCTATTTCGCCGCGGCCATCAGGCCGGCGAACCGCTCAAACAGATAGAGCGAGTCCGTCGGACCGGGGGAGGCTTCCGGGTGGTGCTGGACGCTGAACACCGGCTTGCCCGTCAGCTGGATGCCGGCATTGGTGCCGTCGAACAACGACACGTGGGTCTCTGTGACGCCCGCCGGCAGGCTGGCGCTGTCGACCGTGAAGCCGTGGTTCATCGAGACGATCTCGACCTTGTCGGTGGTCAGGTCCTTGACCGGATGGTTGGCCCCGTGGTGGCCCTGCTCCATCTTCACCGTCTTGGCGCCCAGGGCCAAAGCCAGCATCTGGTGGCCAAGGCAGATGCCGAACACCGGCTTGCCGCTGGCGACCAGCTTCTGGATCTCGGGCACCGCATAGTCGCCGGTCGCGGCCGGGTCGCCCGGGCCGTTGGACAGCAGCACGCCGTCGGGATTGCGGGCCAGGATATCCTCGGCCGAGGTGTTGGCCGGCACCACCGTGGCGCGGGCGCCGACGTGGGCCAGGGCCCGCAGGATGTTGCGCTTGACGCCATAGTCAAGGACCACGACCTCGTACTTGGGTGCGTCCAGCTTGGCGTAGCCTTCCGGCCACGACCAAAGGCCCTCGTTCCAGGTGAAGGTCTGGGTGGTCGAGGCGTCCTTGGCCAGGTCCAGGCCTTCCAGGCCCGACCAGGCCTTGGCCTTGGCGACCAGGGCCTCGAGGTCAAACACGCCGTCGGGCGAGTGGGCGATCACGCCATGCGGCATGCCGGTTTCGCGGATCTTGCGGGTCAGGGCGCGGGTGTCGACGCCGGCCAGTCCGACCATGCCGCGCCGCTTCATCCAGCCGTCGAAATCGCTGTCGGCGCGCCAGTTGGCCTGGGCGGTCGGAACCTCGCGGAAGATCGCGCCCCGGGCGGCCGTTTCCGACGCGCCGGACATCTGTTCCAGGTCGTCGACATTCGTGCCGACATTGCCGACATGCGGGAAGGTGAAGGCCACGATCTGGGCCATGTAGGAGGGGTCGGTCAGGATTTCCTGATAGCCGGTCATGGCGGTGTTGAAACACACCTCGCCGACCGCATCGCCAACCGCGCCGCAGCCCACGCCTTGCAGGATGGTGCCGTCGGCGAGCGCCAGGACACCGGTAACGCCGGGGAGAAGGTCTTGGGACATCTCGGAAGCGCCTCCTAAAAACGCGTGGTCATTGTCGCAAACTGGCGGGCCGGGCGTAACCCCGCGCCACCGGGAAAGCGGGCGATCTCTTTGCAAGACGGCGGTCGGGCTTTTGACCCGACCGCCGCGCAAACGGCGGCGTGTCTAGGGGGTGCAGTGAGGGGGGTCAACCCCTCTGATCACGGGAGTCGGGGACCGCCGCCACATTCCCGTGATATGCGAAGGAGCCCTCTCGTCGGAACAAGCCTCAACCCCTTATGGTGCAAGGCTCACCACATTGACGTCAGGGAGAACGGCCCGTGCTGGAACTGCGCCCAAATTGTGAGTGCTGCGACCGCGACCTGCCGCCTTCCAGCGAGGAGGCGCGCATCTGCACCTTTGAGTGCACCTTTTGCGCCGACTGCGCCGACACGCGATTCTTCGGGACCTGCCCCAATTGCGGCGGCGATCTGGTGGCCCGCCCGATCCGGCCCGAGGGCAAGCTGCACCGCTTCCCAGCCTCGCGGCGCAGAGTGGTCAAGGCCCACGCAGCGTGCTCCAGCCAGCGCTCGCCCGATCCGGGACCGTCCTGGGCGGCGCCCTGAAACCGCGAGCCAAACCCACCCACGGACAAGTTGTCGCGGCCTGGCATCCTTTCAAGATTATGAGGCGTTAACGCCTTGGGGCTCATGAATAGAGCTTCCAAGGAGCAGACCGATGACGACCCTCAGCGCCGCCCGCCTCATCACCACGGAAGGCTCGACGACCAGCCTGCTGAGCCTGGGTGAAACAGCGCTGCGCCTGATGCTTGTCGCCGCCCTGCCGATCAGCGCCACGATCTTTTTCATCCAGTCGTTCTAGGCCTTCTAGCTCCTGACCAGACCCGCCGCGCGCAGGGCGGCCAGGGTCGGATAGCCGTCGACCGCCATCAGAAGATCGGCCTCCGCCAGAATGCTGCGCAGGACGTGGACGACGCCCGCCACGCCTTCCAGCGCCAAGCCATAGGCATAGGGCCGACCCACGCCCACCGCCGCCGCGCCCAAGGCCAGGGCCTTGACCACGTCGCTGCCCGACCGCACCCCGGAATCGAACATCACCGGCGTCGAACCCGCGGCGTCGACCACGCCCTTGAGCATGTCGATCGCCGCCAGCCCGCCATTGGCCTGCCGGCCGCCGTGGTTTGAGCAATAGAGCCCGTCCACCCCGCCATCGATGGCTCGCCGCGCATCATCCGGATGGCAGATGCCCTTGAGGATCAGCGGCAGCTTGGTCATCGACCGCAGCCACGGCAGGTCGGCCCAGGTCAGGTTCTTGCCGAAGGTGCGGCCCCACTGGGCCACGGCGGCCTGGGGATCCTCCTCCGGCGGCTTGGCCAGCAGGGCGCGGAAGGCCGGGTCGGACATATAGTTGGCCAGGGCGTGGCCGCGCAGCTGCGGGAAATTGGCCTCGTTCAGATCGCGCGGCCGCCAGCCCGTCACCCAGGTGTCCAGCGTCACGACGATGGCTTTGAAGCCCGAGGCCTCGGCCCGGCGCACCAGGCTTTCGGCCACGTCCTTGTCCCTGGGCGTATAGAGCTGAAAGAAGCCCGGCGTGTCGCCCAGAGCGGCGGCGACCTCTTCCATCGGGTCGTTCATCAGGGTCGAGGCCACCATCGGCACGCCGGTCGCGGCGGACGCCTTGGCGGTGGCGATATCGCCATGGCCGTCCTGGGCGCACAGGCCGATCACCCCGATCGGGGCCATGAAGATCGGGCTGGGCAGCTTGATCCCGAACAGGTCGATCGACAGGTCGCGGGTGCTGCAGTCGACCATCATCCGCGGGATCAGGCCCCAGCGCTTGAAGGCCTCGGCGTTGTGGTCCTGGGTGAACTCGTCGCCGCAGCCGCCCTGGACATAGGACAGGGTCGAGGGCGGCAGGGCCGCGCGGGCCCGGGCCTCGAGGGTCTTGAAGTCCACCGGCAGGGTCGGCTTCACGCCGCGCATCAGGCCGCCGAAATAGATCTCGTTCTGATAGTCGCCGAACGCCATGGTCGCCTCCCCGGCTTATGATCTTTGCGACCAACCTGAACAGCGATCAGGCCGGATGCAAGGGCGGTGATAGGCGGGCCTGCCGCCGCAAGCGTCTTGACGCTCGCCGGCGATCCGGCGACGGGAAGAACATGCAAGCGCCCCCTACCGCCATCACCACCGTCGGCGTCGACGCCGACGACACCCTCTGGCACTGCGAGAGCCTGTTTCGCCTGACCCACCAGCGGTTCGTCGACCTGCTGTCCGAGCATGGCGACCAGGCGCATATCGAGGCCCAGCTGGCGGCAACCGAGAAACGCAACCTGCGGCTCTACGGCTACGGGGCCAAGGGCTTCACCCTGTCGATGATCGAGACGGCCATGGAGCTGACCCACGGCGAGGTCTCGACCCGGGTGATCCGCGAGATCCTGGCCGCCGGCCGCGAGATGCTGACCGAGCCGGTCGAGCCCCTGCCCGGGGTTGAGCACGCCCTGGCCCGGCTTTCGGAGCGCTATCGCCTGATCCTGATCACCAAGGGCGACCTGCTGCACCAGGAACAGAAGCTGGCCTCATCGGGCCTGGGCGACCTGTTCGCGGCCGTCGAGATCGTCTCGGAAAAGGACGCGGACACCTATCGCCGGGTGTTCGACCGTCATGGCACCGGCGCCCATCAGGCGGTAATGGCCGGCAACTCGATGCGCTCGGATATCCTGCCCGCGCTGGAGGCCGGGTCCTGGGGCGCGCTGATCCCCTATCCGCTGGTCTGGGCGCATGAAGCCGCCCAGGCGCCGGCCGATCACCCGCGCTATGCCGAGCTGGACGCGATCAGTGAACTTCCGAACTGGGTGGACGGGATTCCGGCTAGCTAGTTGCCAGTGCGGTAGGCTTGCCACTCTTCCCAGATGTTCTGGGAATTGAGGTCGTCATATCCACGTGCAGCGGCCATGGCCCGCGCTTGCGACAGCGGAAGCGTCATGCAGATCGCGCCGTCCCGAAGCGCCAAGACTTCAAGTTCTGAGAGGGGCGCGCCCTTTTCCGCCTCTTTGAAGCTCAAGAGTGTCACGAGTGGAGGAATCGGGACGATCAGCAATGGCTCGTCGGTGTCCGGCTCCCTGTTGACGGCGGCCTTCTTGGCTTTGGCAAGCAGCTTGGAGAAAACTTTCATCGCTTCCCTAGCCCCGCGATCCAGTCCCGCGCCGGGCGCTCGAACAGGATCAGCGACAGATAGGCCAGCGGGAACAGGGCCACGACCCAGAACAAAACCCACAGCCGCATCAGGTCGCCGTTCAGGTTCCACATCCCAAGCCCCACCCAGGCCAGGCCCATCTTCAGGGCGATGGGGTGCAGCATATAGAGGGTGAAGCTGAGCTGGGCCCAGGGCGCCAGGCGGCGGGTCACCGGTCCCACCGGTCCGGCGGCGTCGGCGGCGATCCCGGCCAGGCCGACGGCATAGATCACCAGCAGCAGCACATCGCGCGGAACCTTCAGCGGCGAGGCGATCAGGAAAGCGGCCAGCAGGCCCCACATCACAAGGTTCGGATAAGGCAGTCTGGCCAGCAGCGGCCGGATCTGGAAGCCCAGCATGCCGATCAGGAAGCCGGGCACGGCGCGCAGCACGCCGAAATCCCAGGTCCACTGATGGAACGGCCGGTCGCCGTGCGGGGCCTGCAACAGGATCACAAGGCTCAGGATCGCCAAGCCGCCGGTCACCCAGCGGCCTCTGGCGGTGATCCAGAACAGCAGCGGCAGGGCGATATACATCCCCATCTCGGCGCTGATCGCCCAGCTGACGAAGTTCCAGGTCTGGGATTTGCACACGCCCCAGGCGTGGATGAACAGGATGTTGGGCACGATGCAGGCGGCGTCATAGCGCCGGGGGTCGCGGTCCTGGATCCAGCCCGCCGCGCCGGCGGCGGCCACGGCGATGAACACCAGCATGGTGGCCAAGTGCAGCGGCCCCAGCCGCGCCACCCGCTTCTTCAGAAAGTCGCCGTACTTGCCCAGGGTGGTCAGGCGGCCGGTATAGATCGCCGCCATCACATAGCCGCTGATCACGAAGAACAGGTCGACGATGAGGCTGAAGGTCTTGATCGTGTCGTCGGCCAGTTGCCAGTGACCGTCCAGATTGATGAAGCGGTTGAAGTGGAACACCACGATCATCACCGCCCCGACGATGCGCAGGGCGTCCAGGTGCAGCATCTGGTCGGAATCGGGCTTCAAGGGCGGCAGCTTGATCATGGGCGAGACGTGCGCCGGAGCGCCGAAACGGTCAAGCTGGGGAACATACCCAATTTGATTCACCGCATGGTTTGGCTTGCGGGCAATCCACACCATGTAACGGCCATGACTCTGCAGCCCGCGCCCTTCACCGACGCCGAGATCGACGCCCTGGTCGAGACCTTCTACGCCAAGGTCCAGCAGCACCACCGCTTGGGCCCGATCTTCCAGAAGGCCGTCGGCGATGACGGCTGGCCCGAGCATCTGGCGACGCTGAAGCGGTTCTGGGCCGGGGTGCTGCGCGGCGACGGCGGCTACAAGGGCTCGCCCATGGCTGTGCACCAGCGGGTCGAGGGCCTGACCGAAGGCCTGTTCACCCCGTGGCTGGGCCTGTTCCACCTGACCTGCGCCGAACTGTTCGACGCGCCCCGCGCGGCCCTGGTCGGCGCCAAGGCCGAACGCATCGCCCACACCCTGAAGCGCGGCCTGGCGTTCCGGCCGGGGGCGGCGGCTTGAGCCCCCCAGATCTGCTTGAGGCGCTGCGCCAGGCCCTGGTCGATCAAGGCTATGCGCGTTCACCCGCCGAAGAGACCCGCGCCCTGCTGGGGCCCGCCACCCTGACCGACTGGGCCGGCTTCGCCGACAGCTGGAACGATCTGGGCCTGGACGGCTTCATGGCCGACGGCGGACGCTACCGGAAACGCCGCTTCGCCGCCTTCGCCGCGACGCCTGAAAGCGTGGTCCGCAAGCCGCATCAGCCGCACTATCAGAGCCGCGACTACAACGCCCTGAACGGCGGCGTTCAGCGCTGGTTCGACCCCGTGACCGACGCCATCGCCGACCATCCGGTGACCCGCGCGGTGATCTCGCAGGGGCTTGCGATCTTCCATCCGATCACGCCGCAGCCGCCCGCGTCCTGGCATGTGGAACTGCACCAGTTTCGCATCGAGGCCCGGGCCGGCGAGGCCGGCCTGCCCACGCCCGAGGGCGCGCATCGCGACGGGGTGGACTGGGTGATCGTCATACTGGTCGACCGCGTCAATGTGCTGAGCGGCGTCACCGACATCTATGCGCCTGGCGGCAAGTCCCTGGGCAGTTTCACCCTGACCGTTCCGGCCGACATGGTGCTGCTGGACGACCTTCGGGTGCTGCACGGCGTCACTGCGATCCGCCCCGAAGACCCGGACCGCGCGGCCCTGCGCGACGTGCTGGTGGTGACGTTCCGGCAGGAAATCTAGCGACCCTGACAAGTCCGGGGCCTGCAGCGCGAAGAGGCAAAAGGTGGCTATCGGATCAGAAAAGTGCTCTGAACTGGCAAGGCTGGTCCCCACTCCACGCCCGTGATCAAACACCTGGGTTGCATAGCGAGTTCGCCGACATGAAGATCGCCGGACTGGCCTTCGCCGCCCTGATGAGCCTGGTGGTTCTGTTCCAGATCGCGCTGATCCTGGGCGCGCCCTGGGGTCACCTGACCCTCGGTGGCCAGTGGTCGGGCGCACTGCCGCTGAAAGTCCGGGTGATCCCCGTGATCTCGATCCTCCTGCTGCTGGCCATGACCCGCATCGCCCTGGGCGCCAGCGGCCTGCGGACCCCGTGGGGCCCACGATGGTTGATCTGGCTGGTCTGCGCCTACATGGCCCTCGGCATCACCATGCATATCGTCACCCCCTCGGCGGCCGAGCGGATGCTGTGGCTGCCGGTCCTGACCCTTCTGTTTGGCCTCTCCCTGTGGATCGGCATCAAGCGCCCTGCGGTCCGGCTTACGCCTCAAGGGCCGATGCAGTGACTTAACGTGAGCGCGCACTCTGTGCTCGCTTGGATTTCGGTGGCAACGCAGGCCATTCACTCAAGGCTTTGACCTCGTAGCGAGCGCTTGGACTGACTGGCGCGCCGTCGCCAAAGCCTGATTCAGTGAGCTGTCACCGCAGCCGACATGGCGCCTCTGGACGACCTGCGGGTGCTGCACGGCGTCACCCCCGATCCGCCCCGAAGACTCCGCCCGCCCCGCCCTGCGCGACGTGCTGGTGGTGACGTTCAGGCAAGAGATCGGCCGGCAGGAAATCGCGACGACAGCGGCGATCTGACAAACGCACGGGTTCGCATCCTCGCCGGTTTGAGCGGCAAGTGTGGGGAGGCGGCGGAGCGTCCGGGCCAGGCCCGGATGAGTGTGGAGTGGAGTACCGTTTCGGCCGTGGCCGGAGCGCTCCGCGCGGTTGATTTTCCAGTGAGCCCTCGGGGCGCGGGGTTTTAACCCGCTCCCGATTGAGAGGCCCCCGGCGGGCGGAAGGGAAGCGACCCTTCCGGACCGCGCGGGCGATTTCAGCCCGCGCCTGGAGCGCCTTGCCGGGCGTCGCCAAAGGGTGTTCCCGGCGGTCCGGATCCGGCTTCATCACGTTCGGCCCCCGCAGGACCGCTCCGCTCCGCCAGACCCCATCGGGCCTTCAGACGACGACCGACGGGCGCGACCCGCTCGACCGCCCCCACCCCCCGTCAGGTCGCCAGCTGGACGGCCTCCCCAGGGGCGGGGCGAGGAGAAGAATACGGGCGTTTCTGAGGGGGCTGCGTCGATTTTCGATCGTGACGGTGGTCGGCGGGGTTAGGGCGTTGAATTTGTTGGGGTCGGGGCTGGGTTATCCCCGTGCGGGCACGGGGATAGGCGACCTCTTGAGATCGCCGCAGTCCCAGTTCTGCGCTCTCCCCGGCGAAGGCCGGGGCCTAGATCGAACCCACAGGCGCCCATCGCGTCGGCCAGGTCTAGAGGCGCGTCATCCCCAAAGGCTCAGGCTGAATCTGGGGCCCGGCTTTCGCCGGGGAGAGCGGATGGAGAAGAACCCTGTCCTGATCGTCCTGGCGCCCGAAGCGGATCGAACCGCGATCCGTCCAAAGCGGCGGCGGTCCCCGCCCTCACGATCCCTTGATTCAGCGCCCACGCGCCATGGCCTATGCTACAGGCCACCCGCCATGCGCTTCGACGACCGCTTCCTTGAAGAACTGAAGTCCCGCCTTCGCCCTTCCGACGTGATCGGGAAATCGGTGAAGCTGCGGCGGCAGGGGCGCGAATATGCGGGGCTGTCGCCCTTTACCAAGGAGAAGAGCCCGTCGTTCTTCGTCAATGACGACAAGGGTTTCTATCACTGCTTCTCCAGCGGCAAGCACGGCGACATCATCAGCTACCTGCAGGAAACCGAGCGGCTGACCTTCACCGAGGCGGTCGAGCGGCTGGCCTCGGAAGCGGGCATGGTGCTGCCCGAGCCCGACGTCCGCGCCGCCCAGGAAGACCGGAAACGCCAGGGCCTGGGCGACTGGATGGAGCTGGCCGCCGCCTGGTTCGAGAGCGAGCTGCGCCGCCCGGTGGGCCAGGCCGCCCGCGCCTATCTGGAGCGCCGGGGTCTGCCCGAGAGCGAGTGGAGCCGCTTCCACATCGGCTTTGCGCCCAACAACCGCACGGGGCTGAAGGACTATCTGATCGCCAAGGGCGCCCAGCCGGGCGATCTGGTCGAGGCCGGGGTGCTGATCGCCCCGGAAGACGGCGGCGCGCCCTATGACCGGTTCCGCGACCGGATCATCTTTCCGATCACCGACACGCGCGGCAAGGTCGTCTCGTTCGGCGGCCGGGCCATGGATCCCGCCGCGCGGGCCAAATATCTGAACGGCCCCGAGACCAGCCTCTTCCACAAGGGCCGGCTGCTGTACGGCCTGTATGAAGCCCGCAAGATCCTGCACGCGGCCCAGGCCGCCGCCCCCACCGAGACCAATCCGCTGGTGGTGGTGGAAGGCTATATGGACGTCATCGCCTGCCACCGGGCCGGCGTCGCGGCCGTGGCGGCCATGGGCACGGCCATGACCGAGGAGCAGATGGAGGTGCTGTGGCGCCTGCATCCCGAGCCCACCCTGTGCTTCGACGGCGACAAGGCCGGCCAGCGCGCCGCCAGCCGGGCCATGGACCGCGCCCTGCCCCTGCTGAAGCCCGGGCGCTCGTTCCGCTTCTCGCTGGTGACCGGCGGCAAGGACCCCGACGATGTGCTGCGCGAACAGGGCCCGGCGGCGCTCAAGGCCCAGGTCTCCAACACCACGCCCTTTGTCGAGCAGTTGTTCACCCGCGAGCGGGATCTTGAGCCGCTGGACACGCCCGAGCGCAAGGCCGGCCTGAAACAGCGTCTGCGCGCCGCCGCCGCCAGCATCGCCGACAAGGACCTGGCCCAGGCCTACAAGGACGACCTGCTGGGCAGGCTGGACGCCCTGTTCCCACGCACGACCTTCACGCCCAATGACGGCGGCGGTTATGGCGGGGCCTATGGCGGTGGGCGGCCGTTCACCCCGCGCGGCCAGTGGAAGAACGGCAAGCGCGAGCCGCCTGACCCCGGCATTCGCGGCATCGCCCGCGCCTTGATCGGCGAGCGCATCAATCCCTTCCACGCAGCCATCGCCGTGGCCGCCATCGACCATCCCGGCTGGGCCCGCCCCTATGACGAGGCCATCGAGCGGGTGGGCTTTGGCGATCCGCGCCTGCGCCCCCTGGCGCTGGAACTGTTCGAGGCCCTGGTCGACGACATGCACGACGACGCCCCGTTCCGCGAGATCCTGGCCCGCAGGGGCTTTGCGCCGCAGATCGCCGAGCTTGAGCGCGTCGCCCAGGCCCTGGCGGGCGCGCCGTTCCTGGACCCGAACATGGAGCAGCACCGCGCCCGGGCCCTGTGGTCGGCGTGCTACGAGGCGGTGATCGAGGTCGCCAATTCCGAACAGGCCCTGGAATCCCTGCGCCACGAACCCGTCACCGCCGGCAGCCTGACCGCCACCCGCGACCTGCGCACCCGCATCGGCGTGCTTCAGCGCCAGATCAGCAATCTGGAGTTCTGGCGGGGGGAGTCCTGAATCCGCTCTCCCCGGCGAAGGCCGGGGCCCAGATCGAACCCAGAGAGGTTAGTGCGCCTGGCTTTGTCAGAGGGCGCATCATCCCCAAACGCTCTGGATGAATCTGGGCCCCGGCCTTCGCCGGGGAGAGCGGGCTGGGGGTCGGTTTAGCCAAGGAATTCGAGGGCCAAATCGCGCCACTCCGGGTTCCGCTCCTCGATCAAGCGCAACTTCCAGCCCCGCCGCCACTCCTTGATCTGGCGTTCGCGGATCAGCGCGCTCTCACGGGAATCGTGGATCTCGTACCAGACGAGAAGCGTGCAGCCATATCTGGCAGTGAAGCCTTTCTCACCCGTTTGATGGTCATACACGCGGCTGGCGAGGTTGCCGGTCGAGCCGGTGTAGAGTGTGCCGTTGCGACGGCTGGCCATGATGTAGACGTGGAAAGCCATGGCTAACCATAACGATATAGATCCAATATTTTCAATCCATGGTTACAATTTCTCTCTCTCCCCGGCGAAGGCCGGGGCCCAGATCGAGCCCAGGGAGGTTGTCGATCAGGCTAAGGCAGTAGGCGCGTCATCCCAAGACGCTCTGGATGAATCTGGGCCCCGGCCTTCGCCGGGGAGAGCGGAAGTAAAGGCCGGAATAGGCCACGCCCCCTTGACTCCGCCCCTCCGCGCCGCCATTTGCCGACTCAAGGATTTGCCAAGCAGCTGATTGACATCGAGCGGGCCGCCGTCGCATCGCGCGCGCCCTTACCGAAACAGGATGTCACCCTCGCCGCCGACGCTGGATCCCAAGTGGTCGCGGATCGTCAAGATCGTACGCACAAGGCCGCGCTGACACGCCCGTGTCTCCGCCGAGAGGTTTCTCGCGGAGCGCTCTTCCGTGGCGAACGTTCAGCGCTGACCCAATGCGGCGCTTTGACGCCAAGATTTTTTTGGGAAACCACCGAAGGACGGCGCGGCTCCAGGCGGGCGGGACCTTTTCGGATCTAGAATTTTTTCGGCGCGCGTCTCGCGGGGGATGCCGCGTCGACTTCGGAGACCTTGATGAGCAACAATTCCTCGGCCGATACGGAAGCGCCTGAGTCCACCGGCAGCGACGGTCCGCTCCTCGACCTGACCGACGCCGGCGTCAAGAAGTTCATCAAGCAGGCGAAAGCCCGCGGCTTCGTGACGATGGAAGAGCTGAACAAGGTGCTGCCTTCGGAAGAAGTCAGCCCCGACGCCATCGAAGACACGCTGGCCATGCTCAGCGAGATGGGCGTCAACGTCGTCGAGGCCGAAGAAGACGCCGAGACCAACGAGGGCGGCGAAGTCGTCGCCCGCGAAGACAATCAGCAGGTCATCACCTCCGACAAGCCGTCGGCCTATGACCGCACCGACGACCCCGTGCGCATGTATCTGCGCGAAATGGGCTCGGTGGAGCTGCTGTCGCGCGAAGGCGAAATCGCCATCGCCAAGCGGATCGAAGCCGGTCGCGACACCATGATCCGGGGTCTGTGCGAAAGCGCCCTGACCTTCGAAGCCATCATGGTCTGGCGCGAGGAACTGGGCACGGGCCGCATCCTGCTGCGTGAAGTGATCGACCTTGAAGGCACCTACGCCGCCATCAACGGCGTCGCCGCCCAGCCCGCGACCGACGACACCGAAGCCGAACCCGCCGAGCCCGTCGATGACGAAGCCGCGCCCAAGCCGGAAGCCGAAGGCGACGACGAGGACGATTTCGACGACGGCGCCGGCCCCACCGTCAGCGCCATGGAAGGCGAACTGCGCGAAGGCGTGATGGCCATCCTGGACGCCATCGCCGGCGAGTTCGAAACCTTCCGCAAGCTGCAGGACAAGCTGGTCGGCAGCCGCCTGAAGGGCGAGGACCTCAGCAACAACGACCGCAAGGCCTATGAGGCCCTGTCGCAGACCATCATCCTGCACCTGAAGACGCTGAAGCTGAACAACAACCGCATCGAGGCCCTGGTCGAGCAGTTGTATGCGATCAACAAGCGCCTGATCGGTCTGGAAGGCCGCCTACTGCGCCTGGCCGACAGCTACGGCATCAGCCGCAGCGAGTTCCTGAAGGCCTATTTCGGCTCCGAGCTGAACCCGACCTGGAGCGATCAGGTCAAGACCATGGGCGTGCGCTGGACCAAGTTCGTCGAGAACGACCAGACCTCGGTCGTCGACATCCGCAGCGAGATCGCCGCCCTGGCCACCGAAACCGGCGTGCCGATCGACGACTATCGCCGCATCGTCCAGACCGTGCAGAAGGGCGAGCGCGAAGCCCGTCAGGCCAAGAAGGAAATGGTCGAGGCCAATCTGCGCCTCGTGATCTCCATCGCCAAGAAGTACACCAACCGCGGCCTGCAGTTCCTGGACCTGATCCAGGAAGGCAATATCGGCCTGATGAAAGCCGTCGATAAGTTCGAATATCGCCGCGGCTACAAGTTCTCGACCTACGCCACCTGGTGGATCCGTCAGGCCATCACCCGCTCGATCGCCGACCAGGCGCGGACCATCCGCATCCCGGTGCACATGATCGAGACGATCAACAAGATCGTCCGCACCAGCCGCCAGATGCTTCACGAGATCGGCCGCGAGCCGACCCCCGAGGAGCTGTCGGAAAAGCTGGCCATGCCGCTGGAGAAGGTCCGCAAGGTCCTGAAAATCGCCAAGGAGCCCATCAGCCTCGAAACGCCGATCGGCGACGAGGAAGACAGCCACCTGGGCGACTTCATCGAAGACAAGAACGCCATCCTGCCCATCGATGCGGCCATCCAGTCCAACCTGCGGGAAACCACCACCCGCGTGCTGGCCTCGCTGACCCCGCGCGAAGAACGCGTGCTGCGCATGCGTTTCGGCATCGGCATGAACACCGACCACACCCTGGAAGAAGTCGGCCAGCAGTTCTCGGTTACCCGCGAACGCATCCGTCAGATCGAGGCCAAGGCGCTGCGCAAGCTCAAGCACCCGTCGCGGTCGCGCAAGCTGCGGAGCTTCCTGGACAGCTAAGGCTGGGTCCAGGAACCGGAAACAAGGGCGCCCCGGTCGAAAGGCCGGGGCGTTTTCTTGTTTTGCGCCCTCAGGCCATGGGCAGGTTGGCCGGATAGGTCGGCGGTGGCGGAAGTCGCGGCCTTGGGCCAGGCTGCCCCGCCATCAGACGGGCGTTGGCGGGGATTTCTTCCGGGGCGCGGCAATAGCGCTCGTAGGCGGTGTCGCCCAGCTCGCGGATATGCTTTGGCCCGCTGCGATTGCTGTAGCCGCCGAGATTGCCCAGCAGGTTCTTCTTGCGGCGTTCCGGCCAGTCGACCAGCGGGTTGACGCTGGTCCGGGCGTCTTCCAGCTGGCCACCCGTCCAGTTGAACTCCAGGCCCGCCCAGGCTGCGCCCTCGGCGATCCAGCGCAGGGTGTGGCTGGAGAGGCCCAGCACGGGATTGCCGCCCCCGACCGCCCCGTGATCGCCGGGGAACCAGCGCTGCTGGTAGGGCCGGAAGCGATACGGAACATAGGCTGGGCCGGGCGTCAGGGGCTGGTCAGGTTCAAGGTTCTGCGCCACATCGCCCACCGAAAAGCCCCGCGCCGTCGCCCATTCCTGGTTCAGCACGTCGATGTTGGAGACCGGGGTCGACGAGAACACCTTGCGATTCTCGTCGATCGACACCGCGTGCCTCAGGCTGGAAATCAGCGATGAGGCCTCGGTGTCGTGAAAGCGGTATTTCGAATTGGCCGCATCGGCAAACAGCCCCAGGCGCTCGGGCAGCCCCATGGACGCCACGGTGTCCCACAGGCCCACATACATCAGTCGATAGGTGTGCAGTGTCCGGTCCGCGCCGTTTGGCCCCGCGCTCCTGGCGGTGATCTGCAGTTTTCGGGTCTGGGCTGTGTCGCGGTGCTGGAACAGCTCTTCCAGGGTGGAGGTCGCCACCGGCGAGGCTGGCGGCGCCTTGGCCGCCGCCAGCGCCTGCAGCGCGGCGGGGTCCAGATATTGGGCATAGTCTTCCTCGCCGGAGACCACGTCGTGACCGTAGCGGGCGCGGAACTGCACCGTGGCCGGACTGCGGCGGCTCTGGGTGCTGTCGGCGTAGAGCTCGAAGGCTTGTGGGCAGACATCAAAACATTCGCGCTTGAGAATGCCGATCTTGCGGATCAGGCCGCACGTGCTTCGGGCGGTAAACGCGCCGCGGCTGAAGCCGAAGATATAGATATCGTCACCGGGCTCGTAGTTCAGAACCAGGAAGCGGTAAGCAGCCTCCACCTTGCGATCCAGGCCCTTGCCAAGCGCGCCGCCGAGCGTCTTGGTGGCGAAATCGGCGATCTTGCCGACGCCGGCCGAGACACCAACGCCTTCGTCGTAGAACACAACCTGTCGAACCCCGGTGGCGCTTTCAGGCAGCACCGCCTGCGCCAGGCGCGAGACATTGGTGCGGTTCTTCATTCTCAGATCGTTCCAGGTGCCATCCAGGAACAGAGCCAGCTTCTTAGCCATCGTCATCTCCCCCGAGCCAATGCCATCCACGGTAGCATAACATTGTTATGCCCGCGATGGATTCGCCGGGAGCCAGAGAGACGGCGACCCGCTGGGCGCGACAGGCTGGAGAGCGGTGAACCCGCTCCCCGGGCAAACTTGGGGGAAGCCCGGGGAGCGTTATCCGGACGCAGCCGCTGGGGGGATGCGGGCGCGCCCTTGAAGCGGCGCGCTAGACCTTCAGGTCCAGCAGGGCGCCGGTCATGGAGTCGGCGGTCTTGGCCACCGCGACATTGGCTGCGAAATCGGTCTTGGCGGAAACCTGCTCGACCGCTTCCTTGACGAGATCGGTGTCAATCTCGCGCGCGCTCCACGTCGCCGTGCGCTGGGCGCTTTCGGTGAGGCGGTGAGCGGCGGCGGTCATGCCGGCGGCAGCGATGGCGAGGGCCTGCATGGACGAGGCTTTCCTTTGCGATGGAGGCACTCTCCCATCTCGCGGTTAAGCCCTCGCGCAAAAGAAGGGTGAAGATCGCATCAGCCATGTCAGGCCGCGAGAGCCCCCCCCCCCCCCCCCCCCGACGAACCAACATTACAAAACGTTCAGGTCACCCAATCTCGACAAGCCGCTCAGGGCTGGCCAAGGTTCGCCCCTTTCGCGGGACCAGACCCGCCCTGGAGCCTGCTTGATGTCATTTTCGCGCCGCGCCGCTCTTATCAGCGCCGCCCTGCTCATGGTCGCCCAACCCGTCCTCGCCGCTCCGAAGGCCAAGACACCCGCGTCCAGCTTCACGCCGTCGCCCGATGCGATCCGCGCTCACATGACCTTCCTGGCCGATGACGCGATGGAGGGCCGCGAGGCCGGCACCCGCGGCTATGACATCGCCGCCAACTACGTCGCCGCTCAATACGCCCTGCTGGGCGTCAAGCCCGGCGCCGCCAACGGCTCGTACCTGCAGCGCGTGCCGCTGCTGGCCTTCAAGAACGCCAGCGAGGGGTCCATCACCCTGACCGGCGCCGACGGCAAGGAGCAGGCCCTGAAGTTCGGGGAGGACTACCTGCCCAGCGCCCAGGCCCAGACGACCGAGGTCAATGTCTCCGCCCCGCTGGTCTTTGTCGGCTTTGGCCTGGTAGCCCCGGAAAAAGGCCGCGACGACTATGCCGGCCTGGATGTGAAGGGCAAGATCGTCGTCCTGCTGAGCGGCGCCCCGTCCAGCCTGCAGACCGAAGAGCGCGCCCATTACGGCAACGGCAACGTCAAGCGCCTCGAAGCCGCCAAGCGCGGCGCGGTGGGCATCATCACCATGAGCACCGCCAGCGGCGAGAAGCGTCGCCCGTTCGAGCGCGGCGTGGCCGGCTATCGCGAATGGCGCATGACCTGGCGCGACGCCAATGACGTTGGCCACGTGCGCGGCGTCTCGGCCAACAACCTGGCCTCGATCAGCCACAAGGCCGCCGGCAAGCTGTTCGCCGGCGCCCCGACCTCGCTGGAGGCGGTGCTGGCCGCCGCTGAAACCCCCGAAGGCGCGGTCAAGGGCTTCGACCTGCCGTTCAAGGCCGCCGTGGCCCTCAAGAGCGAGATCGAGAAGCGCGAGAGCAGCAATGTCGTCGGCGTGATCGAGGGCTCTGACACCACGCTCAAGGCCCAGGCCATCATCCTCAGCGCCCATCTCGACCACACTGGCGTCAACACCCACGGCACGGGCGCCGACAAGATCAACAATGGCGCGCTCGACAACGCCTCGGGCATCGCCACCCTGCTGGAGGTCGCCCGCGGCTTCAAGAACGCCAAGACCAAGCCCAAGCGCACCATCCTGCTGGTCGCCGTGACGGCCGAGGAAAAAGGCCTGATCGGCTCGGAATATTTCGCCAACAATCCGACCGTGCCCAAGGCCGACATCGCCGCCAATGTGAACCTGGACATGCCGGTGCTGCTGTATCCGTTCACCGACGTGATCGCCTTTGGCGCCGACCGCTCGACCCTGGGCCCGGCCGTGGCCAAGGCCGCCGGCCGCGTCGGCATCGCCCTGTCGGGTGACCCTATGCCCGAAGAGGGCCTGTTCACCCGCAGCGACCACTATCGCTTCGTCGAGCAGGGCGTGCCTTCGGTGTTCCTGATGACCGGCTTCCAGAACGGCGGCGAGAAGGGCTTCAAGGACTTCCTGGCCACGCACTATCACAAGCCCAGCGACGATCTGAGCCTGCCGATCGACTATGTGGCGGCCGCCAAGTTCGCTCTCGTCAACTACGAGATCGCCCGTGAACTGGCCGACGCCAAGGACCGTCCTGTGTGGAAGACGGGCGACTTCTTCGGCGCGCAGTTCGCGCCGGCGGGCCATCCGTCTGCGGCGAAGTAACTTCCGGCAAGACCGGCATTGACCCAGAGGGCGGCGGAAGAGATTCTGCCGCCCTCATAGCTTTCGAGGCTCGCTTTCCTGTGTCTGTCCGTACCGGCGCCTTCCTGAAGATCGGCGTGATCACGCCGGTGATCATGGTGTTCGACGTGTGGCTGGCCCAGCAGCTGTTTCCGGGCTTCGATCCCGGCGCCCAGTTCATCAGCGAGTTGGGCGGCCCGGCCGCCCCCGCCCCGCTGGTGTTCAATATCGGCATGGTGCTGGCCGGGACGGCCGGCCTGTTCGCCGGGGCCGGCTTCACCCATGCCCTGGAGCATGCCGGCGGGCGTCGCGCGGTCTCGGCCTTCACCGGCCTGTGGGTGGCCCTGACCGGACTGGGGGCGATCTTCGCCGGACTGTTCCACTGGCCCGACGAGATGCACCGCGCCTGCGGCGTGGGCCTGGCTATCCAGTTCGCGCCGCTGTTCACGGCCTGGGCCCTGTGGGGCGTTCCGGGCCACAAGCGCCTGGCTCAGTTCTCGCTGGGCTGGTTCTTTGGCCTGCTGCTGGTGTTCGCCCTGCTGACCGGGGTGTGGAATGTGCGCACCGGCTATGACGTCGGCTACTGGCAGCGCGGCCACGCCTTCCTGGGCCTGCTGTGGCTGGGCATCGCCGCCTGGACCCTGGAGCGCGGCTGGCGGGTGCGGATCGCGCGCGAGCTTGAGGCGATCTCGGCCTGAAATCCGGAAAGGCCTGTCAAAAAAGCCCGCAAACGATGTCGGACTGCGGTCAGGTCGTTCGTCTCTTGTCAGACAGCAGGGCGGTGACCGCCCGGGATCAACATCCGGAGACCTCATGACCCGCTATCTGATAGCCCTGCACCGCCCGGACGACTACGACCCGGCCGCCGCCGAGGACGAGGCGATGCGTCGGGGAATCAGCGCCCTGAACGAGGCGATGGTCGCCGCCGGCGTCAGGGTTTTCGTGGGCGGGCTGCAGGCCCCCGGCCGAGCCCTCTCACTACGTCTCCGGCCGGATGGACAGGTGCAGGTCATGCCCGGACCGTACCTGTCGACCGAGGAGCATGTCGGCGGCTTCTGGGTGCTGGAGGTGGCGGATCTGGATGCGGCTCTGGACTGGGGCCGCAAGGCCGCCGTCGCCTGCCGCGCCCCCGTCGAGGTGCGCCCCTTCCACTGACGGGCCTACTTCCAGGCGTAGTTGAAGCTGATGCTGATCCGCTGTTCGTCGGCCTGGTTGGGCGTCACCTCGTGGCGCAGCCAGCTTTCCCACAGCAGGATCGTGCCCGGCTGCGGCTGCACATAGACGAACGGCTGCAGGGTCTCGGGGGCGTCGGCGTTGCGCGTCGGCGCGGCCATCATCATCGGCAGGCGCGGATCCTCGAACTTCAGGGCCGAGGCGCCGGCCGGGATGGTGACATAGACCGTGCCCGAGATGACGCTGTGCGGATGGATATGGCCGGTGTGCTGGCCGCCGGGGTCGAGGATGTTGATCCACAGGCTGTCCATCACCAGCTTGCCGCCGGCCAGGTCGAAGCAAAGCTCCCTGGCGAAGGCCGCCGCGTGCTTGTCGAGCTTCTTCTTGAGGTCGGCGAACAGGCTGTCGCGCAGGGCCAGATCGTCCAGCGAGGCGTAGGAGGTATAGCCCAGATAGCCCTTCTTCTCGGCCCAGGCCTGACCGGCCTCGTCTTCTTCGGCCACGGCGATGCAGGCGTCGTGCAGGTCGTCGATGAAGGCGTCGAAGTCTTTCTCGCCGGCGAGGCTGGCTTGATAGAGCGGGGTGACGAAGAGGCTGCGTGTGGTCATGGGGCGCGTCATAGCGCCCCGCGCGGTTGACGACAAACGGGCATGGGAGGATCATCTCGGCATGGCCGACGGTGAACTGACCCTGACGATAGACGCGGCTCTGGCTCAGCGCATCAAGGCGCGCGCCGAGGCGACGGGTCAGAGTGTCGAGGACCTGGCCGCTAAAGGCCTCGATCTGGTGTTCGGCAATGACCGCGGCTTCAACGACAGCGAGGCGCACTGGAACGAGGTCCAGCGCATCGCCGAAAATGCCGAACGCGAGGGCGGCATACCCCTGGCAGACGTGGAGCGCTGGGTCGCATCCTGGGATACCGATAACGAACTGCCCCCACCTGAGCCAAGGCCCAGAACCGCTGGATGAAGGCTGTTGAACTCTCGGCGGAAGCGCGGCGAGACATCCAATACCTGCGAGGCTGGCTTGCAGATCGTGCACCCGGCGCGGCAAAACGGGCGACCCAAGCGATCATCGCGGCGACCAAGAGCCTCGCAACCTTTCCCGAACGCGGCCGCCTGGTGCGGGACAATCTGAGGGAACTCATCGTTCCTTTCGGCTCTGCGGGCTATGTCCTGCAATACGCCGTGCAGGGAGAGCGCGTGATTGTCGCCCGCGTGTTCCACAGCCTTGAACGTCGCTGAACCGCCCAGACTCGCCTATATGTCCGTCGTGAACGACGACAGCCCCTCCCCCACCGTCCAAGACGCCCCCGCCCTGCGCGGCGCCGACCTGATCAAGGACGAGGCCGCGCGCCTGCCTGACGGGCCCGGCGTCTATCGGATGATCGGCGAGGACGATGAGGTCCTGTATGTGGGCAAGGCCAAGAGCCTGAAGAAGCGGGTGATCCAGTACGCCCAGGGCCGCTTCCACACCAACCGCATCGCCCACATGGTCGACGCGACCCGGTCCATGGTGTTCGTCACCACCCGCACCGAAGCTGACGCCCTGCTGCTCGAGATCAATCTGATCAAGGCGCTGAAGCCGCGCTTCAACGTGCTACTGCGCGACGACAAGAGCTTTCCCGAGATCATGATCCGCCGCGACCATGACGCGCCGCAACTGCGCAAGCATCGCGGCGCCCATGCGATCAAGGGCGACTATTTCGGGCCGTTCGCCAGCACCTGGGCGGTGAACCGCACGCTCAACACCCTGCAGAAGGCGTTCCTGCTGCGCTCGTGCAGCGACAGCGTCTATGAGGGCCGCGACCGGCCCTGCATGCTGTACCAGATCAAGCGCTGCGCGGCGCCGTGCACGGGGCTGGTCAGTATCCCCGACTATCAGGCCCTGGTGGACCAGGCCGAGGCTTTCCTAAGAGGCAAGTCCCGCGCGGTGATGGCGACCATGGCCGCCGAGATGGAGGCCGCCGCCGAGGACCTGGAGTTCGAGCGCGCCGCCCGACTGCGCGACCGCATCCGCGCCCTTTCCTCGGTGGCCCAGGAAAGCCAGATCAATCCCGAAACCGTGGACGAGGCCGATGTCGTGGCCCTGCACGTCGAGGGCGGCCAGGCCTGCGTGCAGGTGTTCTTCTTCCGGGCCGGTCAGAACTGGGGCAACCGCGCCTACTTCCCCCGCATCACCGGCGCGGCGGAAGAAGAAGGCGTCAGCGAGGAGGCCCAGGCCATGACCGCCTTCCTCGGCCAGTTCTATGACGACAAGCCGATACCGCGCCTGATCCTGGCCAATATCGAACCCGCAGAGGCTGCCTTGTTGGCCGAGGCCTTCGCCCTGAAAAGCGGCCGCAAGGTCGAGATCGCCGTGCCGCGGCGCGGCGAGAAAGCCGATCTGGTGCAGCACGCCCTGACCAATGCCCGCGAGGCGCTGGGCCGCAAGATGGCCGAGGGCAGCGCCCAGACCAAGCTGCTGGCCGGGGTCGGCGAAGCCTTCGGGCTGGATACCGCGCCCGAGCGGATCGAGGTCTATGACAACAGCCACATCCAGGGCACCAACGCCGTGGGCGGCATGATCGTGGCCGGGCCGGACGGCTTCATGAAGGGCCAGTACCGCAAGTTCAACATCAAGAGCACCGAGCTCACCCCCGGCGATGACTACGGCATGATGAAGGAGGTGCTCAAGCGCCGCTTCGCCCGCCTGGTCAAGGAGGAGGAAGGCGGTGACAGCGACAACCGCCCCGATCTGGTGCTGGTCGACGGCGGCAAGGGCCAGTTGGACGCGGCGCTGGAGATCATGGCCGAGCTGGGCGTCGACGACATCGCCGTCGTGGGCGTGGCCAAGGGTCCGGACCGCGACGCGGGCCTCGAACGCTTCTTCATGCCCGACAAGACGCCGTTCATGCTCGAGCCGAAATCGCCGGTGCTCTACTACCTGCAGCGCCTGCGCGACGAAGCCCACCGCTTCGCCATCGGCGCCCACCGCACCCGCCGCTCGATGGACCTGAAGAAGAACCCGCTCGACGAGATCGAGGGCGTGGGTCCGGGCCGCAAGAAGGCCCTGCTGCACGCGTTTGGCTCGGCCAAGGGCGTCGGCCGCGCGGGGGTCGAGGACCTGCTGAAAGTCGAGGGCGTCAGCCAGGCCCTGGCCGAGCGCATCCACGCCTTCTTCCGCAAGAGCTGAAGCCAGGCCTTGTGACGCGGCCCGGGCGGGCCACATCAGGGGCATGTCCGATCTGATCGCGATCCTGATCACCCTTGCCGTCATCGCCGTTCTGACGCCGGCGGCGATCTGGGGCGTCCGCAACGCCAGGCGCTCCAAAAGGGCCATGGCCCCACTGGCCGGGATGATGATGCTGCTGGGCGCCTTCTTTACCGCCGATCCGCCGCCTCCCCCGCGATCGGAATCGATCGCGCGCGAAGAGGAGGACGAGGATGGGGCGGCAGACGGAACGCGCCCTGAACCTTAAGTTTAAGACCGTAATCTTTTACACTTGTCAAACTAGGTGGCGCTGCGCACTCTCGCCCGCAGGGACAGGAGAGCGCCGATGACGAGACCGGTCTGGGACAAGCCGCGCCGCATGCCGTTGCTGCCGCGCATCCTCTCGGGCGTGATCGTGGTCGCTATCCTGGGCGCGCTGGTGTTCGGCGTCATCGATCTGATGCGCGTGGAAAGCGTCAACGCCACCCTGCCCCCGGCGACGGCCGAGCAGATGCTGATCGAAAAGCCCAAGGCCCGGGCCGAATGGGGCCATGTGCGGGCCAATCTGAAGACTCGGCTGAACCAAACCAATCCGCTGGATCTGGGCGCGGTCTGGTCCACCCGCACGGGCCGCGTGTGCGGGCTGGTCAATGGCCGGGGCAGCTTCGGCGGCCTCAGCGGCATGGTGCGGTTCTATTCGGTCAATCGGGTCCCGGTGTTCCATCAGGACGTCGACCATCGGGAGTTCCAGCACGCCTGGTTCGAGTGCAACCGCGACCGCTGGGTCAGGCTGCGGGAGGGCTCCGAGGAGCCCGGCTTCTGCGGCACCGAACTGGGCAAGCGCCGCTGCTATACCGTGCGGGTCGTCGACCGCGTGCGGACGGTGGAAGACTAGAGCATTCCGTCCTGACTGCGTCAGTCCGGAGCTCCAGTTCTTGTTTTAACGCATTTTCTTCACGCGAACCGGAATCCACTTCGCTCGAAAATGCTCTAGAAACCCCGCATCTCGACCGGCTCACGGTCCGCGTCCAGACGGATGGCGATGTCGGCGCGGGGCGGCAGATCGCGGGCGATCCACTCGGTCAGACGCTGATAGTGGGCGACGAAGCGGTCCAGGGCCATCTCGTCCATCGCCAGCCGGGGGTCACGGCCCCTGGCGGCCAGATCGTGACGCAGGCGCTGCTCCTGCTGGCCCCGCCAGGCGCGCACGGTGGCAAAGTCGGGGGCGGTCATCGCGACCAGAAGATCGATCCTGTCGAACAGCGCGCGATAGGGGCCCGCCAGGGCGGCATTGGCGAAGCCCCGCCAGACGCCCGCAGGGTCTTCCTCACGCTCGAGGGCGTTGACCGGCTCATCGAGGGCGGCCTCGGGCTGGGCCCGGGCGCCCACGCACCAGCCCTCCAGCAGGATCACCTGCGCCGGTCCCTCGAAGGGCTCGAAGTCCGCGACAGACGCGCGGTCGTCGGCGGCCTTGTCGAAGCGGGGCAGCAGCACGCGGCCCGGATGGGCTAGAGCGTCCAGCACGCCCAGACCCAGCGGGATGTCGTGGGTCCCCGGAACCCCGCGCGTGCGCAGCAGGGGATGGACCGTCCGGCCTAGAACCAGACGCTCGGCATGGGTCAGATAAAGATCGTCCAGCGACAGATTGGCGGTCTTCAGGCCCCGGCCCCTTAGCAGCCGGGTCACCAGCGCCGTCAGGGTCGACTTGCCCGCCCCCTGCGGCGCGCAGAGGCCGACCACCAGCGGCCTGTCGCGTCCAGCAGACGCTTGGGCGATCCGCGCGGCGAGGGGGATATGGAGCCGGTCGGCCAGACTGGCGAAGCGCGGCGGCAGTCCCGCCTGCGCCATGAAGGCGGCGACCTCTCTGCTGTCGGGCGCCATGCTCAGAACGGATTGGCCCAGCGCACGGCGTCCGGCGCCGGCAAGGGCAGGGTCGCCTCGAACACCAGACCCTCGAGCCGGAAGTCGAAGCTGGGCGAACCCTTCAGTTCCCGGCGGATCGAGCTGTCGATCAGCCGGGTGCCAAAACCCGGCTTGCTGGGCGCGGTCACGGGAGGGCCGCCCGTCTCGATCCAGACAAGGGTCAGGACCCGGGTCTGGGGATCGATCCGCCAGTCGATGCTGACCCGCCCGGCCGGCGCCGACAGGGCGCCGTACTTGGCGCTGTTGGTGGCCAGTTCGTGAAACACCATCGACAGGGCCACGGCGGTGTGGGGATCCAGGGAGACGGGCGGACCCGAATAGGCGATCCGTTCGCCGTGGGCGCGGGTGCAGACGCGCATCAACTCGTCCAGGTCGGCCTTGCTCCAACCGCTGCGGGTCAACAGATCATGGGCGGCCGAAAGGGCGATCAGCCGCTCCGTGAACATCTCGACCGGCGCCCCTTCCAGCTTGCCGAACGTCTGGCGCGCCAGGGCCTGAACCGTGGCCAGGGTGTTCTTCACCCGGTGGTTCAGCTCGTTGATCATCACCTTCTGACGGTCTTCGCGGGTTTTCAGTTCACGGGACGCGACGGCCAGGGCGTCATGGATAGCGGCCACTTCCTCGAGGCTTCGCCCGCTCGGCTCGCCCACCGGCTGCCCCTCGCCGATCGCGCGGGCGGCGGCGACCAGGACGCTCACCTGGCGATTGATGCCGCGCGAGACGAACAGCGCCATACTGATGCCCAACACCAGCAGCAGCCCGAAGACGCCGGTTGCGACGGCGACGGACCGGATCACCGCGCCATCCAGCTCGGCGCGGGGAATCGCGACGATCAGGGTCCAGCCCGTCTGGGCCGACCGCGTATAGGCCACCACGGTCGGCACGCCTTCGAGCGATACGCTCTTGCCGATACCCTCGTGGGCGCGTTTCAGGCTTTCAATCGTCGCGGCCGGTACGGTGCGACCGGTCCACATGGCATTGTCGGCGGAGCGGGCGATGACCTTGTAGTTGCTGTCCACCAGGGTGGCGATCCAGCCATCGGGAACACGCTGCTGGCGGAAGACCGACGTGAACGAGGCGGCCTCGACCACATAGGCCAGAAGATGGGGCTGACCCTCGATATCGACCCGGGCCCCTACGGTGATCACCGGCTTCTTGGACACCCGGCCAACCCGCAGATCCGACACCCGGCTCTGGCCGGCCATGAGGGCCTGGGTCAGCTGTTGTGGCCTTTGCACCTGGGGCAGGGGCGCGCCGAAGGGGCGCAGGGTGTTGATGAGCTGCTGGCCGGCGACGTCGGTCACCACGACCCAGCCCGTCCGCAGCTCCATCACGCGGCGGGCGCGGGCGTCAAATTCCTTCAGATCACCGGCTTGCAGGGTCTGGTCGCTGGCCAGGGTCTCGACGACAGCGATCCCGACGGCGGTCTGCTGATCCACGGTGCCCGAAAGGGCGCGGGCCGTGGTCAGCATCTGCTGGTAGGTTTGCGCGCGGCCATGACGATCGGCGCCCGCCAGCAGGAAGCCCATGCTCAGCACTGCGGGAACCAGCAGGCTGACCGTCAACAGAATGAGCCGGACGCGAACAGAATTGACGCGCCCCCGGACCTGGCGCCGGACACGATCCAGAAGATTCATGCGATCAAGACTTCGCAAAACCCCGAACTCCTGCCTCGTTCCCTTGTCCTCTGTATAGCCAGAGTGGGCGAGTTCCCCGCTACGAAAAATGCCCGTTATGGTTTAGGTCTTACAGCGGCGTAGCCCTTTGACCATTTCCCGCGTTAGAAACTCACCATGAAGAATCTTCCGAACATCCTCACCGCCTCGCGCCTTGTCGTCGCCCTGTTCATGTTCGTGGCGCTGGCCGCCGCCGCCGGCGCGCTGCCCTATCTCAGCGAACGCCTGACCTTGGAAGATCAGTTGCGGCTGGAACGCTGGGCGTTCTGGGCGTTTGTGATCGCCGCCCTCACCGACTTCTTCGATGGCTGGCTGGCCCGCAAGCTCGACGCCGTCACCGTGTGGGGCGCGATCCTCGATCCCATCGGCGACAAGATCCTGGTCTGCGGCGCCCTGCTGGGTCTGATGGCCCTGGGACCCAACCCGATGATCGTGCTGCCGGCCGGCCTGATCCTGTTCCGCGAATTCGCCGTCAGCGCCCTGCGCGAGGTCGGGGCCGGCAAGGGGATCAAGCTGCCCGTCACCGTGCTGGCCAAGTGGAAGACCACCCTGCAGCTGGTGGCCATCGGCGCCGAGATGGTGCTGGCGTCTTGGGGGGCCTTCGGCCTGCCCGACACCCCGGACGTCGTGGGGCCCGCCACTCTGGCGATCCACGGCCTGCTGTGGCTGGCGGCCATCATCACCCTGATCACCGGCGCCCAGTACTGGGAAGCGGCCCGCAAGGCGCTGACCTAGACCGCAACCGCCTATTCAGCCGCCAGCAGATCAGGGGCGTCATCCTCGACTCCACCCTCAACGGCGTCCGGATCGGTCGGGCCATACAGCAGCCATTCGCTGTCCAGCGGATCAAAGCCCCGACGCGCCCGTTCGGCGCGCATCATCAGGGTCAGCCAGTTCGCACCGGTTGTTTGCAATACCATCCTCGCCTCCTGTGGCCTGGAGATGTTATTGAGAATGACTCGCAATAGCGGCGGCCGCAAGGCTGTTTCGTCGCAGGACCTGCCCTCGCCAGACTTCGCCGCAAAGGGCCAACACGACCTCATCGCGAAGATCTGAAGCGTTCGCCAGAGGCGGTGAAAAGCTGAGCTCAAGATTCCCCTTGCTGGCGCGGCCGTAAACCCTCATCATGAAGCTATCGAATTCGCTGCCGTTCGGCCTGCTATTCCATGCTTCCTTCGAGGAAGCGCCGGACGCGCCTACCGATCCCCAACGAAATTTGATCGTCGAACGGAACGCTTCCGGCGGCGACTGCTATCCAAAGGACTACACACCATGGCTACCGGCACCGTTAAGTGGTTCAACGGCACCAAGGGCTTCGGCTTCATCCAACCGGATGACGGCGGCTCGGACGTTTTTGTGCACATCTCGGCCGTTGAACGCGCCGGCCTTCGCACCCTCAATGAGGGCCAGAAGATCACCTACGAACTGGAACAAGACAAGCGCAGCGGCAAGATGTCCGCTGGCCAGCTGCAAGCTTAATCCAGTCAGAAAAGCGCCGGTACGCCGGCGCTCTTCGAAAGCTTCCTATAGGCCGGCGCTTGCGCCGGCCTATTTGCGTTTAGGGTCCTTTGTATTCGGAGACGGCCGCACTAGGTTGGCGACGCTCCCTTAGCCTTGGTTGGCCCCGCATGCGCACGGCCCGGATTTTGATCGTCCTGCTGGCCAGCCTGATGCTCGCCGCCTGTGGCTCCCTGCCCCGCGAGACCTATAGCGCAGGCGATATGCTGGGCGGCGCTCCGCAGGGTCTGAGCGACATCCGCTTCAACGCCGGCGATACGGCCGCCGGTATCCGCTTTGCGGAGGCGGCCCGCGCCCGCACGGCGGACCGAAGAAACCTGAACGTGCTGGCCGTATCCGGCGGGGGCTCGAACGGGGCTTACGGCGCAGGCCTTCTGGTCGGCTGGACCAAGGCCGGTGGACGGCCACAGTTCGATATCGTCACCGGCGTAAGCACCGGGGCCCTGACCGCGCCCTTCGCCTTTCTGGGGCCGGACTGGGACAAGCGCCTGACCGAGGCCTACACCAGCAAGGCGGCCGATCATATTCTCCAGCGGCGGGGCCTGGACTTCCTGTTCCGGGCAAGCGTCTACAACAACACCGCCCTGCGCGGACTGGTCGAGGCCTATGTCGATCCGCCGCTGCTGTATGCCATTTCGGTCGAGCACGCCCAAGGTCGCAGCCTGCTGATCGCCACGACCAATCTGGACACCGAGGAGACGGTGATCTGGGACATGGGCGCGATCGCCTCGCGTGGCGACGCCGCTGCCCTCAAGCTGTTCCAGGACGTTCTGGTCGCGTCGGCCAGCATCCCGGGTGTCTTCCCGCCGACCCTGATCGAGGTTCAGGGCAAGGGTCGCAGCCTTTCGGAAATGCATGTCGATGGCGGTGTGAGTACGCCGTTTTTCGTCGCGCCCGAGGGGCTGCTGCTCTGGACCCTGCCTGAAGCCATCCAGGGCCAGGACACGGCGCAACAGGGCAATATCCGCGTGATCGTCAATGGCAAGATCGGCGGGAGCTTCGCCTTCACCAAGGGCAGAACCCTGGCCATTGTCGGCCGGGCCTGGAGCACCATGAGCAAGGCCCAGATGCGCACACACCTGACCGCCAGCGCCTCATTCGCCCGTCGAAACAGCGGCGGGCTGCTGTTCAGCGCCATCCCAGACGAGGCCGACGCTGATACCTCGGGCCTCGACTTCAAGGCCGCCAATCGCAAGGCGCTGTTCAAGCTGGGCTATGACAGCGCCCTCAGCGGCAAGGCCTGGCAGACCCCGGATGCGCTGACGGAGCCGACCAAGGCACCGTGTGACGCATTAGCCCTTGCTGGACCACTGAAACACCTCTTCGAGCGGCTTGCCGAAGACTTCGGCGATCCTGAAGGCGGCCTCGAGGGTCGGCGAGTACTTGCCGGCTTCAATGGCCGCGACGGTCTGACGGGTCAGTCCGATCCGCTTGCCGAGTTCAGCCTGAGACATCTCACCCGCCAGAAAACGCAGGGTGCGGATCTGGTTGATGATCATCCCGCCGCTCATGCCGCGCTCCGGCGATAACTCCAGGCCGCCAGGCCATTCTGGGTGATCTCGGCGAGCACGATCGCCAGCAGACCAGCATTGACGAGTTCCCAGCCGCTCGTCGTGAACGGCATGACCATGCCGACCAGCATCATGCCGATCATCATCACATAGTAGGCCACCATGCTGGAGCGGCGCTGGATGTCGCGGTCTCGCTCGTCGGCCGGCGCGCGGGCGTCTTCCGGCGCCCCGACCCGCAAGGCGATACGGCCAAGAATGTGCAGCACGCCGTTGCCGCCCGCCGCCAGCGCCAGCAACCACAACTGCGGCAGGTTCGGCAGAACGCCGGGCGCCGGCGGCGATATCACCACGTGGGCGAAATAGGGCCCGTAGGTTGCTGCAATCAGCAGCAGCGTCATCCAGGCGAGCTTCTCTCTATGCGGCATAGCTGAACCCCTTCATGTCGATAAATCCAAACTTAATGTTAGATATATATAACATAGAGTCAAGCCAAGCGAACGCGATAGCGCGTCTCGCCAGCGCCCCCGGCCGAAGGCCGGGTCTCACCGCTGTAAGGACGGTGCGAGGCTAGACTGCCGCAGGCCGGAAACGCCGGTTGGGCCGCCGGTCACCATGACCTAGACGGCCTCCCGATAACGTCTAGGCGGCGTAGGCTGCCGCCACCGCCTCGGCGACCTTGATGCCATCGACCGCTGCCGACAGGATGCCGCCGGCATAGCCAGCCCCCTCGCCGGCCGGGAACAGACCCGCCGTGTTGAGGCTCTGGAAGTCCTTGCCGCGCGTGATCCGTATGGGTGAGGAGGTGCGGGTCTCGACCCCGGTCAGCAGCACGTCGGGGTGGTCGTAGCCGGCGATCTGGCGGCCAAACACCGGCAGGGCCTCGCGCATGGCCTCGACCGCGAAGGCCGGCAGGCAGGCCGACAGGTCGGTCATGGTGATGCCCGGCTTGTAGGACGGCGCCACCTCGCCCAGATCGGTCGAGGCGCGGCCGGCCAGGAAGTCGCCGACCTTCTGGGCAGGGGCGGCATAGGTCGAACCGCCGGCGACATAGGCCAGGCTCTCCCATTTGCGCTGAAACTCGATCCCGGCCAGCGGGTGGCCAGGATAGTCGCGCTCGGGGTCGATGCCGACTACGAAACCGGAATTGGCGTTCCGCTCATTGCGCGAATACTGGCTCATGCCGTTGGTCACGACGCGGCCCGGTTCCGAGGTCGCCGCCACCACCGTGCCGCCGGGGCACATGCAGAAGCTGTAGACGGTACGGCCGTCCTTGCAGTGATGCGACAGGCTGTAGTCGGCAGCGCCCAGGTCCGGATGGCCGGCATGGGTGCCAAAACGCGCCCGGTCCATCCACGACTGCGGATGCTCGATCCGCACCCCGATCGAGAACGGCTTGGCCTCGATATGGACGCCCTGATCGTACAGCATCTGAAAGGTGTCGCGAGCGCTGTGGCCGACGGCCAGCACCACGCGGTCGGCCTCCAGATAGTCGCCGGTCGACAGCTTCAGACCCCTGATCCTGCGCGACCCGTCGGCGGCGGTCTCGACGTCGATCTCGTCAACGCGATGCTGCCAGCGATATTCGCCGCCCAGCGCCTCGATGGTCTCGCGCATGCTCTCGACCATGGTCACCAGCCGGAAGGTGCCGATATGGGGATGGGCCTCGGTCAGGATTTCCTCGGGCGCGCCGGCCTTGACGAATTCCTCCAGCACCTTGCGGCCCAGATGAAGGGGATCCTTGATCTGGCTGTAGAGCTTGCCGTCCGAGAAGGTGCCTGCCCCGCCCTCGCCGAACTGGACGTTGGACTCAGGATTCAGCTCGCTGCGCCGCCACAGGGCCCAGGTGTCCTTGGTGCGCTCGCGCACCACCTTGCCGCGGTCCAGGATGATCGGCTTGAAGCCCATCTGGGCCAGGATCAGGCCGGCGAACAGCCCACAAGGGCCAGCGCCGATCACCACCGGACGCAAGGCGTTCAGGGGCTCGGGCGCGCGGGCTTTCAGGCGATACTCGGTGTCGGGCGCTACACGCACATGGTTGTCGTCGGCGAACCGGGCCAGCACGGCGGCCTCGTCACGCACCGTCACGTCGACCGAATAGACCATCAGGATCGCCGCCTTGCGGCGGGCGTCGTGCGAGCGCTTGGCCACGGCCCACGACAGCACGTCGCCGGCCGGCAGACCCAGGCGATGGTGGATCGCCGTCTCGATGGCCTGGGGCGGATGGCCCAGAGGCAGCTTCAGTTCGGAAATGCGCAACATGACGCGGGTTTAGCGGGAAGACGGCCCGCGCGCCAGAAAGCGACGCGACTCCGCTTCCTTGGGTAACCTTGCTCTCCGGTTCGGGGGTTGCGCGGGCCCGACTCCGTCTCTAAACGGGCGACTTAACCTGCAAGATGGTCGGCAGCGGGCGCGCGGATGTGCGCGACCGTGTCTCTGCGCGCGAGTTTTCCGATGCCCAAAAGAACAGACATCTCCTCGATCCTGATCATCGGCGCCGGCCCGATCGTCATCGGCCAGGCGTGCGAGTTCGATTACTCGGGCGTCCAGGCGTGCAAGGCCCTGCGGGCCGAGGGCTACCGGATCATTCTGGTCAACTCCAACCCCGCCACGATCATGACCGATCCCGACGTGGCCGACGCGACCTATATCGAGCCGATCACGCCCGAGATGGTCGCCAAGATCATCGAAAAAGAGCGCCCTGACGCCCTGCTCCCGACCATGGGCGGCCAGACCGCGCTGAACACCGCGCTGGCCCTGGAAGCCAACGGCACCCTGGCCAAGTACGGCGTCGAGATGATCGGGGCCAAGGCCGAGGTCATCGACAAGGCCGAGGACCGCCAGAAATTCCGCGACGCCATGGACAAGCTGGGCCTTGAGAGCCCCAAGTCCAAGGCCGCCCACAACATGGACGAGGCCCGCGAGGGCCTGGCCTTCGTCGGCCTGCCCGCCATCATCCGCCCCAGCTTCACCCTGGCCGGCACCGGCGGCGGCATCGCCTATAACCTCGAGGAATTCGAGGAGATCGTCCTGCGCGGGCTGGACCTGTCGCCGACCACCGAGGTGCTGATCGAAGAAAGCGTCCTGGGCTGGAAAGAGTACGAGATGGAGGTCGTGCGCGACACGGCCGACAACTGCATCATCGTCTGCTCGATCGAGAACATCGACCCGATGGGCGTCCACACCGGCGACTCGATCACCGTCGCTCCGGCCATGACCCTGACGGACAAGGAATATCAGTGGATGCGCGCGGCGAGCATCGCCGTGCTGCGCGAGATCGGCGTCGAGACCGGCGGCTCCAACGTCCAGTTCGCGGTCAATCCGGCCGACGGCCGCATGGTCGTGATCGAGATGAACCCGCGCGTGTCGCGCTCGTCGGCGCTCGCCTCCAAGGCCACCGGCTTCCCGATCGCCAAGGTCGCCGCGCGTCTGGCCGTCGGCTACACCCTGGACGAGCTGAAGAACGACATCACCGGCGGCGCGACCCCGGCCTCGTTCGAGCCCTCGATCGACTACGTCGTCACCAAGATCCCGCGCTTCGCCTTCGAGAAATATCCGGGCAGCGAGCCGCACCTGACCACCGCCATGAAGTCGGTCGGCGAGGTGATGGCCATCGGCCGCACCTTCAAGGAAAGCATGCAGAAGGCCCTGCGCGGCCTGGAAACCGGCCTGACCGGTTTTGACGAGATCGAGATCCACGGCGCCGATGATCCGGATAACGGCAAGGCCGCCGTGATCCGCGCCCTGGGCATGCCGACCCCCGACCGCATCCGCGTCATCGCCCAGGCCTTCCGCCATGGCCTGACTGTGGACGAGGTCAACGCCGCCTGTTCCTACGAGCCCTGGTTCCTGCGCCAGATCGCCGAGCTGGTCCGCCAGGAGGGCTGGGTCCGGGCCGGCGGTCTGCCGACCGACGCCCAGGGCTTCCGCGCCCTGAAGGCGCAAGGCTTCTCCGACGCCCGCCTGGCCCATCTGGCCGGCTCGACCGAGAGCGCCGTCCGCAAGGCCCGCCAGGCCCTGAACGTGCGCCCGGTCTACAAGCGCATCGACAGCTGCGCCGGCGAGTTCGCCGCCACCACGCCCTACATGTATTCGACCTATGAGACCGGCGCCCTGGGCCAGGTCCCCGAGTGCGAGAGCCTGCCGACCAATCGCAAGAAGGCGGTGATCCTGGGCGGCGGTCCCAACCGGATCGGCCAGGGCATCGAGTTCGACTATTGCTGCTGCCACGCGGCCTTCGCCCTCGACGCCATCGGCATCGAGTCGATCATGGTCAACTGCAACCCCGAGACCGTCTCGACCGACTACGACACCTCCGACCGCCTGTACTTCGAGCCGCTGACGGCCGAGGACGTGCTGGAGCTGCTGCATGTCGAGATGAGCAACGGGACCCTGGCCGGCGTCATCGTCCAGTTCGGCGGTCAGACGCCGCTGAAACTGGCCCACGCCCTGGAAGAGGCCGGCGTGCCGATCCTGGGCACCAGCCCCGACGCCATTGACCTGGCCGAAGACCGCGAGCGCTTCCAGCAGTTGCTGGACGGCCTGAAGATCGCCCAGCCCGAAAACGCCATCGCCCGCACCTGGGACGAGGCCCGCGTCGCCGCCGAGACCATCGGCTTCCCGTTCGTGATGCGTCCGTCCTACGTGCTGGGCGGCCGGGGCATGGAGATCATCCGCGATCACGAGCAGCTGGAACGCTACATCCTCAACACCGGCGAGATCTCGTTCGAGCACCCGATCCTGCTGGACCACTATCTGAGCCGCGCCACCGAGGTGGACGTCGACGCCCTGTGCGACGGCACCGACGTGTTCGTGGCCGGCGTGCTGGAGCACATCGAGGAAGCCGGCGTCCACTCGGGCGACAGCGCCTGCTCGATGCCGCCCTTCTCGCTCAGCGCCGAAACGGTGGAAGAGCTGAAGCGCCAGACCGTCAAGATGGCCCTGGCCCTCAACGTGCGCGGCCTGATGAACGTGCAGTTCGCCATCGAGGAGCCGCACAGCGAAAACCCGCGCATCTATGTGCTGGAGGTCAACCCCCGCGCCTCGCGCACCGTGCCGTTCGTGGCCAAGACCATCGGCCAGCCTGTCGCGGCCATCGCCGCCAGGATCATGGCCGGCGAAACGCTGAAGAGCTTCAATCTGGTCGACAAGCCGTATGACCATATCGCGGTCAAGGAAGCGGTCTTCCCGTTCGCCCGCTTCGCCGGGGTCGACACTATCCTGGGCCCGGAAATGCGCTCGACCGGCGAGGTCATGGGCCTGGACTGGAAGCGCGAGGGCGAGGCCGACATGTCGCTGGCCTTCGCCCGCGCCTTCGCCAAGAGCCAGCTGGGCGGCGGCGTCACCCTGCCGCTGGAAGGCACAGCCTTCGTCTCGGTCAAGGAAAGCGACCGCCCCTGGATCGTCGAGCCCGTGCGTCTGCTGAAGGCGGCCGGCTTCAAGGTGATCTCCACCGTCGGCACGCGCGGCTATCTGGCCGAGCAGGGCGTCGAGGTCGAGCTGGTCAAGAAGGTGCTGGAAGGCCGTCCCAACATCGTCGACGTGATGAAGAACGGCGGCGTGCAGCTGGTGTTCAACACCACCGAAGGCAAGCAGGCCCTGGAAGACAGCTTCGACATCCGCCGCACGGCGCTGATGATGAAGGTCCCCTACTACACCACCTCGGCCGGCGCGCTGGCGGCGGCTCAGGCCATCTCCTCGGCTCCGGCTGCTGCGCTGGAAGTGCGGCCGCTGCAGAGCTACCAGTAGAGGTTATCCACAGGGCTGCGCGACACGTCCTCTCCCTGAAGAGCGAGGACGTGTCGCGCCCAGCCGACGCGGGCGGTTGTGACGAGCCAGCGCATTTCTGCTAGCCTTCGCCGATGACCCGCGACCAAGCCCTTCAGATCCTGAAGCGCCACGAAGGCGAACTGCGTCAGCAGGGCGTTACCCGCGCCGCCCTGTTCGGCTCAGCGGCCCGCGATGAGGCGCGTCCCGGCAGCGACATTGACGTGATGGTCGAGTTCGCTCCCGACGCTGCGATCAGCGTCTGGGCCTATGCGCGTTTGAAGGACCTCATCCAGGACTTCTTCGGCCAGCGCGTCGACGTGGTCAGCCGCAACGGCCTGAACCGCCACATCCGCCCCACGGTCGAGCGGGAAGCGCTCTATGCCTTCTAGGACCGAGGCGGTCCTGCTGCATATCCGAGACAATATCGCTTTTGCCCGCCAGATCGTCGGCGCGCGATCCGCCCGCGACTTCGAGCATGATCGGATTGCTTTCTAAGCTGCCACGCGCTGCCTTCCCGAGGGTCTGATCGCGCGGCATCCGACAATCGACTGGAAAAGCATCAAGGCCGCTGGAAACATATATCGGCACGAATATGAGGGCGTGGAGGAGCGGATCGTCTGGACAACCGTGCGCGACTTCCTCGGCGACCTGGAAGCCGCAGTGCTCAGCGAGCTGGCCCGTCTGGACCCCTGATAGAGAAAAATGGCCTATACCGACATCGAAGTCGCCGCCCTCGCCGAGCGCCTGCTGGACCACAGCCTGCCCAAGGCGCAATGGACCCATGCCGCCCACCTGACCGCCACCCTGCGCCTGGTCCGCACCCGCGACGCCGGCCTGGAGCGTGACCTGCCGGGCATCATCCAGACCTACAATGTGGCCGTCGGCGGGGTGAACGACGATGTCAGCGGCTATCACGAGACCATCACCCAAGCCTATCTGACCGCGATCCGCGCCTTTGTCGCCGGCCTGCCGGCGGGGATCGGCGACGGCGAGGCCTGCGCCCGCCTGCTGGCCACGCCCCTGGGCGACAAGGCCTGGCCCCTTAGCTTCTGGTCGCGGGAGCGGCTGTTCAGCGTCGCGGCCCGCCGGGGCTGGGTGGAACCGGATCTCAAGCCCCTGAGCTGATCGGGCTTGACTGACCCTGACGGCGCCATGCCAGCGTGCGCGGCCCCTTGCGGAGACGCCTGTCATGGTCATCGTCCATCACCTGAACAATTCCCGCAGCCAGCGGATCCTCTGGCTGCTCGAGGAACTGGGCGTCCCCTATGAGGTCAAGCGCTATGAGCGCGACGCGGACACCATGCTGGCCCCGCCGGAGTTGCGGGCCATCCATCCTCTGGGCAAGTCGCCGGTGATCACCGACAGCGGCAAGGTCATCGCCGAAACCGGGGCGATCATCGAGTACATCCTCGAGACCTATGGCCAGGGCCGGCTGATCCCGGCCGCCGGCACGGCCGAGCGCCTGCGCTATACCTACTGGCTGCACTATGCCGAGGGCTCGGCCATGACGCCGCTGCTCCTGAAGCTGGTCTTCACCGCCTTGCCGACCCGCGCTCCGGGCCTGCTGCGCGGCCTGATCAAGGCCGTCGCCAACAAGGCTCAGAGCAGCTTCATCGACCCGCAGCTGAAGGCCCATGTCGACTACTGGGATGACGAACTGGCCAAGTCCGCCTGGTTCGCCGGCAAGGACTTCACCGCCGCCGACATCATGATGAGCTTTCCGCTGGAGGCCGGCGCGGCCCGGGCGGGGGCGGCGTCACGCCCGCACGTGAAGGCATTTCTGGAACGGATCCATGCCCGCCCCGCCTATCGCGAGGCCCTGAAGCGCGGCGGCCCCTACGACTACGCGCACTAGAGAATACGCCTTGCGATCGCTGACAGGCCTCCAATCGAGCCCTGCGGCGGAATGGCGCGGAATGACAGGGTTAAGGCCAGGGTAACCTCGCGGGGCGTAGGGTTTTGAAGGTCCCGTCGGCATCCACCGGCCGGAGGCTTTTGAGCCCTTACTTTGAGCCCGTGTATGCGAGATTCCCTGATCACCTCGGACAAGCGACCCTCAGCCCTTGGCGGGATCGCCCTGACGGCCGGCGCGATCATCGCAGGATTGCTGGCGGCGGTCTCTGTCAATGCCGCCCCGCGTGACCCCTCGCGCGTGGCCGCCATCTTCCCACCCTGGTGGAGCGTGGCCCAGAGCATCAGCGCGGCAGGCTCGGCCGGCGACATTGCCGCCGTTGGCGGCGCGCCTTTCATTATCATTCTGCGGGGCGACCCGGTCGATCTGGCGCGCCGCGCCCGCGCGTCCGGGGCCCTGCTGATTCTCGACCCTGATCTGGCGGGCGTCTGCGCCCCCAAGGAGACCTTGCCATGAGCATTGCCGTTTCCAGCCTCGACGCCCAGCGCCAACTCGGCGGAAAGCTGATCCTCGCGGCGAACTGGCTGATGGCCGCCATCGTGGTCGGCACGCGCCTTTTGGTGCACGAGCCTGTTTTGGGCCTGATGATCGCCGCCGTGGCCACCGGCATCGCCGCGACCCTGGCCTACAAGACGGCCGGCCACAACTCGACCGGTCAGGCCCTGACCGGCGTGGCGTTGATGGCCCAGGTCTCTCTGCTGGTCGCCGCCCTGAACGGCCACGCTTGGCAGGTCGACATGCACATGGCCTATTTTGCCGCCCTGGCCGTGCTGGTGGTTTACTGCGACTGGAAGGTCATCGCCGCCGCCGCCGCCACTGTCGCCGTGCACCATCTCTGCCTGAGCTTCCTGTTGCCGGCAGCGGTGTTCCCCGGCTCGGCCAGCCTGGGCCGCGTCTTGGTCCACGCCGTGATCCTGATCGTCGAGGCCGGCGCACTGATCGCCACCACCTTCAGCGTCAACGCCATGTTCGCCGCCGCCAACAAGGCCCGCGCCGAGGCCGAGCAAGCGGTCGAGGTCGCCCGCTCCGCCAATGACGCCGCAGAAGGGGCAAGACGCTCCGAGGAGACCAATCGCGCCCAGAACGCCCAGGCCGAAGCCGTCGCCGAGCGTCAGCGCGTCGAGGCTGTCGCTTCCATCGCCGCGGGCCTGGCCGATCTGGCCCAGGGCGACCTGACCGTCCGCCTGACCACGCGCTTCGCCCAGGCCTATGAGGTGCTCCGCACCGACTTCAACGCCGCTGCGGAACGCGTACAGGCGGCGATGCAATCCATCTCGCAGACTACCCGCGCGGTCAGCGGCGGCGCCGATGAAATCGCCGTCGCTTCCGACAATCTTTCGCGCCGCACCGAACAGCAGGCTGCAAGTCTCGAAGAAACCGCCGCCGCCCTCGACGAGATCACCGCCACGGTCCGCAAGACCGCCACCGGCGCCAAGGAAGCCTCGCAGGTGGTCGCCAACGCCCGTAGTGACGCCCAGCGCTCCGGCGAGATCGTCGACCAGGCGATCGCCGCCATGACCCAGATCGAAGGCTCCTCGCAGCAGGTCGGCAATATCATCGGCGTCATCGACGAGATCGCCTTCCAGACCAACCTGCTGGCCCTGAACGCCGGCGTCGAAGCTGCGCGGGCGGGTGAAGCCGGTCGCGGCTTCGCCGTCGTCGCCCAGGAGGTCCGCGCCCTGGCCCAGCGTTCGGCCGAGGCCGCCAGGGAAATCAAGACCCTGATCTCGACCTCAACCCAGCAGGTCAGCGCCGGCGTGGCCCTGGTGGGCCAGACCGGAGAGGCCCTGCAGCGCATTGTTACGCAGGTGGCCTCGATCGACAGCCTGGTCAATGAAATCGCAGCCTCGGCCAACGAGCAGTCCACCGGCCTGCACGAGGTGAACGCGGCCGTGAACCAGATGGATCAGGTCGTTCAGCAGAACGCCGCGATGGTCGAGCAGGCCACCGCCGCCACCCATTCGCTGAAGGGCGAGGCGGGCGAACTGGCCGCGCTGGTGAGCCGGTTCAAGGTCTCGCAGGGCGCTGAGATCGCCGTCAGCGCGCCGCCACCGCGCGCGCGGCCCAATACCGCCGTTCGCCCCGGTCGCGGTTCGGCCGCCGTCGCGGTCAAGGAAGACTGGCAGGAATTCTGATCCGCCCGCCTCCCGAGATGGCCTGAAGGCCAGAGCCAATTTCCGCTCATGACTGTGCGGGATCGCCCCGCCCCCTTGCTTATCGTGAACGCGCCTCCTATCCTCTCAGCCCCCGGTCGCGTGCGCCCGCGACGGGACGAATACTCCTCCCAAGGCGAACCGAGCTAAAATCCGCAATGGAAAAAGTGCCGATGACCGCCGGGGGTTATCAAACCCTCGACGATGAACTGAAGCGTTTGAAGACGATCGAGCGTCCGGCGGTGATCGCCGCGATCTCCGAGGCGCGCCAGCATGGCGACCTCTCGGAAAACGCCGAGTATCACGCGGCCAAGGAACGTCAGGGCTGGATCGAAGGCCGTATCGCCGAGATCGAGGACAAGATCGCCCGAGCGCAAGTGATCGACGTCTCCAAGCTTTCAGGCAAGCAGGTGAAGTTCGGGGCGACGGTCAGCGTCGTCGACGAGGACACCGAGGAAGAGGCTCGCTACCAGATCGTTGGCGATCACGAAGCCGACGTGAAGGAGGGCCGCATCTCGCTGTCCTCCCCGCTGTCGCGCGCCATGATCGGCAAGGAAGTGGGCGAAGTCGTCGAGGTTTACACCCCCGGCGGCGTCAAGGCCTACGAGATCCTGAAAGTGGAGTGGCTGTAAGGCGCCTTGCCTTACGCCCCACCCGCGCCATAAAGCCAGACCATGAACAAGGCTGCCCTCTTGGGGGCGGCCTTGTCTGCGTGGCTGTGCTCGTCGGGATGACGTCTTGAAGAAACCTCCCCTGCTCATCTGGGCCATCTCGGACGGCCGCGCCGGCATCGAGGCCCAGGCCGTTGGCCTGGCCGAAGCGGTCGTGCGCGAGGCCCGGATCCAGGGGATCGAGGCTGCCATCGAGATCAAGCGCGTCGGCTGGACCGGCCGCATCGGCCGCCTGCCCTGGTGGCTGAACTGGTTCCCGCGCCGCTGGCTGACCCCGGAAAGCGACATCAGCGGCCGCTCGCCCGATGACTGGCCAGACCTGTGGATCGCCGCCGGCCGCGCCACCCTGCCCCTGTCGATCCGCGCCAAGCGCTGGTCGGGCGGCAAGACCTATGTGGTCCAGATCCAGGACCCGCGCGTGCCGCCCCAGATGTTCGACCTGGTAATCCCGCCCAAGCATGACCGCTTGTCCGGCGACAACATCCTGTCGATCACCGGCTCGCCGCACAGGGTCACCAGTCAGCGGCTGGTCAGCGAGTATGAAAGATTCAAGGCCCAGCTCGACGACCTGCCCCGCCCGCGCGTCGCGGTGCTGCTGGGCGGCAAGTCCAAGGCCTTCGACCTGCCAGTGGAACGCGCCGCCCAGATGGCCCACCAGATCCAGATCCCGCTGGAACAGGACGGCGGCAGCCTGCTGATGACCTTCTCGCGCCGCACGCCCGAGCCGGCCCGCGCCCTGCTGACCGCCCGCCTGCGCCACCTGCCCGGCATGGTCTGGGATGGCGAAGGTCCCAATCCCTATTTCGCCTTCCTGGCGGCCGCCGACTACATCCTCGTCACCGAGGACTCGACCAACATGGCCACCGAGGCGGCCTCGACGGGCAAGCCGGTCTTCATCCTGAAGATGGAGGGCTCCAGCCTGAAGTTCCGCCTCTTCCACGAGGAACTGGAACGCCAGGGCGCGGCGCGCCCCTATGGCGGGGCGTTCCACGGCTGGACGTATGAGCCGGTCGATGAAACCGGCCGCGCAGCACGCGAAGTGCTGGCGCGGATGCGGGGCGAGACAGCGGTGGAAGAAGTGGTCCCGGTCGAGGCCGCGCCCGTCGCAGAGACCGCGCCGAAGCCTGAAACCTCCCCTGCTCCGGCTCGCAAACCTCGCGCGAAGGCCGCCGCACCAGCAGAAGCAACCCGGGCGGCCAAGCCCACGCCGGCCCCGAAAGCCAAGGCTCCCGTCGCAGCCGCCAAGGCCGCGCCTGCCGCCTCCAAGCCCAGGTCCCGCGCGCCAGTGAAGCCGAAGGCTCCTAAGAGCGGCTCTTAACCCTACGCCCCGGCAGCCTTCGCGATCCTCCGCCGGCCGAGGTGGGCGCCGATGGTCGCGGCTACCAGGGACCAGCCGAGTAGCGCGCTATAACCAACGATGGGCGGAGCGTCCATGACGTGCCAACCACGGTCGAGCAAGGCCCGGAACATAGAAAAGAAAGTCGCCACGAGCAGCGTCTCGCGGACCAGCCAGACGACCAGGGTAGCAACATAGGCATAGCCCGGCCTCCACGCCGCCAGCATTCCACAAACCACCGCCGGCGCAGCCAGCCAATAGACATAGGCGACGGCATGCACGAAGTCGCCGGGCAGAAGCATGAGCGGAACGTCCATCGCCAGGTCCAGCATCAGCCCCGCAGCGACCACGGCGGCCAGGAACAGGCCGTCCGCCCGCAGTCGCCACCCTGCGGCAGTCGCCAGGCAACCCAGGGCCCAGCCCAGCCGGTCGCCGTCCATCACCTCAAACTCTCCGCGCATGGCGGTGGCAAAGTCGTAGCGGGCGGCCGGAGCGGCGCGCTGGGCCAGGCGCATGACCCAGCGGCCCAGAGAGGTCCTGATCGCCATCAGCCAGCTCCTTGCTTGGAAAACGTCATCCAGGGGGTAGGCGCCATAGCGCCGCGCAGCGCCGCCTTTCCTGCCCCAGTCATCCGGTAGGCGTGGCGGGCGGGCCGACCCGGCCGCTCGGGCTCCAGCCACTGGCTCTCCAAGAGGCCCCTGTCGTGAAGCCGCACGAGGATCGGATAGAGGCTGCCCGATTTCAGGCCTGTCTCAGCGGCGATCTCCAGCCCGTAACGCCACGCGTCAGGCGTGGCGCTCAGCGCTTCAAGCACAGCGATCGTCTGGGGCGAAAGGCGTCGGATGATGGCGGTCATGACACAACTCTACATAGGTAGATATACTCGTCAAGAGGGCGCGAACGAAGGCGGTTGGGCGACGCAGGAGAGCGCGCTAAACAATCACCATGATCCTCGCCGTCCTCCAGGCCCGCATGAGCTCCACCCGCCTGCCGGGCAAGGTGCTGATGCCGATCCTGCGCCAGCCGATGATTGTGCGGCAGATCGAGCGGGTGGCCCGCTCCCGGCGCATCGACAAGCTGGTGGTGGCCACCAGCGACCAGCCCGGCGATGACATCCTGGCCGAGGCCGTGCGCAAGGAGGGGATCGCCGTCCACCGCGGGCCCTTGGACAATGTTCTGGAGCGTTTTGTCGGCGCCCTGGACGCCCATCCCGCCGACCACGTGGTGCGCCTGACCGCCGACTGCCCGCTGGCCGATCCCGAGCTGATCGACGCAACCATCGACCTGCATCTGTCGACCGGCGCAGACTATGCCAGCAACAGCCCCGAAGGCGCGGCGTTTCCCAAGGGTCTCGACGTCGAGGTGATCACCGCGCAAGGCCTGCGCCGCGCGGCCGCGCAGGCCGACAGCCAGGAGGCCCGCGAGCACGTCACCTGGGATGTCTGGAACAACCCGCTGCAGTGGAAGATCGCCTGGCTGCCCGCGCAGCCGGGTCAGGACGCCATCCGCTGGACCGTCGACCGGCCCGACGACTACGCCTTTGTCGCCACGGTCTATGACCACCTCTACCCGGCCAATCGCGCGTTCACGTCGGCCGACATCAAGGCCTTCGTCGCCAAGCGGCCGGATCTGGCGACCTATGGCGGCGACCGGCGCGGATGAGCCGCGCCCCCGCCATCCTGTTTGTCTGCGACGCGGGACCCGATGTGGGCGGCGGTCACGTGATGCGCAGCCTGACCCTGGCCCAGGCCCTGACGGCGGCCGGCGCGACCTGCGCTTTCCTGGCCCGACCGGCGGTGGAGGCGGTGCTGGACATCTTCGCGCCCGACACCCCGCGAAGCGTCGCCGCCGAGCCCTTCGAGGCCGTGGTCTTCGACCACTATGGCCTGTCAGGCCGCGACCACCGCGCCTTGGCAAGGGGTCGCCCTACCCTCGCGATCGACGATCTGGCCAACCGCCCGCTGGAGGCCGATCTGGTGCTCGACGCCGGCCCGGCGCGGCGTGCGGAAGACTATGCCGGCCTGACGCCGCCGGGCGCGATCCTGCTGCTGGGTCCCAACTACGCCCCCGTGCGCCCGGCCTTCCCGGCCCTGCGCGAGGCGGCTCTGGCGCGACGCGCGGCGGAGGGGCCGGTGCGACGCATCCTGGTCTCGCTGGGCCTGACGGATGTGGGCGGCGTCACCGGGCGGGTGGCAGACCTGCTGCTGGCCCGGCTGGGTGACATCATGCTCGACGTGGTGGTGGGCGGGGGCGCGCCCAGCCTGCCGCGCCTGCAGGCGATGAGAGACCCCCGCGTCGTGCTTCACATCGACACCCAGGACATGCCCCGCCTGACCCTGGAGGCCGATCTCGCCGTCGGGGCCGGCGGCTCGACCAGTTGGGAGCGCTGCATCCTGGCCCTGCCGACCCTGACCCTGGTCCTGGCCGACAACCAGATCGCCGCTGCGACGGCGCTGGCGGCGGCGGGGGCCAGTCCATGCCTGACCGTCGGCGCACCGGATTTCGACGCCGCTTTCGGACGCGAGATCGATCGTTTGATGGCGGACGAAGGCCAGCGCGCCGCCCTGTCGGCAGCCAGCGCCAGGATCTGCGATGGCGGCGGCGCCGATCGCGTGGCGGCGGCGTTTCTGGCGCGGATCGTGGGGTCCTGAAGGCCGCAGAGTCCCCGCTCAATGACCTTGCAGGTAATTGCCGCCCCGCGGGAAACTGCCGATCATCCGGCCATCAGCACAACCGGAGAGTCCCGATGGCCCCTGCGTCCCAAAGCCCCCTCGCGATCGTCCGCCAGTTCATGAAGGCCATGGAGCCGCTGGACTATGACACGGCCCTGAGCCTCGTCGCCGACGACTGCGAATATGTGAATCCGCCGCCCCTGCCGGTCGTCCATGGTCCGGCCGGCATTCGCAGCCTGCTCGAGCCGTTCTTTGCGCCAACCCTGGAGAATGAGTTCCGGGTCCTGCGCGAGTCCGCCAGCGGGTCGCTTGTGTTCCTGGAACGACTGGACCGGCATCGCCTCGCTGACAAATGGGTCGAACTGCCGGTGACGGGCGTGTTCGAAGTCCATGACGGCAAGATCACCTACTGGCGCGACTATTTCGACGCGGCCTCGATCATGTCGCAGTGGCCCACCGGCTAGAAACGGAACCAGGCCCTCCTTAAGGGAAAAAACCCGACGGCCTGCGACAAACCGCGCTGCATCACCTAACGGCCGTTAACCAAACGTTGGGCGCTTGGGCTGGATTCTGCATCGACAACCTCGTTGCCGGATTCCCCGCCCATGCCCGCCCTGCCCGATATTCGCGGCCTGAAATATCCGGACGAGTTCGTCGCCCGGCATTTCTTCAAGCGCGGCCTGCATCAGCGGACCGGCCGGGTGGTCGAGCTGGGCGGCGGGACGGGCAATAATCTGTCGCTCTACGCCGCCTATGGCTGGTCGCTCACCGACGTGGACTATTCGCAGGCCGCTCTCGACGACGCCGCCTTCAATCTGGACGGCAAGGTCGAGCTGATCCGCGCCGACCTGTCGCAGGGCCTGCCGGACCTGGGCGAGGCGCCGATCGACGTGCTGCTGATCCCCAACCTGCTCTGCTACCTCACCGACGCCCAGGCGCGCGCGGTGCTGACCGCCGCGCGCAAGAGGCTCGCTCCCGGGGCCGAGGTCTTCGTGCGCACGCGGCTGGTCGACGACTATCGCTGCGGGAAGGGCGTAGAGCAGGAACCCAACGGCTGGCGGCTCGACACCCCGGAGACCGGCGAGGCCGGTCTGTTCAATCTTTTCTATACCGCCGATGGCCTGGTGCAGCGCCTGGTCCAGGAGCTGGGCCTGGTGGAGCCCACGGCCCTGAAGGTGTCGTTCGACAACATCCAGAACGGCGTCCACGTCGCGCCCAACAGCGATCTGGTCGTCTGGGGCGCCGCAGCATGAGCGAGCGCGTTCGCATCATCGGCGGCGGCCTGACCGGTATTCTGGCGGCCTTCGAGGCCCATCGCCTGGGCTGGCGCGACATCACGATCCAGGAGCGCTTCGAGGCCCTGGGCGGCGTGGCGCGGCCCAGGCTCCGGCACGGCAAGGAGATGCGCGACGGCTGCATCTATTTCGGCGGGCCTGACAGTCAAGGGAGGGGCGATCCGATCGTCGAGATGCTGACCGCCCATGGCGCCAGCTTCGAGACCTTCGACAATCGCTTCGGCTCGGTCAGCCTGGGCGCTGACGGCCACCGGGTGTTCACCTGGGACTTCGGGGGTCCGGCCGTCGACTGCGCCGTGACCAGGATCGGCAGGCCGGCCGGCGACAGCCTGGCCTCGCGCATCGCCGCCTACCCCGCCCCCATCGCAGCCCAGCTGGAAGCCTATTGCCGCTGGCATCTGGAAACCGACCTTGAGACCGTGCACGGCGAGGCCGCCATCCCGCTGGCCATCAACCGCGTGTTTCCGGCCGCCGCCGATCTGAACGACCTGGCCCGGTTGAAGGCGACCAACCCCTGGGCCGACGAGCTCTACGCCATCCCGCGCGGCCTGTCGGGCCGCACCGCCAACCTGACCGCGACCCTGCCGGTCGGCGGCTTTTCCGCCCTGTTTGATGCGTGCCACAGGGCGCTGCTGACGCTCGGCGTGAAGGTCGAGCTCAACGCCCTGGTCTCGCCCCGCGCCCTGCTGGCCGCCCCGCAGGCCCATGAGACCCTTGTCTGGGCCGCCAATCCGACGCCGCTGTTCAAGCCGCTGGGCCTGGCGACGCCCAACCTGCTCAAGAAGAGCTTCGCCACCTATGTCTTCGAGGTGGACTTCGACGGGCCGTGCCCGGTCTATGTCCAGAACTTCACTGCCCAGGGCGCGGCCTTCCGCGTCTATCTGTACGAAAGCGGCGGGCAAAAGCTGGCTGTGGCCGAGTGCGTGCGCGAGGCCGATCTGGCCAGGCTGCCTACCGAGATGCGGGTCCTGATGTCGGGCTTCGGGTCGCTGAAGGTCGGCGCCCTGCTGCACACCGACGTCCAGCCCCGCTGGATCTATCACACGCAGGCCGCCATCGACGGCCTCAAGGCCCTGCGCGGCGAACTGGCGGCGCGGTTCGGCGCGAGCTTCATCCCCGGCGCCTGGGAGCCCTATGCCAAGGCCGCCAAGCTGGCGGAGGTCAATGCGGCCCTGCTGGCGGCCCGCGAGGGCGCGCCCGCCCTGGCGCCCATGGTCGCGAAGGCCGGATGAGCCTGATGACCACGGCGGCGATCATGCAGCCGACCTATCTGCCCTATCTGGGCTATTTCCAGCTGATGGCGGCCAGCGACGCCTTCGTCTTCCTGGACGACGTGCAGTTCGCGCGCCGCTCCTGGCAGTCGCGCAACCGCATCCTCACGGCCAATGGCGAGCTGATGCTGACCGTGCCGGTGAAGAAGCACGACCGCGACACGCCGATCTGCGCCATCGAGATCGACGACAGCCAGGGCTGGCGCGACAAGCATCTGGCCGCCATCCGCCACGCCTACGGCAAGCGGCCCGCCTTTGCCGAGGGCTGGGCCTTCGTCTCCCAGCAGCTGGCGCTGCATCCGGGCGGCAGGCTGGCCGACCTGACCTGCGGCATGGCGGCAGCGGCCGCCGAACAGATGGGTCTGTCGCCGCGCTTCGTGCGGGCCTCTGAGCTGGCGGCGGCGGGCGCGCGGTCCGAGCACCTGCTGGCCATCTGCCAGGCCGTCGGGGCCACGGCCTATGTCTCGCCGATGGGCTCGGCCGACTATATGGAAGAAGACGGCGTGTTCGCGGCGGCGGGCTTTCCGGTGCGGTTCCAGAGCTTTGTTCAGGTCGACTATCCGCAAGGACCGGGCGCGTTCACGCCGTTCATGGGGTTCGTGGACGCGCTGATGAACGTGGGCTGGAACGGGATGGCGGCGCTGGTGTCGCCGACGCCCTAGTCGCCCCCTAGATATCCCCCTGCACTTATCCCATCTTCCCCCCAACAGGGGAGCAAACTCGCATGACTCAGGCCAAGTCCGTCGTCGTCACCGGCGTCTCCACCGGCATCGGCTGGGCCATCACCAAGGTGCTGACCGCCAGCGGTTTCCACGTCTTTGGCAGCGTGCGCAAACAGGCCGACGCCGACCGGCTGCAGGCCGAGTTCGGATCGGGCTTCACGCCGCTGATCTTCGACGTCACCGATGAGGCCGCTGTAGGCGCCGCCGCGCGCAAGGTCGAGGCCGCCCTGGACGGGGACACCCTGGCGGGCCTGGTCAACAATGCCGGCATAGCCATAGCCGGCCCCTTGCTGCACCTGCCGGTCGAGGAGTTTCGCCAGCAGCTGGACGTCAATCTGACCGGCGTCGTCATCGCCACCCAGGCCTTTGCCCCGCTGCTGGGGGCCGGCGGCGCCCCTGTGAGCACGCCCGGCCGGATCGTCAACATCTCTTCGGTCGGCGGCAAGAACGCCAACCCGTTCATGGGCCCCTACTGCACCTCCAAGTTCGGCCTCGAGGGCCTTTCGGAATCGCTGCGCCGTGAGCTCTTGCCCTTCGGGGTCGACGTGGTGATCGTCGCGCCGGGCGCGGTGGCCACCCCGATCTGGGACAAGGCCGACAGTGTCGATGTCACCCGCTATGACAACACGATCTACGCCCCGGCCCTGGCCGGGATGAAGGCCTTCATGCTGTCGATGGGCAAGTCTGGCCTGCCGCCGGAAAAGATCGGCGAGATCGTGCAGCTTGCCCTGACCACCCCGACCCCCAAGACCCGCTACGTGGTCTCGCCCGACCCCTTCCAGGTGTTCATGACCGGCGTCCTTCCCAAGCGGACGCTGGACAGGATCATCGGCAAGCGGCTGGGGCTGTTGCCGGCGGGGTAGCCTAACCCACCATCGACCAGTCCAGCGGCTCGCCGCGGGTCAGGTCGCGCGACGCCTTGCCGGCCAGCACCTTGTCGAGATCGGCCGGCGGCAGGCCGTTGCCGGGGCGGACCGAACGGACATTGGCCTTGGTCAGCGGCTCGCCGGCCTTCACATCAGCGGTGACATAGAGCGAGCGGCGGAAAAGCAAGGACGTCGCCTCCGAGCCCAGCGTGTCGTAGTGGGCGCGGCCCAGCGAGGCCCAGGCGTTCTTGGTATCGTCGACCAGGGCCTTGAACTCAGAGGGCTCCAGGCTGAAGGCCGCGTCAGGGCCGCCGTCGGCGCGGGCCAGGGTGAAGTGCTTTTCCACCGCACAGGCTCCGACCGCGACCGCCGCCACCGAGGCCGCCGTGCCCGGCGTATGGTCCGACAGGCCGACCGGGCAGCCGAAACGGGCGGCCATGTCGGCGACCGTCCGCACATTGGCGTCGGCGAAGGTGGCCGGATAGCTGGAGACGCAGTGCAGCAGCAGCACGCCGTCAGCTCCGGCCCCCAGGGCCGTGTCGAGCGCGGTCTGCATCTCCCGCAGGTTGGCCATACCGGTCGAGATGATCAGCGGCTTGCCCTTGCTGGCGGCGTATTTGATCAGCGGAATGTCGACGGCCTCGAACGAGGCGATCTTGAAGGCCGGCGCGCCCAGGCTGTCGAGCAGATCAACCGCCGTATCGTCGAACGGGCTGGAGAAGATGGTTACGCCGCGCTGGCGCGCGCGCTCGAAGATCGCCGCGTGCCATTCGAACGGCGTGTGGGCCTCTTCGTAGAGTTCGTACAGGGTGCGCCCGTCCCACAGCCCGCCGTGGATCTTGAACTCGGGCCGGTCGACATCCAGCGTGATGGTGTCGGCGGTGTAGGTCTGGATCTTGATCGCGTCGCACCCGGTCGCGGCGGCGGCGTCCACCATGGTCAGGCAGCGCTCGAGGCTGCCGTTGTGGTTGCCCGACAGCTCACAGATCACATAGGGCGCGAAGTCCGCGCCGATCTTGCGGCCGGCGATTTCGATAGAGGGGGCATCGGTCATGGCGCGGTCCGGAGCAACATGGTTTCCGGCAGTTTAACCCGGGAAAGGTGGACGAGGCGTCAATCGCCGCCGCCTCCGCCTCCGCCATCTCCGCCGCCGTCCCCATCGCTGGAGCCGTCGGCGTCGTCTGACTTCGACCCTTTCGATGAGGAGCCGATGTGGACCCCGCCGCCATCGCCGCCGTCACCCCTCTTCCTGTCCTTTTCCCTGGCCTGGCCGGACGCCATCATCGCCACGCCTGAACCGGCGCCGATGGCGACCCCGATAGCGACGCCCATCGCCAGATTGTCAAAAGCCACGCCCAGCGCCGCCCCCAACGCGGCGCCCAAGCCGATACCCAGACCCAAGCCACCCTTCATTGTCCCACCTCGATTACAGTCACGTTCGTCGCCAGGGCAGTCTCAAGATCGGGACAGGCCTGGTCGATCAGGAACTTCAAGCGGCGACGACGGCCGTGTCGGCGACGGCCGCCGTTGCATAGGCCAGGGCGGCCCGGATGTCGTCTGCTTCAAGATAGGGGTACTCAGCCAGAACCTCGGCGCTCGTCATGCCGGCGGCCAGCATCTCCAGAACGTCCTGCACGCGCACCCGCAAACCCCGGATGCAGGGACGCCCTCCGGCCTTGCCGGGCTCAATCGTGATGCGTTCCAGCAACGAGTTCATGCCCGCAATATAGCGCCGATGTGGAATCGCTACTAGATATCGCCCATGTCGACCTCCCCCGCCCCCCGCACCACCCGCTGCCTGATCATCGGTTCAGGTCCCGCCGGCTACACGGCCGCCATCTACGCCGCGCGCGCCCTGCTCAAGCCCGTGCTGATCTCCGGCATCCAGCCGGGCGGCCAGCTGACCATCACCACCGATGTCGAGAACTATCCGGGCTTCGCTGATGTGATCCAGGGCCCGTGGCTCATGGACCAGATGAAGGCCCAGGCCGAGCACGTGGGCACCGAGTTCGTCAACGACATCGTGCTGACCGCCGACCTGTCCAAGCGGCCGTTCCACATCACCACCGACAGCGGCCAGGACTGGCTGGCCGAGACGGTGATCATCGCCACCGGCGCCCAGGCCAAGTGGCTGGGCCTGGAGAGCGAGAGCCGCTTCCAGGGCTTTGGCGTCAGCGCCTGCGCCACCTGCGACGGCTTCTTCTACCGCAACAAGGAGGTCGTGGTGGTCGGCGGCGGCAACACGGCCGTCGAGGAGGCCCTGTTCCTGACCAGCTTCGCCAGCAAGGTCACGCTCGTGCACCGCAAGGACGAGCTGCGGGCCGAGAAGATCCTGCAGGAGCGCCTGCTGGCCCACCCCAAGATCGAAATCGCCTGGAACAGCGCCATCGACGAGATCGTCGGCGACACCAATCCGATGGGCGTGACCGGCGTGCGCCTGAAGAACGTGGTCACCGGCGACCTGAGCGAGCTGAAATGCGACGGCGTGTTCATCGCCATCGGCCACGCCCCGTCGTCAGAGCTGTTCAAGGGTCAGCTGGAAACCCACGCCAACGGCTATCTGACCGTCAAGCCCGGCACGACCTCGACCGCTGTACCCGGCGTCTATGCGGCGGGCGACGTCACCGACGACATCTATCGCCAGGCCGTCACAGCGGCCGGCATGGGCTGCATGGCCGCCCTGGAGGCCGTGCGCTTCCTGGCCGAGGAAGACCACGTCCGCGACCATCACCCCATCAGCCACGCCGAGGCCGAGAAGATCGGCGTCTGGTAGGGCCATTGCAGCGCCCGCCGCCTAGTTCAACGGATTGAACAAACTCGGCGGCCGCGGTTTCGGCTTGGGCGGCGGCGGCGGCGGCGGGGGTTTGGGGGCCTCGACCACCGCCGGCTTCTCGGCCGCCACCTCGGGCAATCTGTCCAGCGCGCGGTTGATCTCGGCGATCTCTTCGGGCGTCGGGATGCGGCGACCGGCGACCGTGCCTTCCAGGCGCAGGCGCTCGCCACCGGGGGCGCTGGCGTCAGGGGTCATGACCAGATGGGCCCCCGGGGCCAGGGTGGTGGGCACGAGACCCGCCGCCTGGGCCTGAGCCAGGACCTGGGCATTGACCACCGACCCGGCGGCCAGGGCCTCGGCGGGCGCGGCTTCCAGGGTGCGGTCGTCGCCGGCCAGCAGGATGTCGGCGGTGACGTCCTCGCCGCCGCGATACTTGCCGCGGAACGCCGCCAGCGTGCCTGAAGGTCCGGTCCAGCGATAGAAGATGTGCTGGCCCACCTGGCGCAGCTTGACCAAGGTCGGGGCCCAATAGGGCGCGACATAGCTGGCGTGATAGTGGGTGGCGACGCCGACATCCTTCATCACGAAGCCGTTCAGGGCGCGGCGGGCCACCGACTCGGCCGTCGCCCACAACACCGGATTGGGCTCACGCGCCAGGGAGCCGTCGCAGGTGAAGCTGAACTGGCAGCCCGTGGCGCGGGCCGCGCCTTCATAGATCACGCCGCACACGGTCTTGGGATAGCCGGGGTGGCGCATGCGGTTCAGCACCGTCTGGGCCACGGCCTCCTGGCCGGCGAGGGGCTCGAAGGCGGACTCGAAATAGACCGCCTGGGCCAGGCAGCGGAGCGCCTTGGTGCGGTCCTCGCCCGACGCCTTCAGCACGAAGGGTCGGGCCGCCTCGATCTCGAGCGGCGCGGCCAGACGCAGGGAATTGATCAGGCGGGCGGTGTCGAAGTCGGGCGTGACGTCTGAAAAGCGCGGGATTGAGGCCAGATCCAGCCGCTCCCAGCCCTCGACCCGGCCCCAGTAGTTGGTGTGCGGCCGCGGATCGTGCCGACGCGCCAGGGTCAGCATGGCCGGATCCATATTGGCCACATAGCGCGCCAGGGCCGCGTCGGAAAAACCTCGCGTGATCCGCGCCACGCCGGCTTCGCGACCATAGCCGCGCGGCACGTAATAGGTGGCGCACGCGGAAAGGCCGCCCAGCAGCAAAAGCCCCAGGGCGGCCCTGACTAGACGCTTGGAAACCGGCGCGAGCACGAGGCGGCTATTTGCCGCCCAGGGTCGCGCGGATCATCCAGGCGTGTTTCTCGTGAGCCTGCAGGCGCTGGGTCAGCAGGTCGGCGGTGGCTTCGTCACCGGCCTCATCCGCCGCCGGGAAAGCGGCGCGCAGGGTGGCGATCACCGTCTCGTTGTCCTTTTTCAGCTCGGCGAACATGCCTTCCCAATCCTGTTGGGGATCGCCGTCCTTGATGCTGGAAAGATTGCCGAAGGCGGCATAGCCCTGCGGCGCCAGCTCGCCCAGAGCGCGAATACGCTCGGCGATGGCGTCCAGCGCCGTCCATTCCTCGGTATATTGACCTTCCAGCAATACGTGCAGGGACTGGAAGTTGGGGCCCCGGACGTTCCAGTGATAGCCGTGCGTCTTGAGATAGAGCGCATAGCTGTCAGCCAACACCCTGTTCAGTCCGGCGGCGATCTCGGAGCGTTGCTCTGCAGACAGTCCGGTATTGGGCGCGACAGCCATCGTGATCTCCCGTGTTGCGTGTCCTAGGTAAGCTCGTCCATGGTCTTGGCAAGCCCTGTTTGGGCGGAGAGCGACAAAGGTGGGTCACCCCGCATCATCACCGATCGTCAGAGACCGTGAACGGCTTCACGGTCTCATTAGCGCGTGGCTGATCCCTCCCGTTCCACCGCCCGCCTGGCATTGCGCCGTGGCGGCGCTGATCGCGGTCTCGGCGGCCGTCCTGATGCGGATTGCGCTTCTGGGCCTGAGTGGCGGACTCGGGGCGACCCAGCCCTTCTTCCCGGCCATCGTGCTGGTCGCCCTCTATGCCGGCTGGCGATGGGGCCTGGCGCCCATCATCAGCGGCGCGGCCTTTGGCTGGTGGCTTTGGGGAGGCCGCTACGGCGAAACCCTGTCGGAGGACGAGGTCGCCAGCATGGTGATCTTCCTGATCTCGGCCGCGATCACCCTGGTCGTCGCCGAGGCGCTTCGCGGAGCCATGCTCAGCCTGGCCCAGGCGCGCCGCGAGCGGCAAGACGCGCAGGTTCGGCTGGAACTCGTCCAGACCGCCGCCAGCGTCGGGCCCTGGGAATGGGATATCGTGACCGATAGCCTGCACCTTTCGGCCAGTGCGCGGCGAAACCTGGGCCTGCCGCTGGATGAGCCGATAGACTGGCCGCGCATGAACGCGGCGTTCCATCCCGACGATCGCCAGATGGTCCTGGACAGTATCCGCGCCTCGGTGCGTCAGGGCGGCCCGTGCGAGGTCGAGTTTCGTCTGGCGGATCTAAGCCAGGGCGAACGCTGGATTCATGCCCGCGGCGAGGTGCTGCAAAACGCGGCGGGCCGCTCGGTCCAGATGCTGGGCCTGAACTTCGATGTCACCAGCCGCCGCCGCGACGATGAACGCCTGCGCGAGAGCGAAGCGCGGTTCCGCAGCCTCGCCGACAGCGCGCCGGCCCTGATGTGGATGTCGCGGGTCGACGGCCAGCGCGAGTTCGTCAACAAGGCCTATTCGGACTTCGCCGGAATCGACTACGAGACGGCCCTCCACCTGGACTGGCGTACCCGACTGGATCCGCGCGACCTGCCCGGCATCCTCAAGGGCCAGATCGCCGGCGAGGGCTCACGCAAGCCGTTCTCGCTCGAAGGTCGCTATCGCCGCGCCGATGGCCAGATGCGCTGGCTGAAGTCTTTCTCCCAGCCACGGCTCAACCCGGGCGGCGGCTTCGACGGCTTCATCGGCATCGCCTTCGACATCACTGACGCCAAGCAGGCCGAGGCGGACCTGGCGGGGGTCAACGAACTGCTGGCCGAGCGGGTGCAGGCCGCCGTGGCCGAGCGCGACGCCGCCCAGGCCGCGCTGTTCCAGTCGCAGAAGCTGGAGGCCATCGGCCAGCTGACCGGCGGGGTGGCCCATGACTTCAACAACCTGCTGACCGTGATCATCGGCGCGCTGGACGTGGTTGACCGCAATCCGGACGACCTGGCCCGGCGCCAGCGGATGATCGCCGCCGCCATGGCCGCCGCCAAGCGCGGCGAGAAGCTGACCCAGCACCTGCTGGCTTTCGCCCGCCGCCAGCCGCTGCGCCCCGAGGCCTGCCCGATCGACCGCCTGATCGCCGAGAGCGAGGGCCTGCTGCGCCGCGCCCTGGGCGACGCCTACGGCTTCCACCTGCGGCTGGGCGGTGGCGTGCGCAACGCCCTGGTCGATTCCGGCCAGTTCGAGGCGGCGCTGCTGAACCTGGTGGTCAACGCCCGCGACGCGACCCCGGCCGGCGGCGAGGTGACCATAGAGACGCGGCCCGTCACCCTGACCCAGGCGGTCGGCGACGTTGGCCCGGGCCAGTATCTGCGCGTCGCGGTGCGCGACACCGGCTCCGGCATGGACGCCGCGACCGCAGCCCGGGCCATCGAACCCTTCTTCACCACCAAGCCGCCCGGCGAAGGTACGGGCCTGGGCCTGTCGCAGGTCTATGGCTTCGCCCGCCAGAGCGGCGGCTCGGTGGATATCGAGACCCGGCCAGGCCAGGGCACGACCGTGGCCATGCTGCTGCCCATCGCCGAGGCGGCCGACCTGACCGTCGGCGGAACCGTCATCGACCCTGTGGCCGGACAGGTCCCGTCGCGCGTGCTGCTGGTCGAGGATGACTCCGAGGTGGCCGAACTGGTCGAAGCCATGCTCCAGGAACTGGGCCATACGGTGATCCGCGCCGGCGGCGTGGACGAAGCGCTGGAGCGCCTTGAGCAAGACGCCGCCATAGATCTGGTGCTCAGCGACGTGATCATGCCCGGCGGCCGCAGCGGCGTGGATCTGGCCGAGCACCTAGCGACAGCTCGCCCCGGCCTGCCGGTGGTGCTTTGCTCTGGCTATACCGGCGGCGAACAGGGCCGCGCCCAGGCCGGCGCCTGGCCGTTCCTGAGCAAGCCGTTCTCGCTGGACAGCCTGGCCAGGGTGCTGACCGAGGCGCGGGCGGGGTGAGACGCTAGGGGCCGGGACGCCCCGGCAACACGCCCCTTTGCATTCCCATCACAAAGGTCTATATGTCGTTTCGTCACTTATGCTCAATTTCAGCATAAGCCGAGCGTCGGAACGGCTCACCCTGCTCCGGCGTTTTTTGAGACCCTGGAAATGCTCAGTTTGAGCATAACGGAGAATCTGATGGCCGACGGTTTTGCCGCGCTGGACTTTACCCCTGACGTCGAGGTTCAGACCTCGAAGATCTGGGACAAGGTGAAGAACCACGTCACTCCGATGGAGTGGCGGCTGCATGCGCCCCTGATCGCCGAGATCAACCGGCTGAAGCGCGAGAAGAACGCGGTCATCCTGGCCCACAACTACATGACCACCGAGATCTTCCACGGCGTGGGCGATTTCGTCGGCGACAGCCTGGCCCTGGCCCGCGAGGCCGCCAAGTGCGACGCGGCGATCATCGTCCAGGCCGGCGTGCACTTCATGGCCGAGACCAGCAAGGTGCTGGCGCCCGACAAGCGCGTGCTGATCCCCGACCTGCTGGCCGGCTGCTCGCTGGCGTCCTCGATCACCGGCGCCGATGTGCGGATGATCAAGGCCCGCTATCCGGGCGTGCCGGTGGTCACCTATGTCAACACCACCGCCGACGTGAAGGCGGAAACCGACATCTGCTGCACCAGCGCCAACGCGGTGCAGGTGGTGGAGTGGGCGGCGCGCGAGTGGGGGACCGACAAGGTCATCCTGATCCCCGACGAGTTCCTGGCCCGCAACGTGGCGCGCCAGACCGACGTCAAGATCATCGCCTGGCAGGGCCGCTGCGAGGTGCATGAGCGCTTTACCCGCCAGGACATCCTGGACCTGCGCGAAAGCTATCCCGGCGCCGAAATCCTGGCCCACCCCGAGTGCCCGGCCGAGATCCTGGAAGAGTCCGACTTCGCCGGCTCGACCGCCGCGATGAACGACTATGTCATCCAGCGCAAACCCAAGCAGGTGATCCTGATCACCGAGTGCTCGATGGCCGGCAATGTCGAGGCCGACGCGCCCGACACCGACTTCATCAAGCCCTGCAACCTGTGCCCGCACATGAAGCGGATCACCCTGCAGAACATCTACGACGCCCTGGTGTTCGACCGCTACGAGGTGACGGTGGATCCCGCCATCGCCTCGGCCGCGCGCCTGGCCGTGCAGCGGATGATCGACCTGCCCCCGCCGCTGATCCCCGCCCGCTACGACCTCGTGAAGGCTCGCCATCACGTGGACGTGGAGCTGATCTAGTCCGTTTGAACGGACGGGTTGTGGAGTTTGAGATGACCGACCGTGTGATCTTCGACGGTCCCGTGATCCTCGGGGCCGGCCTCGCGGGCCTGACCGCCGCCCTCGCAGCGAAGCGAGCGATGGTGCTGTCGCCGACGCCGCTGGCGACAGGCTGCTCCAGCGCCTGGGCGCAGGGCGGCATGGCTGCGGCCCTGTCGGCGGACGACACCCCGGCCCTGCACGCGGCCGACACGGCCGCCGCCGGCGCCGGCCTGTGCGACCTCGAGGCCGTCGAACTGCTGACCCGCGAAGGACCGGACGCCGTCCGCGCCCTGGCCGCGCTCGGCGCGCCGTTTGACACGAAGGACGGCGATTTCACACTCAGCCTGGAAGCGGCCCACTCCAAAGCCCGCGTCGCCCGCGTGGGCGGTGACGGGGCCGGGGCCGCGATCATGGCCGCCGTCATCACCGCCGTCCGCGCCGCGCCCGCCATCGAGGTGCGCGAGAAGGCCCGCGCCCGCCGGCTGCTGCAGGACGCGACCGGGCGCGTCGTGGGTGTGCTCGCCGAGATCGATGGCAAGCTGGTCGAGATTCTGAGCCCCTCGGTGATCCTGGCGACCGGCGGCGTCGGCGGCCTCTATGCGGTCACCACCACGCCCGCCGAAGTGCGCGGCGAAGGCCTGGGCCTGGCGGCGCTCGCCGGCGCGGTGATCGCCGATGCCGAGTTTGTTCAGTTCCACCCCACGGCCATCGACATTGGCCGCGACCCCGCTCCACTGGCCACCGAGGCCCTGCGCGGCGAAGGCGCGATCCTGCGCAATGCAGACGCCCGCGCCTTCATGGCCGACTATCACCCGGCCCGTGAACTAGCCCCGCGTGACGTGGTGGCCCGCGCCATCCACGCCGAGCGGGAGGCCGGCCGAGGCGCCTTCCTCGACGCCACGGTCGTGGTCGGCGGCCACTTCCCCAAGGAATTCCCGGCCGTGTTCGAAGCCTGCATGAGCGGCGGCGTCGATCCGCGCCGCGCCATGATCCCGGTGGTTCCGGCCGTGCACTACCACATGGGTGGCGTCGCCACCGATCTGGACGGTCAGACCTCCCTGCCCGGCCTCTACGCCGCCGGCGAGTGCGCCGCCACCGGCGTGCACGGCGCCAACCGCCTGGCCTCCAACAGCCTGCTGGAAGCCGCCGTGTTCGGGGCCCGCGCCGGCCGCGCGGCGGCGAAAGAGCATCATGCCGCCGGCCAGCCCGTCTCGCTGGAGCCGACGCCGGACCTGCCCGCCGATGTCCTGCAGACCCTGCGCAAGGCCATGAGCCGCGACGCCGGCGTGATCCGCGACGCTGAGGGCCTGACCCGGCTGCTCGGAGTGATCGAGGCTCTGGAAGCCGCCTATGGCCGGGGTCCGATCCTGGCCGCCGCACGGCTCATCGTGACCTCAGCCCTGGGCCGCCACGAAAGCCGCGGCGGCCATAGCCGCGCCGACTTCCCCGCCACCGACCCTGCCGGCATCCGGACTTTCGTCACCCTCGACGGACGCGAGCCCGGCTTGCGATACGCGGCGGAGTAGGGGTACGTTTCGGGAACGGAGATGCGATCATGACGACATCCGAGCCCAGCTTCGCCGAGCGTGGCGGAAGCGAGTTCCTGTTCGACTTCGACACGTTCGAGCGCATGGACCAGGCTGGCGTCCTGCGACTTGCCTCCGGTCACGTGGAACTGATCGAAGGGAAGATTCTGCAGATGGCGCCGATCTCAGCCGACCACGGCGACGTCTCCACGAACGCGGCCGTATCGCTCACGAACCGATTGACGGCGAGCGGCCTCGGTCGGGACGTGTACCGCGTCCTCGTCCACGTCACGCTGAAGATTGGCGAACACAGTGCGCCAGAGCCCGACGTCCTCGTCGCGCGCCCATTGGACGGGCGAAAGTATTGTGAGACGGCCGACGCCGCGCTCGTGGTCGAGGTCTCGATCTCGACGCGCGACGGCGACCTGAACATCAAGGCGCCTCTCTACGCCCGAGCAGGCGTTCAGGAACTGTGGCTTGTCGAACCCGAGAGCCGAAAGGTCAGCGTTCTGCGCGAGCCGCGTCCTGACGGGACCTGGGCCTCGACCACTATCCTCGAAGGCGACGCGACCGTCTCGCCGCTGTTCGCCCCGCAGATCAGTATTCCGCTGTCGGAGTTGTTTTGACGCTTTCCCCCCTCCCCGACCTCCTTGTTCGCCCGATCATCGACATGGCCCTGGCCGAGGATCTCGGCCGGGCCGGCGACATCACCGCTCAGGCCTGTATCGACGCCGACGCCCGGCTGTCGGTGGTGTTCGCCGCCCGCCAGGACGGCCGCGTCGCGGGGCTGTCCTGCGCGCGCCTGGCCCTGGCGGCGATGGACCCGTCGGCGAGCTTCGAGATCGTCACCCCCGACGGCGCCGACGGCGCGCCGGGCACGGTGTTGGCCCGTGCCGAGGGCAATGCCCGCGCCGTGCTGGCGGCCGAGCGGACCGGGCTGAACCTGCTGGGCCGACTGTCGGGTATCGCCACCCTGACCCGCGCCTACGTCCGCCTGGTCGAGGGCACGGGCGCGATCATCGTCGACACCCGCAAGACCACGCCGGGCCTGCGGGCGCTGGAGAAATACGCCGTGCGCTGCGGCGGCGGGATCAACCACCGCTTCGGCCTGGATGACGCCATCCTGATCAAGGACAACCACGTCGCCGCCTGCGGCGGGGTCGGCGAAGCCGTCCGCCGGGCGCGGGCCTTCGCCGGGCATCTGGTCAAGGTCGAGGTCGAGGTCGACGGCCTGGACCAGTTGGAAGACGCGCTGAAGCACGGCCCGGATGTGGTGATGCTGGACAATTTCAGCCTCGACGACCTGCGCACGGCCGTGGCCCTGGCCAAGGGACGGGCCGTGCTGGAGGCCTCCGGCGGGGTCAACCTGACCACCGTGCGGGCCATCGCCGAGACGGGCGTCGATGTGATCAGCGTCGGGGCCCTGACCCACTCGGCGCCGGTGCTGGATATCGGACTGGACGCGGTTTGAAGCGCTTCAAACAGCCAAAATTCTTGTCATCCCGGAAGCCTCGCAGAGGCTGTCCGGGACCCAGGGGCCACCGCAATGAGGCGGCTCCTGGGTCCCGGCTCTCCGCTACGCTGCGGCCGGGATGACAAGATTATAGGTGGGCTGCGTTAGCCCCAGATCTTCAGCAGCTCCCGCACGACCATCACCGCCAGGGTGATCGTCGAGGTCGCAAACAGCAGGAACCGCAGGTTCACGACGTTCACCGTCACCTGAACCAGGCTGTGCAGCACCCGCAGGCCCACATAGGCCCAGGCCAGCTTCATCGCCAGATCGTCGCCATGCCCGGCCACCGCGATCGCCAGGGCGGCGGCGTAGAAGATGGTCGGCTGTTCCATCAGGTGGTTGTAGTTGTCGGCCGCCTGGCGAGCCCCGGCCGGCAGCACGTCCAGCGAGCCCGGAAAGGCCGCGTCCTGCGGCTTGACGCCCGCCTTGGCCATCGCCGGAATGCGGCGAATATACATCCAAAGCCAGATCACCAGCGACCAGGCCACCAGCGCCATAACCGGCGCGATCATCGTATTCATGGAGCGTCCCTCCCCGGACGTTTTGTTTGTGCGGGGAGCTTAGGCGAAGAACGGCGTTACTGCGAAGCTTGCCGTGTGGGAAAGATGCTCCCCCTCTGGGGGAGCTGTCGCGGAGCGACTGAGGGGGATAGCTGGACCTAGGCCGCGCTGCCCCCTCCGGCCCGCTGGGCCACCTCCCCCAAAAGGGGAGGATCTAGCGCCTACGTCCGGTCCCGGAACGGATCGGCCGGATAGACCCCGAGGATCTCGAACTTGTCCGAGAAGAACTTCAGCTCGTCGAAGGCCAGGGCCAACGACCGATCTTCCGGACGGCCGTCGACCTCGGCGTAGAAGAAGGTGGCCGTGAAGGCGCCGTCTTCCATGTAGCTTTCCAGCTTGGTCATGTTGACGCCGTTGGTCGCGAACCCGCCCATGGCCTTGTAGAGCGCGGCCGGCAGGTTCCTGACCTTGAACACGAAGCTGGTCACGCAGCGATGGGTGAAGGCCGGCGGGGTCGGGGTCGTGTCGGCCGTCATCACCAGGAAGCGGGTGGTGTTGTGGCGCTCGTCCTCGATGTCGCTGGCCAGGATATCCAGGCCATAGATCTCGGCCGCCAGGGCCGGGGCCACGGCGCCGCGCGTGGGGTCGGGCTTCAGGGCCAGGGCCTTGGCCGCGCCGGCGGTGTCGCCCGCCCCTTCGGTGGCCACGCCCAGCTTGCGCAGGCTGTTGCGGCACTGGGCCAGGGCGATCGGCATCGAGGCGACAACCTTGATGTCCTCCAGCTTGACGCCCCTGTTGGCCATCAGCTGGAAGCGGATCGGCTTGAAGCGCTCGCCGATGATCTTCAGGCCCGAGGCCGGCAGCAGGTGGTGCACGTCGGCGACGCGGCCGGCGATCGAGTTCTCGATCGGGATCATGCCCAGCTCGCAGACGCCGGTCTTGATGGCCTCGAACGCCTCCTGGAAGGTGGCGCAGGGATAGGCCTCATAGTCCGGAAAATAGGTGCGGCAGGCCTCATGGCTGTTGGCGCCGGGTTCGCCCTGGAAGGCGATCTTCTTGAGGATGCTCATGCTTGTTTTCCGGCCTGCAGACGCGCGGCTTCGAGATCAGAGGGATTATCAACGGAGATCGGCGCTTCAAGGGCGACGGCGGCGCGGATCGTCATGCCCAGCTCCATGGCCCGCAGCTGCTCCAGCTTCTCGCGCTTTTCCAGCGGCGAGGGCGAAGCGGCGTTGAACGCCTCCAGCGCCTCGCGGCGATAGCCATAGATGCCGATGTGACGCCAGACAGGCCCATCGCCATAGAGGGTGGAGCGGGTGAAATAGAGGGCCCGGCCACTCTTGCCGTCGTCCTCCATGGCCAGCACGGCTTTCACCACGTCGGGATTGGTCCGGTCGGCGGGCGAGGCCTCGGCCGCGACGACGGTGGCGATGTCGCAATCGCCGAAATCTTCCAGCAGGCCGGCGCAGGCCGACAGCACCGACGGGTCGACGAACGGCATGTCGCCCTGCAGATTGATCACCACGTCGTGCTCGAAATGCGGATCCAGCTCCGCCAGCGCCGCCAGGATCCGGTCAGAGCCCGAGGGCAGATCCGGGTCGGTCAGCACGGCGCGACCACCTGCCGCACGCACGGCCTCGACGATCTCGATATCGCCCGCAGCCACGGCCACCGGGCCGATATTGGCCTTGAGCGCCTGGTTCAGAACGCGGACAATCATCGGCAGACCGCCGATATCGGCCAGCGGCTTGTTCGGCAGACGGGTGGCCGCCATGCGGGCGGGGATCAGGACGATAGGGTTCATGAGTTCAATATCGCTGCTGCCCGGTTGCGCGAGGGGCGGTAGCGTGTAAGAGACGCGAGCGCAACAAGAGGCGCGCGCGGGGGATTCCTCGCCGCGGGTTTGGGCCCCGCCTCAGGCGGGCCGGTAAGAGGCTGACAAGGCTGAGATGAGCGACCTGACGTTCAACAAGATTGCTGGCGGCGTGCTGCTGACCGGCCTCGTTATTTTCGGTCTGCGTGAAGCATCGACCGTCATGTTCCAGAAGCACGACCTCGAAAAGGCCGGTTACGAAATCGCGGTCGAAGAGTCGACCGGCGGCGGCGGGGCCGCCGCTGTCGAGGTCGCGCCCGACTGGGGCACCGCCCTGCTGCTGCCGGCCAATATCGCCGCCGGCCAGGCCGTCGCCGCAAAGTGCAGCGCCTGCCACAAGCTGGATTCTGGCGGCGCCAATGGCATCGGTCCTGGCCTGTGGGGCATTCTGGGCCACCAGCCCGGTTCGCACGCTGGCTACGCCTATTCCGGCGCGATGAAGGAATTCGGCGCCAAGAACCCGGTGTGGGACTATGACCACATGTACGAGTTCCTCAAGGCGCCCGGAAAGTACGTCTCGGGCACCAATATGAGCTTCGTCGGCCTGAAGAAGCCGGAAGACCGAGTGGCGATCATCGCCTATCTGCACAGCCTGGGTTCGACCCTGCCGGTGCCGGCGCCCAAGCCGGCCGAGGCTGCTGCTCCGGCGGCTCCGGCCGAAGGCGCTCCGGCGACGGCCCCGGAAGCCGGCGCGGCCGCCGCAGGCGCGCCCGCCGCTCCGGCTGCGGCGCCTGCCGCACCGTAAAGGGCGTTTAGGCAAAACAAGATCGGGGGCCGCGAAGTTCGCTTCGCGGCCCTTTTTCGTTTTCCGACCGATGATCCTCCCCTCCCGGGGGAGGTGGCCCGAAAGGTCGGAGGGGGCAACGCGACGTCGGCCGTGAAGACCCCCTCAGTCACTCCGTGACAGCTCCCCCAGAGGGGGAAGCATCAAACCGCTCAGGGCCGGCGGTAACCCAGCGGCGCGCCGACGCCGGCGGCCTCGATGCGGGCTATGGCCTGGGCCAGGGGCTCGATAGCGGTGGCCATATGGTGGGCGTTGGCGTGCAGGATGGTGTCGGGGTCCAGCAGGATCGCCACGTGGCCCTTCCAGAACACCAGGTCCCCGCGACGACGCTCCGAGGCGTCGATTTCTGGGAAGAAGCCGCGCTGCAGGTCGGTGTCGCGCGGGCAGGCGCGGTTGCAGGCCGCCAGCGACTGCTGGATCAGGGCCGAGCAGTCCAGACCCAGCGACTCGCGTCCGCCCCACTGATAGGGCGCGCCCAGGAACCGCTGGGCGACGGCGACATAGTCGCTCTCGCCCCGGCCGACCGGCGTCAGATGCGCCTCGATGAACCAGCCCGAGCGGGCGACCCGGACAAAGCGCCCCTCGCGCGCCTCGACCGTCACCAGGGCGTTGAGGCTGTAGAGGCCGACAATGGCCGATTTGATATCGGGCTCGCTGAAAGCGTAGGTGCGGATCGCCGACACCCGATGGGTGGGCGCCAGGACGGGCGCCGATAGGGCGTCGCTGGTGACATAGCCCACATAGCCGTCGCGGCGGGCCTGGCCGAAGGCAAAGCCGTCAACCTCGAACAGCACGTCGAAGCGCTCGCCAAAGGCCAGCTGGTCTTCCTGCTCGGCGTCGGGAGCCGGCGCCTTGCGGATCGAGGCGATCGGGGCGCTGGCCTGCATCGGCTGGGCGGCGGCGAAGCGCTCGGCGGAGACCACGCCCTCCAGCCGCACATCGGCCAGGCCGTCGCGGATCAGAGTCAGGCGACGGTCAGGCGCGCTCACGCCGGGAACCGGGTCTTGAGCATCGAAAACAGCGCCCGGATCGCCTGGGCCTCGCCGCCGCCGGGATAGCCCGGCCGGCTCTTGGGGTTCCAGGCATAGAGGTCGAAATGGGCCCAAGGCCCGATGCCCTCACCGGTTGGCGCGAACCGCTGCAGGAACAGGGCCGCCGTCGTCGCCCCGGCCTGGGCCCAGGCGGCGGAGTCGTTCTGCAGGTCGGCGATCTCGCTCTCGATCGACTCGCCATAGGCCTCGGTCAGCGGCATGCGCCACAACAGGTCAGCCGTCGCCTTCGAGGCCGTCTCGATCTGCCCCGCCAGTCGGTCGTCGGGCGTCCAGAACGGGATCACGAACGGCCCCAGGGCCACGCGCGCCGCGCCGGTCAGGGTGGCCAGGTCCAGGGTCAGGGCGGGCTTGTGCTCGGCGGCGCGGGCCAGGGCGTCGGCCAGGATCAGCCGGCCCTCGGCGTCGGTGTTGCCTACCTCGACGGTGAGGCCGGCGCGGGTCTGCAACACGTCGCCGGGACGCATGGCGTCGCCGCTGATGGCGTTCTCGACCACGGGGGTCAGCACCACCAGCCGCACCGGCAGTTTGGCGCCCATCACCATCCGCGCCAGGGCCAGGGCGTGGGCGGCGCCGCCCATGTCCTTTTTCATCAGCCGCATGCCCGACGAGGGCTTGATGTCCAGGCCGCCGCTGTCGAACACCACGCCCTTGCCGACCAGGGCGAGCACCGGGTGAGCAGGGTCGCCCCAGTTCATTTCCAGGATGCGCGGCGCGCGATGCGGCGCGGCGGCGCGGCCCACGGCGTGGACGGCGGGATAGTTCTGGGCCAGCAGGTCGTCGCCGACGATCACCGACAGGGTCGCGCCGTGCTGCGCGGCGATCTCGCGGGCGATGGTCTCGATCTGCAGCGGGCCCATGTCGTTGGCCGGGGTGTTGACCATGTCCTTGGCGAGAGCGCAGGCGTGGCTGATCGCGATGACCGCCTCGATGTCGACGCCCTTGGGCGCGACCAGGCGAGGCCCGGCTTCAGCAGACCGCTTGCGATAGCGATCAAAGCGATAGAGCCCCAGGGCGAAGGCCAGGGTCGCCTCCTGGGCGTCCAGGCCGCGCGGCAGGCGCGCCAGGCGATAGTCCCCGGCCGGCAGCTTGCCGGCCAGCGTCCGGAACAGGCCCGGATCAACGGCGGCGCGGGTCCCCAGCCCCATCAGCACGCGTTCGACCTGACCGCCGGGCCCGGACAGGACCAGCACCTGGCCGGCCTTGGCCTTGAACTGGGCCTGGGCGGCCAGGACCCGGGCCGACGGCCGGCGCGCCGCCAGGAAGGCCTCAAGCTCGGCCTCGAACAGCGGGTGGACCGGGAGGCCGCCTTCAGTGGCCGTGGCCAGAATGGGGGAGCTGTCCAACATGTCGCGGCCCTTGGAAATTATGCTTAACGATTCCTTGAGGCCGCGCGGCGAGGATGCGGCAACCCTTCGGAGACTCGTCTTCCATGTGTCGCAAGCGCGCGCTCCTCGCAACCGTTCTCGCTCCGGCTCTGCTGATGCTGGGCCCCCAGGCCCAGGCCGGCGCCGCCAAGACCCCGCCCGCCGCCGTTGAGCAGGCTGTCTCGCGCAAGGCCAGCCCGGCCCAGCGCGCCGAGATGCGCCGCGCCGATCCCCTGGCCCGCGCAGCCTTCTGGGGCGGCGAGTTCGAGACCGACGGCCGCGACGCCGAGGCGGGCGTCGCCCTGGCCCAGGCCCTGCGGGCCATGGGTCGCTATGACGACGCCGCCGAGGCCGCCGGCAAGGTGCTGATGGTCGAGCCCGACAATCTGGACGCCCTGCTGGAATCGGCCCGCGCCCATATCGCGCGCGGCCAGGGCTTCTACGCCGTCGAGCCGGCCCGTCACGCCGCTGTCCTGGCGCCCAAGGACTGGCGTCCCCAGTCGCTGCTGGGCGTCGCCTATGAGCAGGCCCAGCGCGAGGAAGAGGCCAGCGCCGCCCACCGTCAGGCCGTGGCCCTGGGCCCCAACGAGGCCGTGGCCAACGCCAATTACGCCATGCACCTGGCCAGCCAGGGCGACATGACCGGCGCCGAGGCCCTGCTGCGCCGCGCGGCGGTCATGCCCGCCTCGAGCATCCAGATCCGCCAGAACCTGGCCCTGGTGATCGGCCTGCAGGGCCGCATCGCCGAAGCCGAAAAGCTGGCCCGCCAGGACCTGCCGCCCGAAGCGGTGGCCAACAACCTGGCCTGGCTGCGCGCCGCCACCAGCCAGCCCAGCCCGACGGCCCAGTCCCGAACCTGGGAAGCGATGAAGTCGGGCGGCTAGCCAAAGCATTTTCGAGCGAAGTGGATCCCGGTTCGCGTGAAGAAAATGCGCTAAACCAAAGATCTAGAGTTCCGGACTGACGCAGTCAGGACGGAAACTCTAGTAAGCCGAGCTGAGGGCGCGCTCGAGGACCTTGGCCGCGTCGGCGAACTGCTGAAGCAGCGGCATGGATACGCCCTCGCGGACGACCACCGCCATGGTCGCCGCCAGAGAGAAGATCAAAGCCGTCTCGACCGCTGATCCGCCGACCTCGTCGCGCGCGAGGTTTCGATCGCGGAGAGCCCGCTTGCCGCCGATCTTCATGCTGACTGTCCCACAATGGCAAACCACTGGGCGCCGCGCCGCAAGAAGGGCGCCGGTCTATCTGCCCAGGCGGGCCAGCAGGTCGTCGCGATAGGTGCGGCTGGCGACCAGTTCGGCGCCGCTCTCCATCGTCAGCCGCCATGAGCCGTCCGACAGCGACTGGGTCTCGCGAACCCGGGCCAGATTGACCAGGGTCGAGCGATGGCTGCGGGCGAAGATCGCCGGGTCCAGCCGTCCTTCCAGGTTCTGCAGAGTCTCGCGGATCAGGCCCTCGCGCTGTTCCCAGTGCACGACGACATAGTTGCCGGCGGCCGAGAACCATTCCACGCGGGACAGGTCGACCGGCGTCCGGCGCGATCCCGTCGAGACCGTCAGGCGCTCGGCCGGGGCGGCCTGGCGCGCCACGACCCGCCGCGCCTCGGTCAGGGCCGTCTCCAGATGATCGGCGCGGGTCTGGGCCTCGACGGCCCTCTGGCGATGGGCCGCGGCCAGACCGGCGGCGGCCAGGGCGGTGTAGAGCAGGATCGAGACGGGCGAGCGGCTCAGAGCGCGGTCCAGCCCTTCGGCCATGCCGCCGTCGGGCGCCCGGAACGTCATGTCCACCCAGGCAGCGCCCAATGATTCCAGGGCCACGACAGGGATCATCGCCAGGGTCAGGACCGCGACGCCTCGCCCACCGGCCCCGAAGCGCCGCAGGACTGCCCAGACCAGGCCGGCGACGGGCAGCCACAGGGCGTAGCTGGCGCCCTGCCACGACACCGACTCGACCAGGCTGATCGGCGCACCGGCCGCCCGCGCGGACCGGCGCGCGAACCAGGCGGCGCTGAAGGCGGTGACGACATAGCTATAGGCGCCGAAGGCCCACACCCAGGCGGCCGTCGGGGCGCGCTTCAGGCGGGCGAAAGGTCCCGGCGGCGGCGCAGGGCCCGCGACAGGATCCAGATCACGGCCAGGGATTGAAACACGAGGGTCGGCCAGAGCTGTCTCCAGGGGGTCGGCAGGAAGGTCAGGAAGTTGCCCGAGAAGGCGCTCATCACCGCCCCGTAGGCGCTTAGCATCTTCACGAGATGCTCGTAGGTCCAGAGGTCTGGAAAGAATGGCCACGCGGTGGGGCGGGCAAAGCGCCACAGGTCCCAGCCGCCATAGGTCAGCGCGCCATAGACCAAGGCGGCGGAGACGGCCGTCCTGCCGCCCGTCTGGCCGCGCAGGATCAGCACCAGCACCCACAGGCCCACGCCCACGACGATCAGGGTCAGGATCCAGTCGAGCGCCCTGGCGCGGTCGGCGCGGCGCAGGTCGGGCCGCTTGCGCTTCAGCACTCGCACGCCGGAGAAGACGGTGATGGTCGCCGTGGCCGTCAGGGCCGCGAAATAGGGGTTGAAGTGCAGCGCCGTCATCACCCAGGCGCAGACCAGCAGCATCCCCATCAGGCCGGTGAAGATCCAGCCGGACACGCGATGCAGCGCAGAGCCTTTACGGGTGACGATGGGCAGGCCGCCGGCCACGACGGCGACGAGGCCGCAGGCGATGTGGAGGGCGAGAATGGGCTGGAAGATCATGCCGCCGGCATGGGCTACTCGCTGGCCTTGCCGCGAGGGATCTGGGACGAAGCGCGGCCCTTGGGGACGGGCCCCTAACCCTTGCCCATCACGTCCTGGATCTTGATGATCGCCGGACCCAGGATCACCACGAACAGCACCGGCAGGAAGAACAGGATCATCGGCACGGTCAGCTGAGCCGGCAGGGCGGCGGCTTTCTTTTCGGCGGCCGAGAGACGCAGCTCGCGGTTTTCCTTGGCCATGACCCGCAGGGCGCTGCCCAGCGGCGTGCCGTAGCGCTCGGCCTGGATCATGGCTGTGGCGACCGAGCGGATGCCGGGGTGGTTGGTGCGGCGAGCCAGGCCCTCATAGGCCAGGCGCCGGTCGGGCAGATAGGACAGCTCGGCGGTCAGCAGGCTCAGTTCCTCGGCCAGCTCCATCGAGCTGGAGCCGACTTCCGCGCCGACCTTCTGGATCGCCGCCTCGATCGACATGCCGCTTTCGACGCAGATCAGCAGCAGGTCCAGGGAGTCGGGAAAGGCCGCCACGATCGACTCGCGGCGCTTGGTGGCGATGTTGGTGATGTAAACGTTGGGCGCGTAGTAGCCGATGGCCAGGGCCGCAACGCAGGCGCACAGCTTCTGCATGCCCACCAGGCCGAAATCATTGATCAGATAGATGTAGAACGCCGTCACAACCGCGAAGATGAACGGCATCACGAAGCGGAAGAAATAGAAGGTCGAGACCGGCTGTGGTCCGCGAAAGCCGGCCTGGGCCAGCTTGTCGACCACCTTGGGATCTTCCAGCAGGCGTGACAGCTGCAGGCGGTCGACGATGTTCTTGTACAGGCCTTCGTCGGTGTGGCGCAGGGTGCTGCCCCCGCCGCCTTTCTGGACGATGGCCTCGCGCGAGCGGCGGCGCAGCTCCTCGCGGCGGTTGGCCACTGACTTCAGGCGCCCTTCCAGACCCTTGTCGCGCATCAACGGCGCGGCCAAGGTGATCATGGTGGCGAACACCACCAGGGCGATGATCCCCGTGAAGATGTTGGTGGGGTCGGTCAGGACGGCGACGATGTTCATGAGCCCCCTCCCCTAGAACTTGAAGTTGATCATCTTGCGCATCACGAAGATGCCGATGCTCATCCAGATCCCGCCCGCCAGCAGCATCAGATGGCCGCGCTGGTCGGTGAACAGCGGCTGCATATAGGCCGGTGAGGTCACGGTGATCAGCACCACAACGCCGGGCGGCAGAGCCCCGATGATGAACGACGAGGCCACGGCTTCGGCCGACAGCGCCTTGATCTTTTCGCCCATCAGCTTGCGGGCCCGCAGCACGGTCGACAGGTTGCCCAGGGCCTCGGCCAGGTTGCCGCCGGTCTTGGCCTGGATCGACAGCACGATGGCGAAGAAGCGCAGCTCGTTGGTCGGCATGCGCTCGTACATGCGCTCCAGGGCCACATCCATCGGCATGCCCATGCCGACGTTCTCGGTCAGCATGCGGAACTCGCCGGCCAGGGGCTCGGGGCATTCCTTGCCGATGATCTTCAGGCAGTCATGGACCGGCAGACCCGACTTGATGCCGCGCACGATGATGTCGATGGCGTCCGAGAAGGCCTCGGTGAACTTCTTGGTGCGGGCCGTGGCCAGCATGCCCACCACCCAGCGCGGCAGGCCCAGGCCGGCGGCGAAGGCCGCGCCGAGGGCCAGCAGCGGATGCTGGCCCAGGATGAGGACGATCAGGCCGACGCAGAAGCCCAGCCCCCCGCTGATGATCCAGAACATCTGGACCTTTTCGCCAAGGCCGGCGGCGCGCAGGCGAGCGGCGATGCTCAGCGACGCCTTCTTCTGCCGCCTGTCCTGCTCTTTCAGGGTCTTGAGGATCTGTTTGCGGCGGGCGTCGGGCGTATTGGCCACGGCCTTGGCGCGGGCCCCGGCGGCATGGGCGCCGCCGCCGACGATCGCCTGGGCGCGCTTGGCCGTGCGGGCCGCGTTCTGGTCGCCGCCGGCGAAGGCAAAGCCCAGGGCCGTGATGGTGATGAAGCCCAGAACGCCGGCGATCACGAACAGCATGGGCTACTCCGCCGCGTCGAGGGCTTCGGCCAGCTCGCGCTCCAGGCCGTAATAGCGGGCGCGGTCCCAGAAGCGGGGCCGGGCGATGCCGGTCGAACGGTGCTTGCCCACCACCTTGCCGTCGGCGTCTTCGCCGGTGATCTCGTAGACGAAGAGGTCCTGGGTGACGATCACGTCGCCCTCGAGACCGACCACCTCGGTAATGTGGGTGATACGACGGCTGCCGTCGCGCAGGCGGGCGGCCTGGACGATGACGTCGACCGAGCCGACGATCATTTCCTTGATGGTCTTGGAGGGCAGGCCATAGCCGCCCATGGTGATCATGCTCTCGATCCGGCTGATGGCCTCGCGCGGACTGTTGGCGTGCAGCGTGCCCATCGAGCCGTCGTGGCCGGTGTTCATGGCCTGCAGCAGGTCGAAGGCTTCAGGGCCCCGGACTTCGCCGACGATGATCCGCTCTGGACGCATCCGCAGACAGTTCTTGACCAGATCGCGCATGGTGATCGCGCCCTGGCCTTCCAGGTTGGGCGGCCGGGTTTCCAGGCGCACCACGTGCGGCTGCTGCAGCTGCAGTTCGGCGGCGTCCTCGCAGGTCACCACCCGCTCGGTCGGGTCGATAAAGGCGGTCAGGGTGTTGAGCAGCGTCGTCTTGCCCGAGCCCGTACCGCCGGAGATGACGATGTTGCAGCGGCAGGCGCCGATGACGCCCAGAACCCTCGCCCCTTCGGCGCTGATCGACGCATAGTCGACCAGGTTCTTCATCGTCAGCTTGTCCTTCTTGAACTTCCGGATGGTCAGGGTGGGACCATCCAGAGCCAGGGGCGGGGCGATGACGTTGACGCGGCTGCCGTCGGGCAGGCGGGCGTCGCAGATCGGCGAGCTTTCATCGACCCGGCGGCCGACCTGGCTGACGATCCGCTGACAGATGTTCATCAGCTGCAGATTGTCGCGGAAGCGCACATTGGTCAGCTGGACCTTGCCGCCCACTTCGATGAACACCCGGTGGGCCCCATTGACCATGATGTCGGCGATGTCGTCGCGAGCCAGCAAAGGCTCCAGCGGGCCATAGCCGAGGACGTCGTTGATGATGTCCTGGACCAGGTGCTCCTGTTCGGAGACCGACATCGAGACGTTCTTGATCGCCACCAGCTCGGCGACGATGTCGCGGATCTCTTCCGCGGCCGCCTTGACGTCCAGCTGGGCCAGCTGGCTCAGGTCGATGGTGTTGAGCAGCGCGTTGAAGATGACGGTCTTGGTGGCGTGGTAGTAGTCGCTCTGCTCGCGGACGATGGTCGTGGTGGGCGGCGCACCCTGCGCGGCGCGCAGTTGCTCCAGCCCCGGCGTCGCCTTGGGCGGGGCAACCTTGGGCGACGGCGCGGCGCGATCCTGGGCCGGCTCGACGCGCTGGGGACGCGTAGCGATCGCCGACCCGTCGGTCGGCGCCGGGGGCGGCGCGTGACGGTCCGTTGCGGGGTTCTGATCGCGCTTGCCGAACATCCGTCGCTATTTCTTCCTGAACAGACCCGACAGCATCGAGGCCTTCTGAACCTGCGGCGGTTCGCGACGGCTGATCAGCTGGGCCAGGTGGTCGATGCCCTCGGCCGCCTTGGACTTGGGCGCGACCTCGCCGACCATCTGGCCGTTATTGGCGGCCTGGCCGAAGGACTTGGGATCGAAGGGCAGGACGAGCGACGGCGCGACGCCCAGGGCCTCGCCGAAGTCCTTGACCGGGATCTCGGGACGGCCGGGCACGCCCACCTGGTTGAGCACCAGACGCGGCGGCGCGTCATTGGGGCGGGCCTGGCGGACCATGTCGATGATGTTCTTGGCATTGCGCAGCGAGGCCAGATCCGGCGTGGCGACCACGACCAGATCATCCGAGCCGATCAGCACCCGCCGCGTCCAGGCCGCCCAGCTGTGGGGCAGGTCCAGCACCACGAAGGGCGCGGCGCCGCGGATCTTCTGGGTGACCTCTTCATAGGCCTCGGCGCTGATCTCATAGTCCTGGTCGAGGGTCGCAGGCGCGGCGAACAGCGACAGGCGATCGCCGCAGCGGACCATCATCCGGTCCATCAGCACGGGGTCGAGGCGGTCGGGCTGGCTGAGGGCGTCGATCACGCCCTGCAGCGGGTCCTGGTTGAAATCGAGCCCGGCCGTGCCGAACGGCAGGTCCAGATCGACGATCACCGTGGCGGTCTGCATTCGCTCGGCCATCGACCAGGCGAAGTTGTGGGCCAGGGTCGAGGCCCCTACCCCGCCCTTGGCGCCGACAAAGGCCACCTGACGGCCGACGAAGGGCGCCGACGGATCGGCATAGAGGCCGGAGACGGCGCGGATGATCTGCAGCGGACCAAGCGGCTGGGTCAGATATTCGCTGACCCCGCGGCGCATCAGCTCGCGATAGAGGGCGATGTCATTGGTCTGGCCGATGACCACGACCTTGGTGCCCGGATCGCAGACCTGGGCCAGGGCGTCCAGCAGGTGCAGCAGGCGCTGAGCGCCGTCATGGGTTTCCACCAGCACCAGCGAGGGGGTGGACTGGTTTTGATACAGCTCCACAGCGGCGTCGAGACCGCCCACGCGGACGATGGTCGAGGCGCGGGCCATCCGGCGGTCGGCGGCGGCGACCTCGATCAGGGCCGAGGTCTCGGGCCGCACGCAGAAGGCGTGGATGGTGATGCGCGGCACCGCCATCTCGCCCAGGGCGGCGTCGCTGCCGCTCAGGCTGTCATGCGGGGACGGCTCGGGCAGGGGCGGTTCGTACGCGGGCGGCAGGGTCATTTCAGCGGCGGGCGCGCGCCGACGCTCGGGCTCCGGCATGGCGGCGGCGGGCGCCGGGGCTCTAGCCTGGGCCTGAGCCTGGCGCGCTGCGGCGGGCGCCGCGAACGGGTCCTGCGCGGGCGCGGGCCGCTCGTCGCGCGGTCGGGCCGGCGGGAAATCAGCAAAGGGGTCGTCCATCCCGCCCTGGGCCGGCGACAGGGCCGGCGCGGACGAGCGCCAGGGATCGGAGCCGGCTGAGGTGAACTCGTCGGCGGCCTCGAACCCCAGGTCGAACGGGTCATGATCCGAAGGAGGACGCGGCATCAGTTGATCGCCTTGGAGACGGCGCCGGTGGCCTGCTCGTCCTTGGCCGCCGAGGTGACCTCGCCCTTGCGGTACTTGCCCAGGACGACGTCGCGGCGACCCGCGTCGATCGGGGTCGAGTCGCGCGGACGGATCAGGTCTTCTGGATTGGCGATCTGGGCGGCGAGATTGGCGGCCACGGCGCAGCCGAAATTGCCGTAGGTCTCGTTCTTGCGGGTGGCCGTGAGGTTTTCCCAGCGGCCGCAGGTGGGGCCTTCAGCGGTGAAGATCTCGAAGCCGACGCGCATCGGGGCAACAGCCTGGCCGCCGGCGTCATAGCCGACGATCCTGACCTGAGCCGGGGCCGCGCCATAGAACATCAACCGCTCGCGGATTTGCGCGGCCATGCCGCCAGCCGCCGAAGCGTCGCCGCCGCCGATGGGGGCGCTGACCACGATCTCGCGCGCCTGGGCCGACAGCCAGCGACCGACCAGGGCCGACAGCGCCTGGTCCTGGTTGGCCGACACGCCGGTGGCGTGCACCGCCAGCTGGATCTCGTCGGCGCGGCCGTCGACCTTGATCTGGTCGCGCCACTTTTCGGTCTCGGTGCGCGAGGCGGGCGCGGAAACAGGCGGTTCAACGCCGGCGCTGGCGCAGGCCGACAGGCCCAGCAGTGCGGCGCCGAGGAGAAGGACGCGTTTCACGGGGTGCTTGCTCATGTCCGCGTCCTCACTCGATCACATAGCCGACGGGGCCCTGATAGGCGCGCCCCGCATTGGCGCCGGCCGGCGCCTTGACCACCTGGTTGAGCCGCCCCAGCAGGGTCGTGCTCATGTCGCCCGCGAACCTCAGGCCGTCGGCCGGGGTCTGCAGGTTCTGGGGCCGGGTGGGATCGACGATGTAGGGGGTGATGATGATCACCAGCTCGGTTTCGCCGTTCAGATAGTCGCGCGAGCGGAACAGCGAGCCGAGAACCGGCATCGAGGTCAGGCCCGGCAGGGAGTCGATGGTTTGCTTGGTGGTCTGCTGCAGCAGGCCGGCGATCATCATCGAGCCGCCCGAGGGCAGCTCGACCGTCGTCTCGGCCCGGCGAACCATCAGGCCTGGCACGGTCAGCACGCTGGAGCCCGAACCGCTGGACACCGAGAAGGCGCCCAGGCTGGAGAGCTCGGAAACCTCGGTCGACAGCTTCAGCGAGATGCGGCCGCCCGACAGCACGACCGGGACGTAGCCCAGGCCCACGCCGTAGGGCTTGAATTCGATGGTGATCTTGCCGGTGGCGTCCTGGCCGGTGGGGACCGGGAACTCGCCGCCCGCCAGGAACTTTCCCGCCTCGCCCGACAGCACGGTCAGGTTGGGCTCGGCCAGGGTCCGGATCAGACCCACGCGCTCGAAGGCCTGCAGACAGGCATTGGTGTTGCTGCCCGTGGCCGTCTTGTAGGCCGTCGTGGCGACATTGCTGATCAGGTTGGTCAGGGCGTTGGATGTGCCGCTGTTCGTGCCCGAATTGACCGCGCTGTTAACCGCGTTGGTCCGCGTGATCGAACCGACGCTGTCGGCGGCGATCGTGACCGGGTTTCCGTTGACGTCGATCAGGGTCACGGTCGAGGTCGAGACCGAGTTCGACGTGTTGTTGGACGTCGAGCCCGTGGTCGCCGAGGTGACCCCGTTCTGGCTGTTCTGGGTGTTGTTGTTGCTGACGTTGGTCGTGCGGGCGTTGTTGTAGCCGGCGCAAAGGTCGGCGCCGCCCATCAGTGCGCCGTTGACGCCGAAGGTATTGTCGCGTCCCAGACCATAGGTCCTGACGCCGTCGTTGAAGAGGGCGCTGGATGACACGCCCAGCTGCTTGATGACGTTGCGCTGCACCTCGACGATGCGCACTTCCAGCATCACCTGGTCCTTGCCGGCGATGCTGAGCATGTTCAGCACCTTTTCCGGAGAGGCCACGAACTGGGCGGCGATCCGCGAGGCCTTCTCGGAGTCGGCGGCGTTCATCACCACGCCGGTGAGAATGACGCTGTCCTTCAGCGGAACGACCTGCACCGAGCCCATGGGCAGGACGGTGCGCAGGGTCGAGGACAGCAGGCTGATGTCCTGGGCGACGCGGATGTTCAGCTGCAGGATCTTGCGGCCCGCAGCGTCGAAGAACACCGCGTCGGTCGCGCCCGAGGTCATGCCCAGCACATAGATCCGGCGCGGGCTGCGCAGAACCGCATCGGCCACCAGCGGATTGGTGACCAGCATGTCGCGCACGTCGACCGGCAGCTCGATGATGGCCGACTTGCCCAGCGGCAGGTCCAGCACCCGGGCGCCGGCCCCGGCGGTCAGGTCGATGCTCAGCACCTGCTCGGCGGCAGGCGGCGCGATCGGGGCGACGGCGACGACCGGGCGCGGGCGAACCACGCGCGGCGCGGGCCGATAGGTGTGCGAGCCGCCGACAGGACCGTCGGCCAGCACGGAGGTGGTCGAACTCAGGGCCAGAAGCCCGGCGATGTGCGCGGTCAGAACCCGACGAATCATGGGGGAGCGGCTCATGGGCGCACCGAAGTGTTGGTGGTCTGGCCGCCACGGTTGATGCGGATCACCGAGTCCTCCGGAGCCTTGCGCGCGACACCCCCGACGACGCCCGAAGGGCCGCCCAGATCGGTATAGGCGCGCAGGGCCAGGGTCACAGGGCCTGTCGCCTTGGCCCGGGTCAGGGCCTCGGCGTCAGTGGGGCTGACCTCGATGGTGGCGGTGGCCGCGACGATGGACTTGGCGTCCTTCTCGGCTGCGGTGCTCTGGTCCAGGGCCAGAACGCGGACGTTCTGCAGGATGGTCTCGGCGATCGTCACCTTGCCGGCGCCGCCATCAGCATCCGGGGAAAGGGTGTCGCGGGTCTGCAGGACATCCACCCGGTCGCCGGGCAGGATGAAGCCGCCGACGGCGGTCTCGGAGGTGACGGGCACGGCCATGGCGCGCTTGCCGGGCGACAGCACGACTGAAAGATAGCCGCCGTCGCCGCCCCGGACGATCTTGCGGGGGGTGATGGGTTCGCCGGTCAGGATCGGGTCGCG